>QNDR01000068.1 GCA_003646025.1 Candidatus Fermentibacterota bacterium
CGGCAAAAGCCCGGTTTCGGATCAGTACCTTTCCCCGCTGTTTCCGGCAATTGTTGAAAAACACGTGACCCTTGGATACGGTCTTGATCTGGGAGATCTGGGTTTTGACCTTGCGTATGAACTCGGTCTTGAGAACACACAGACAAACGACAACGCAGACCAGATGGTCAATCCGTTTGGTCCTGGAATAACCGTAAGCCATTCCCAGAATACCGTTCACTTCGAAACCTCATACTCGTTCTAGATCTTCGTGCATAAATGCCGCACCGGCAATGTGCCCGGTGCGGCTTTTTACATTATCTTTCGTCCTGACCCTCTGGAAAGGATGCAGCTTTGATTAGAATACTCGGCATGAAGTTTTCCGATCTGGAAACATGGCTGGTTGATGAACTGCATCAGAAGCCTTTCAGGGCAAAACAGCTGTTCACATGGCTTCACCACAGAAGGGTAACATCCTTCGATGAGATGACTGACCTTTCTCTGAAATTCCGCAGTATTCTAAAGTCATCCGCCTCTATCACACACCCGGAACAGGCAGACAGTATCGCTTCCGAAGACGGTACAATTAAATTCCTGCTGAGCCTTCCCTCTGGACCGGCGGAAACGGTGCTGATACCGGAGCCGCCCCGTTTCACCGTGTGTCTGTCCACCCAGTACGGATGCCGCATGGGGTGCAGATTCTGTATGACAGGTATGGCAGGGTTCCACGGGAACATGACAGCAGACGAGATCGTCTCTCAGCTCTATACAGTTGCCGCAAGCTCAGAGAACAGAGTTAGCAATGTTGTTCTAATGGGAATGGGTGAACCAATGGACAACTGGGATGCGGTTAGAAATGCTCTTGAGATAATCAGCGATGACAGAGGCATCTGCATAGGGCAGCGCAAGATTACCGTGTCCACTGTGGGAGTTCCCGGAGGAATTCGGAAACTTGTGGATATGGAGAAGCAGTACGGCCTTGCAGTGTCTCTTCACAGTGCCGTTCAGAAAACAAGAGAAATGCTGGTTCCTTCGGCAAAAGCTATAAGTCTTTCACAACTGAAGCGGGATATGCTGGAATACACGGGAACAACAGGAAGAAGAGTTACCCTCGAGTACTGTCTTATTAAAGGGGCAAATGACTCACTCGAGGAAGCCGCAGCTCTTGCGGACTATTCAAAAGACATTCCCTGCAAAATCAATCTGCTGGTGTACAACGCCGTTCCTGACCTTGAGTGGCGTCAACCTTCAGAACAGACCACTCAGAAATTTATAGACTACCTCTACCCCAGATGCCAGGCCGTTACCCTCAGACGCTCCAGGGGTGGAGAGGTTACAGGAGCATGCGGCCAGCTGGGCGCGTCTGTACTTAAAAAATAAGACTTCCCAGAATTTTTATCCCGGAGAGATCGCTGTCTGCTTCCCCGGCAAGATCGCCACCAACAGGAACCCAGTCTCCTCCGATGGTGATGTCAAAAAAAGTATTCTCGTTGAATTTCAACCTGGTTCCAACATGTACACCAACAATAACGCCGCCGGTGGTTGTAGATTCTTCAACATTTGCAAAATTCTCTGCCACAGAATCCCAGGCAACTATTCCGCCTGCACTGAAACCAAAAAACGGCTCCAGCCCACGAGCACCGGCATAGGGTCTGTAAAACGGGTACTCTCTGTAAGCAACATTAAGCATTACAGAGGTTATTCCATCGAAATGCTGTCTCTCTGAACTGCACTTCCCTCCACCAACAGCAAGTCTGAACTGATTACCCTGTGACATGGGGGTTTCTGCGCCCAGCATGAGAACAGGACCGACCTCAAGTTTGTTGCCATCGTTCAGAAGCCCCGGCATCCAGACGCCAGCTCCAACAAAATAGTCCATGCTGTCACGAGGCGGGTCAACCTCCTGGGCACTTGCCGCTGCCGCGATAATCAGTAAAAGTAAAAAGACGGTTCTCATGGATCCTCCCTAGTTTTCTATTCCGGTTCTAGCTGACAGTTTCTCTGTGTTGAAGTAGTGCTTTATCTCTATCATCTCTGTAACAAGATCTGCAACTTTTATTACGGCATCTCCGGCATACCGGCCGGTGAACACCACCTCTACATTACCCGGTCTTACCGATGCAAGTTCCAGAACCTGTTCTTCGCTTACCAGCCCCATATACGCTGTGACACAGATTTCGTCAGCAATAACCATACCGTATTCACCGCTGAGCATGGCGGTTCTCACTGCGGACAAACCATTTTCCGCCAGCTGTATATCCCTGGCAGACGGCTTCTCTCCGGGAAGGATAAATTCCGGAGTGCCGAACTGTTCCATTGTTATCTCGGGAAACCTGTCCGGCAGACACATCTCCGAATAATCCTGTCCCTTCATAAACTGACCTATGTAAACCCTCATTCCCGAGCAGGCAGCTCTTACCGCCAGCCCCAGAGCTGCCGTTGTTTTACCCTTGCCGTTACCTGTGTAAACCTGTAGTCTGCCTGTTTTCTTTACCACCGGATCCTCCATTAATCCACAACCACATGGGAACTGAAAAGCTCTCTGTAATCTGCCCATTTTTCTGCGTTCCAGCGTAGATCCGCAGAAAGACAATCGGCGGCAGCAACTCCCATCTCCATAGTATGGTGCGTATTGTCGTGTACGAACAGACCCTGCCGTCCAAAAGAAACCATCCGACTGTATTCCTTCAGAAACTCTTCTACTGTACCAAGGTTCAGGGAAAAAGCATGGTCGTAAACTGGATAGATGTTTCGCTTCCTTTTCACAACAAAGCTTGCTACCTCCGGTTCAGGCAGGTCTGTTTTAGCCAGGTCATCAAGAACCAGTTTCAAGATACCATCATCATCAAGAGACCACACACCATCCCCTTCTGTACACGGAATCTCAAAGCACAACCCTGTTCTACCATGCGGTTCATCTGTGCTGCTGTAGTTCCGCGGCTCTGAAAGCCTTGAAAAACAGGTGTCAAGACCGGGAAAGTAGTGGGCATCGTAAGAGGTGTATTGGGTTTTCCGTACCTCTACAAAGCAGAACACCATTGACCTGAACAGCAGTCTGCCTGCAGCTTCAACTACAGAAGGCGGCGGAACAGGGTCAAGAAACCGCATGAAATCAGATATCGGTATGGTAGAAAAAAGAAAGTCTGTCTCAATTCTGTCTCCACCTGCGGTAACAACAGTTCCGTGGTGTTTACCGGAGGGAGGGATAACTGAAACAACTTCCGTATCAAGCATGATTTTTCCCCCGAGATCAACAATTGAATCTGCTGCCCTGGAGGCAATCTGGCCGAATCCGTTCACCGGATAGTAAAAATACCCGCTGCTAACGGAGGAACCGCGCACAGAAGAAAGAACCTTCTTCATCATTTTTCCTATGCTTGAAGAGGCAATCCTCTTTTTTGCCTGCACAGGCGACAGCTCCGAAGGGGAAAGACCCCAGAGCTTCTCGGCATAGGGGAAATAGAACCTTGTACTTATGGTTTTTCCAAGACCGCTTCTTAGTGTATCCTCAAACGATACCCCCTCGCTTCTGTCTGAAAACACAGAAGTCAGTGAATCAAGAACAACACCGAATGAAAAAGAAAACGGGAGATGAAAAATCAGATCGACCGGTTTCAGAGGAAACGAAATAAATCTCTTTTCCAGCCAGATTCTTCCGTTGCGCGGCCGCTTCAGGAGGTCATCACCCAGGAGATCACTGATTCTGCCCATAAGACTTGAACTGGTTGCAGGGTGCAACCGGTGGCTGCCGTAGTCAAAAACAAGGTCTCTGTATCTGAAACTTCCGGTAATCCCCCCCGGTGAACCTTCTTTCTCGAGCACAGTTACTTCAATTTCAACGTGTTTTTCCAGAAGAGAAAGTGCAGCCCACAACCCCGCAGGCCCTGCTCCAAGAATAGTTACCCGGCGCTTCACCGGCGAACAACTCCGGGATTGATGTAGTTTTTGTAATCTGTGGAAGCTATGTACAGATCATACCACATCATGTAATTCAGAATACCCCACAAAGCCCTGCCGTGATCAACTTCATATCTGTCATGCTGCAGCCAGAGCTTTTCAACACCAGCCCCGTTAAACAAACCTGTACTGTTCAGTCTTGATGGGTTCAGATACTCCATGGCAACATCACGCAGCTCGTTTCTCAGCCAGCTGGAATAAGGCATTTCAAGACCCACCTTCTTCTTGTTTACAATGCTTTCGGGCAGCAGATCTTTCATGGAATTTCTCAGCAGATGCTTCTTGCGCATTCCCGGAAATTTGACTTCAGCGGGAACAGAAGCAAGAAAACGGAACAGTTCAACATCAGTAAAAGGAACTCTCGCTTCTATTGAATGAGCCATGGTCATTCGGTCATTCTTTATCATCAGATCATGGGGAAGATGACACAGTGTATCTATACACAGCAGTTTGTTGAGGCCAGACCCTGTTTTACAGTTGCTGAAAATATCTGAAAAGTACCGTGAAGACTCTCCGAATCCTGAAAATCGCCCAGGGGAATTGAGCACCTGAAGCTTTGCATCTTCGGAAAGAACAACTCGCCAGAAAAAGTGTGATCCGGGAACATCAAACTCCGCTCCTCTAACAAACCTTTTCGCCTTGAATTCAAAACTCAGCTTCCTGTGTGAAACAGGGAGCCTTGATACAACGCTGCCAACACAGTGCCTTACAAAAGCTGGAACAGATCTTCTGTAGAGTTTTCTAACCTTGTACGCAGCATGGGTATCGTAACCGGAATAAACTTCGTCTCCCGCCTCCCCTGAAAGCAAAACTGTAACATACTTAGAGGCCTCCTCTGCCAGCAGCCATGTTGGAATTGCGGAACCGTCACCATAGGGTTCATCAATATGAGCAAGATACCTGGGAAGAAGGTCTGCCACAGCCCCAGGTGTAACCTGGATACTGTGATGTATCGTTCCAACTGATTCTGCGACAATTCTTGCATACTCTGATTCATCAAAACTGCTGTCATCAAATCCTATGGAGAAGGTGTGAAAGTTGCTTCTGCCCCTGATCTTCGCCATAAGAGCAGTAAGTGCGCTGGAATCCATCCCCCCGGACAGCATGACCCCAACAGGCACATCGGCAACAAGCCTGCGCTCCACAGCCCTTTCAAGAAGCTCTCTGCTGTGCACAGACGCATACTTTGAGGTAACAGATGCGTCTTCAGTGTAGTCGTAGTTAAAAAAGCAGTGTTCTTGCTTTTCGCCGGTTTCCCAGTTGATCCACATGGCTCTTCCCGGCAGAAGTTCGTGTACATTATCAAAGGGAGTTAACGAATCCGGTACATAGTTGTAGGAAAGGTAGTGATAAAGAGCTTCCAGTGATGGCTTCCTGTTTACACCCTCCACTTCCAGAAGTGACTTTATCTCTGAAGCAAACCAGAATCCATTGTTCGTCGATGTGTAAAAAAGAGGCTTTATTCCGAAGGGATCCCGGGCCAGGAGAAGCTTTTTTCTTGTGTCATCCCACAGTGCAATGGAATACATCCCGTTAAGTTCTTTAAGAAAATCTTCTCCCACTTCCTCGTAGAGATGTACAAGCACCTCTGTGTCTGTTGCAGAATTGAATGCATGCCCCCGGGAATCAAGATCGTACCGTTTCCGAAGCTCCAGGAAATTGTATACCTCACCGTTGTAAACGATCCAGACAGAACCGTCTTCGTTGCTCATGGGCTGATTTCCCCTGGAGCTGAGATCAATAATACTCAGCCTGCGGTGAACAAGCCCGCATGGCCCTTTTACGGTTAAACCCTGATTGTCGGGCCCTCTGTGCGCAATAACCGACCCCATACGGTTGAGTAGTTCTGTATTTTGAAATTCTCTCTGCGAGAACAGCAGACCTCCGGCAAACCCGCACATGAATCAGTTCTTTCTTTCAACCATGCTGTCAGCGACAAAACCCCTTTTAGCCAAAGCTTCAGCCACCATTCCGACAAGAAGAATCTGCAGAGATGCCAGTAGAAAAGCGATAGCTGTGGAAGAAACAACAGGCATAACCAGAAGGCTTGTACCTGTGCTACCTGCAATACTTACTGCCATGATCACATCGTGAATCAACTTCAGGAAACCCACGGAGAAGCAGAACACCGCCACCGGAACAAAAACTCTGAGTGGCTTAAAAAGTACAGACAACCTGAGAACAAGCATCACAAACGCGAAAAAATCAACTGGAACAATCTTTGACTTTCCGGCTCTATGGTAGTAATTGATCGGCACATACTCCACATTGAAACTATCGCACATTGATGCTACTGTGATCGTCGAGGTAAATGAAAAGCCATTGGGATACAGCCGGTGGTACCGGAGAGCCATATCTTTTTTAAAAACCCTCAACCCGGAATTTAAATCTGGAATTGGTTTTTCCACTATGTACTGAGCAAGCCGGCGGACAACCCACTTGAAAGGCTTTCTTATTACAGGAACTGCCACATCGATACCGGTTCTGGATCCAACCACCATATCGGCACCGGTTTCCTGCATCCTGCTTAGAAGAACGGGAATCATATCAATGGGATATGTTCCATCGGCATCGGTTATTACAACAGTATCAAATCTGGCTTTTACAATACCTGTTTTAAGAGCAGCACCGTAGCCCAGGTTGCCGGGGTGACTTACAACCATTGCTCCTGCAGACTGTGCCAGAGCAGCCGTATCATCGGTGGAACCGTCATCAACAAGAACAATCTCCCCTTCAATTTCTGACTTTGCAAAAAGCTCCTGAATGCTGTGAATAGTGTGTTCGACAGATTGTGACTCGTTAAAAGCAGGAACAACAACACTGACTTTGAACATTCTGCTCCAGACTGTATGATTCGACAGAGAAAAATACGAACAAGCAAACAACGAAAGGATCTATTCAATCCACCAGACAAGCTTAACATATTATGTATTCGATTAAGAACGGCAACATCGGCAAAGGGGCAATACATCTGTTCTCTGCACTGCTCGGGATCGGAATACTTGTTTTTATTGCGTCCCGGGTGGGTTACACCCAGTTCATTCAAAGTGTACAGCAGGTCAATCCACTTGTGTTGATCCCGCTGATTCTTGTTTACACGGTATCATGGGTATTCAGGGGACTTCGCTTCAGGAAGCTTCTGCATATCATGAATGTAAAATCAACGCTGCTCAGAGCAATGAGCATCGAACTTATCGCAGACCTGGCAAATCATGTAATCCCGGCTAAGCTGGGAGACTCTGCGAAAGTTCTGTACATGCACAAAACGGGAATGTTAAACTACACTTCAGGTACCTTTGTTGCATTCATGGTGCGGGCTGTGGATCTTTGTGCCGTTCTTGTTCTGGCACTGTTCAGCACTATTTTTGTTTCAAAACTTGTTGTTGCAAGCTACATGTCCTATGTCACTGCAATGCTGATCCTGGTGTTTCTGCTTGTTTCTACCGGTCTGCTGTTTGTTTTTCGCCCCGGCATGTTCCAGAAACTTCTAATAGGCCCTTTAAGAAAACACAGGTTCTCCGTAGCAGAGCTGGCTGGTCTGATAAAGAAAAAGCCTGAGCAGGTGGTCTGTGTTCTTGCACTGTCTGTAATGGTGTGGTTGTTTGATATTCTTACTCTCTTTACTCTTCTTGTTACTTTCAGAGTAAACCTCTCTCTCACTGAAACTGCTTTTGTAATGCTTCTTTCCACGGTTACCAAAATACTTCCCCTCACGCCAAACGGTGTGGGGGTCTATGAAGGGACGATGGTTGTACTGATGACAGGGCTTGGCGTTTCAGAGAATATATCTTTTACAGTAGCTGTTATTGATCATGGTTTCATGAATCTGTTTTCCATTCTGCTGTCTGTTCTTGCCTTGCATCATCTCAAACTGGGATTCGGTGGAATGAAAAAACTTATTAAACCAAAAATGGGGGTAACACAAATTGATCAAACGTAACACAATAATTATACTTCTTGTTGTTGCCTTCTATCCCATTTTTGTTACAACGGCTCTTCCGAGTATTTTCAATACTCCCTTCGGGGCGGAAACTGTAACCAGATTCATTGTTCCGTTTGAGTTTCACGGAAATGCGAATATTAACTGGGCAGTGATGGAATCCACAAGATGGGATATTTTCAGACCGGTGTACAGCCTTTCTGTACTGGCAGACTACACACTATGGGGCACTAATGCTCACCTGTACCACCTAACAGATATGCTCTTGTCGTGGCTTTGCTACACCATGGTTTTCTTTCTTTTAAAAAGACGGTTCGGGCTGCTGACTGCAGTTCTTACTGTTGTTTTATGGGCAGTTCATCCAGCGCAGCCCATGTCCATGGAGCGGATAATTGGCAGAAGTGACAGACTTGTAACTATTTTTACTGTAGCATCTCTTCTATCATACGATTTTTCCTTTTCCCAAATCAGGCACCAGCACAAACTCCATCTGCTGACAGTGTTTTTTACCATTCTTGCCGCTTTGTCCAAAGACACCGGTGTATTCTATGCCCTGGTACTTCCCGGGTGGAGTGTTCTTGCCAGAGGCATATCTTTGAAGGAAACCATCATCTCTCATAAAAAGCTCTGGCTGGAACTGACAGCCCTTGGAATTCTGTTTGTTCTTCTGAGGTATCTGGCTGGTTTCAGTGCCTCCATTGATGCTGGCCAGCTAAATCTCGGATTGAACTATTTTTACGGATTGTCCGCTTTCATTATGTCAGGCTTTCCCTTTCCGGTAGAGTGGATCCCAGATCCTGTTGTTGTCTGCGTTCTCGCCATCGCTACAACAGGAGCGGTAATTTTCTGTAAAAAATCCCCGGGGTCTTCACGATTCGGTGCGTTTGCTTTCAGTATATTCATTTTTCCCTTCCCTTTTTACTGGTTCCAGCACACCGTTCTCTGGGGATTCTGGATATGGATATCCCTTGCATTCGCTGGTTTCGCAAACCTTGTTTTTAAGAAATTCATCAGCAGAGCAGGAGTAACTCTGCAGATTCTGTTTTTCTTCGTGATAACAGCCATTTATTCCGCAACAGCCGTCTGGTCGGCAGGAATTGCAAGAACCAGCTGTGTTCCTATGTTTCGCATTCAAGAAGC
Organism: Candidatus Fermentibacterota bacterium; assembly: GCA_003646025.1. Taxonomy (GTDB): domain Bacteria; phylum Fermentibacterota; class Fermentibacteria; order Fermentibacterales; family JCC-6; genus Sabulitectum. The sequence goes on from QNDR01000068.1 coordinate 9,017, forward strand.
TGTGTCCTCAGTCACTTCCGTGGAAGATGGCCCTGTTTACAGTGAAGAATTCCTGTTTGCAGCACTTTCAGGCAGTTTCTCAGACAATGAGGATTTTTCTCAAGAGGAGTACCAGAAAATCAGAACCTATATCATTGAACTGATTCAGGTGGAAACTGGAAATCCTGCAGCGACGATTGAGTAACAAGCCGGTGCTGAATCAAAGGTAGTCTCTGAAATTTCTGTTGTACACAAACATCTCAAACCATATCATAAAACTCAGTAAGCTCCAGAGTACTCTTCCGTTGTCTTTTCTTCTGGCAAGATGATCCTTCCACAACCGGTCTACGCTGTTGAATCTGAGAACTTCTGTTCTCTCAACCCGCTCTCTGGTGAAGTGATCGCGTCCCAGCTGCGCCAGAGAGTCTTCAAACCACAACGAGTATGGAAGCTCTATTCCATAGTTCTGTCTGCGTCTGATAACAGGAGGCAATACCCTTTTCATGGCTCTCTTCTCGATGTAGCGTCTCGTAAGCCCCCTGATTTTGTACTTTGACGGAATGGTAGAGAAATATTCTACTGCCTTTCTGTCCATAAACGGAAAGCGGGCTTCCACAGAATTTGCCATGAACATGCGGTCGTTCTTCTGCATCAGGTCTCCGATAAAGAAATACTTCATATCGATGTGGGAAAGCCTGTCCAGCTCATCAGGATAATCAAGAAAGTCGAACAGTTCGGAAAAGAAAACACTGGTGTGAGGGTAGCCTTCAGCAGAATTCAGCAGATTCAGCTTTTCCACCCGGTCAAGAACATGCCTGTAGTAAAGGTGTGCCTCAGGTGCAGCCAGTTCTGCTCCACGGGTAAACCGCTTCGCCAGAAATTCAAAACTGAGTTTGTTGAAAGACACAGGTAGCATGTCTGCCATATGCAGATTCAGTTTCCGAACAAATGAAGGCACATATTTTCTGTACCTCCTGGAAATATAGTTGGCCATGTGGGTTTCATAGGCATTTGATACTTCATCTCCACCTTCGCCGGACAGCAGAACTTTCACGTATTTGCGTGCCTCTGCAGACAACAGCATAAAAGGTATGGCGGAGCCGTCACCGATTGGCTCATCCATGTATGCCATTTGACGGAACAGGTTGTTCTTTACATCATCGGGATTCACTGTAATCTCGTGGTGTATTGTACCTGCATACTCTGCCATAGCCCTCTGGAAGGAAGACTCGTCAAAACTCTTTTCATTGATCTTCAGTGAAAACGAATGCAGTTCACTTCCCTTGCCCAGAACGCGTGCCAAGCCAAGGATTGAACTACTGTCAAGCCCGCCCGAGAGTGTTGTTCCAACTGCAGCATCTGCTATAAGATTTCTGTCAACTGCGTCAAGAATTGCCTGGTAAAACCCTTCTTCAGCGTCATTCAGAGTCATACTATAGTCAGGATTGAACCTGATTCTGTAGTACTCTGAAGGTATCGGATACGACGGTTTCGTCAGATCGATCTCAATAAGATGAGATCCATCAAGTTCGTTAACCCCCTGAAAAGCGGTAAGGGTTCCTGGAATGTAAGCCAGAGAAAAGTAGTGAAATACTGCTTCTCTGTTTACTTCAGGTGTGAATTCAGGAAGCTCCATAAAAGACTTGATCTCGCTTGAAAAATACAGTTTGTCGTTCAACACCATCCAGAACAGTGGCCTTGTTCCATAAAAATCACGGACTATAAACACCTTTTTCAGCTTCCTGTCATACAGACAGAATGCAAACATTCCCGACAGGTGCTGCAGGCACTCTATACCAAGTTCCTGGTACAGATGCAGCAGAACTTCCGTATCCGAAGATGTTTTGAAATTGTATTTCTCAGTCAGTCGAAATTCCTTCTTCAGTTCCCTGAAATTTGTTATCTCTCCGTTGTATGCAAGCCAGACAGTTCCTGAATCGTTACTCATTGGCAGACTCGCCTGCTCTGAAAGGTCTATGACACTGAGCCTGGTGTTCCCAAGAAAACACAATTCATCATGCAGAAATCCAGTATCATCGGGACCCCTGTGACGAAGGATCGATGTCATCGCTCTGCCCTGGTCGATATCCACACTTCTCAGTCTGGAATTCAGGCAGACTGTTCCGGCAATTCCGCACATGTTGCAACCTCTCTGTTTGACACAATGCCAAAGGTAATCAATCCTCGGTATATTATCCACCCTGTAATCCCATTATCGTTTGTGGTTCCGCTGGCGAAAGCCGCCGGATGCTTTGTGTGAAAGGAATCTACAGGTGCTCTCACTAATATCCGTGAATTACAACAAGGAATCGGTGCTTCAGGATTTTTTCGATTCAATCTATTCCAACGGATTCGATGACTTTGAACTGATATTTATTGATGACTGTTCCACCGACGGATCTGTCAATATCGCAAGAAATTACCCCTGCATAATAATCCGGAACGAGCACAACATAGGACCTGCCGCCAGCAGAAACATCGGGTCGAAAATTGCAAAGGGAAGTGTGCTTGTTTTTACAGACACAGACATCACAATTGATCCCGGAGGGCTTGCGCTGATAAACAAACACTTCACACAGAACAAGGCTAAAGCCATGTTCGGCAAACTGGCGTTTCCTCCTCTCAGAAACACCCGAATTGGAAGGTTCTGGCTGTACGATGAAGAAGAGGCATGCCACTATGGTGGGGTAAGAACAGGAATGGTGAACTGCTGGAGTTCAACTCTTGGCGCAATAGACCGCGAACTGTTTCTGAGTTTTGGAGGATTCAATGAGTTATTCAAGGGGGCAGACATTGAAGACCACGAGCTTGCGGCAAAGATCCTTGAACACCATCAGGTTTATTATGATGAAAAGCTCACTTTTCATCACTGCTACCCAAGCACCTGGCTTGTTATTAAAAAGATGTTTACCCGTTCAAAAATGTTTGCAGGCTCCAAAAGCATAAAAGTTTACAGGGATAAATCATGGTTTAGCAGCCATCGCAATGCAGGCTTTCTTCTTTCAGCAGTGATTACTTTTGCTGTGATCTTTTCTGCTATCGGTCTGTTTTTCTTTCCTGCGAAAGCATCTGTTATCGCTTTATCGCTGGTTGCCCTTGTGTTGATAAAAGTAATTCATCACAGAAGAATGCTCAGGACTGTACTTGGACAAGAAGGTTTTGCCTTCGCTGCGTATGTTTTTTTCATGCAGTATCTTACCTCTAATTCAGCTATAGCCGGTTTCGCCTCCGGTCTTTTAAGCAGGAAAGGTCACACAGATGGTTAATCCTCTGGAAATGGCAAGAAGATTCTGGGGCGGAGACACCAACTACATGATTTTTCAAATAACTGACAGGTGCAATGCTGCCTGTGAACACTGCTTCAACTGGAGGAAAGTAAAAAATCCTGACAACAGAGAACTTTCCCTGGCAGAGATAGAAAAACTCACAGACAAGCTTCCGCCAATGCTTCTGGTAAATCTGTGTGGTGGTGAGCCAACAATGAGAACGGATCTGCCGGAAATTGTTTCTCTGTTTTCCCATAAGTCAAAGGCAAAATACATTACCATCCCTACAAACGGATTTCTTCCAGACAAAACGGAAGAAATTTTCAGCAGAATTTTCGGTGAGAATCCTGATACTTTTTTCAGAATAGGAATATCCCTTGACGGATGGGAAGAGGAACATGACAGGATCCGAAGACATCCAGGTGGGTTTAAGAAAACGCTGCGTACTGCGGGATTCCTCCAGAAAATGAAACAAAGCTACGACAACTTCTTTGTTGAAGCGAACATTGTTTTCAGCAGGAAGACCCAGGATACCATAGATGACCTTGTAACAAATATTCACTCAACTGGGCTTTTTGATTCCATCGCCGTACTGTACATCCGTGGTAATCCTGAAGATCCTCAACTGATGCAGCCTGACCTGGAAAAATACAGGGCGGTTAATCAACGGATAGCAGATGTTTTCAGAGTTGCGAGACATCCTTCAGCCAGAATTCTTGAAGCTCTTACTGAACTGGTTGTTGAAAAGGTAATTGAAGCTGAAACAACTCAAAGACACTGTTTTACCTGTTATGCTGTAAAACGATTCTTTGTGCTGAATGCGAACGGAAATCTGTTCCCCTGCGAAATTCTGGAAGACAAGCTTATCGGCAATGTACGGGAACACGATTATGATATTCCGGCTATGTTGAAATCGGATGTTGCAGAGGATATTCGGCAGTTTGCAAAATCCTGCACCTGTACATGGGAATGCGCTATTAACATGTCTTTCATCTACAATCCACTTCAATCTGCAAAAGTTGTGTCCCGCAGCTTTTCCAGAACCCTAGGCAGACATGATGGACGAGGACGGAAATGATCGGATTATCAACCAGCATCAGGAATATCGGTATCAGCAGGATTCTTCTGTTTGTTTTTCTTGTTACACTGCCCCCGAAAATCGCTGTTTCGGTGATTGCTCCACATCTCCCTGCAGATCACTGGGATATGGCCCATGATGTACTTATTGCATGAAACCTTGCCGGTGGTCATGGCTTTACCAACGAACCGGGGCATTTACAGCCTACAGATACCCGCTGATTCCGCGTTCACATGTTTTACAATGACCTGAAAGCCACTGCAGTCAAGAATCGACTTTGCGGTACAGTCAGACTACTTGATCATTCGCAAGTCATCAAAGCATGAAAGCGGCTACACAATAAACATCCGTGAGGATGCTTCAGAAGCCATCAGGATATACAGAGACAAGGATGTTGTTGAGAAGGGTTTCCTGCGCCTGAAAAACAGTCTTGGACTGGGTCGGTTGCGTGTGCATTCTCAACAGGCAATGGGAAGCAAGGTCTTTGTAGGGTTCACTTATTCTCGGCTCACACATTCACCGGATAATGCTGGAAAATGATTTGTACAAGGCAATGACGATGAAAGATCTGATCAAGACAATGGAGAAGCTGAGAACACAGGTGATTGATGACAGAAGGATACTGTTTCCGCTGACAAAGCGGCAGAGAGAAATCTACAAGGCATTTGATGTCCCCTTGCCAGTGTAGGTATAATTTGACGGGATTTTAAGATACACTCTTCACCGGTGAAACAAGCCGCATTCCCGTATCTGTCGACTATGCCCAGCTGCCTCTGTTCCTGCAGTGAGTCTGCCGATATAAGCAGAATTACCACAGAATCAGCACTAAGACCATCCTCAAGAAGCAAAAGCCCATCTGTTCCATAAAAGTGGTTAGAGCTTTCAGGTAACACCGCCGGCTCGGTTGTGATATTCACAGAACTTCCTTATATATATAAAAGTAATGGATGATATTAGCTTCATCCATAGATATGGGTACCGTCAGGAAAGGATGTGTTCGTATGAGA
>QNDR01000069.1 GCA_003646025.1 Candidatus Fermentibacterota bacterium
AAAGTCTTCTGCCAGACAGTCGCTGTGAAAATCGTATGGAATAGAATCGTGCCGATCGTAGCACAATCCCCGATATATGTTGATGTTTTCATGCTCATCTTCTGTATGGTTGAAGGTTCCGGATGAACAGCAAAGCATAAGCACAAATGGTGTCCAGTGATCCCCGTCAGGTGTAAGTTCGAGCACATCAATATCATCAAATGTAGAGCACGGTGCTCCAAAGTTGTCGGGTACCGGAGGTATCCAGTTCAGACCGGCTGAAAACATGTGAAAATCCCCATGATCAGAATAGAACGCTACCTGAGACCCTCGTTCAAATACTGTGTTGCAGGCATCCACCCAGTCGTCACTGGTCATGCTGCTGCCGTCGGGGTTGGGAGGATTCAAATAGTATGTGTCTTCACCGTCTCCGCAATAGTAGTTGTCCCACTCGTATCCCATCCATGTACGAAGAGAGTCGGTCCAGCCGACTGAAGGCTCCCAGGTATCAGATGTACTTGCACCATCATTGTCTGTCCCGGCAAGCCTTGTGATTCGTCTGCGGTTAACCAGATTCTCAGGGTAGGGAGGTACGGCCTCTGACTCGTACGACTCGATCAGATCAAACATATCCTGTAACGTATCAGTATCCCTTGCCGGAAATCTTCCTACAATCATATCCGGCAGACCGGAGATAACCTCTCTGGGCTCATCGAAAAGAACCAGCCATTCATCATTAGCGTATCCTTCCGGTGAACCTTGTTCTTTTGTGGGCAGGCGGTAAGGGTATGACATACAACTTACTTCTTCATGATCACCTATAAGCAGAAGATAGGTTGGTCTGTCTCCCGGTGTGCCCCAGTTCCACAAGGCCTCGGTGTAGTCGCGTATAATGTCTGGTGTAACATATTCACTTAAACCTCCATACCCGTCCATAACAGCAGTGAGATTTGCTATCAGCACATCAAAACCGTTAAGGGCTGCCCGGTAAGCTGCAAAATCATCCACAAAAGACCCATCAAGCCCGGGGGCAACAATTATCACATAGTCCGGAACAAATGGTGGTTCGATCAGAGTGTTTTCGTGCCTGAAAACACTTCCTGCCGGTAATCCCATTGGAATTGGATCGGGGTCGGGTTCATAGCCGATAAGCCTGTCGCCAATGATCTGGTCGTAATAGCCAAGCCCCGCCTGGTTCCAGACTGGATCAGTTCCCTGGAAATTGACTTTTACTTCAATGTCACTCCAGACCCTGATACTGTCTTCAGACGCAAGATACTGAACAGGGTATACATCAACCACAGCAACCCGCTGATCACGAAGCCTGAATTCTCCTGCAATCCTGGCAATATCTGCCGGAAACCAGTCGGCTGAAGTGTAGGCATCGATGTTCTTTCTGAAATACTCTGAAATATGCGGCGTTGACAGGCTGTCTGTAACCAGCGAATCAAGAGGAGCAGGGTAAACAGAAAGGCCATGAAAGGTCTGGTCGCAGTAAGCAGAGAAGAGCAGCTCAAGGTCTGTGTTGTCAGGCACAGCAACAAAACAGGCAACAACCGGCACTTCGGGAAAACCCGTTGAATCCATGGGAACAGTTCCCGGGCTGTTGTTGAACCTGATGTATTCTGTTGTATCGTGAACAACGGTATCGGCTTGAAGACCCTGGAGTTCAACATCAAAGCAGATGAATTCGCTGTTTGTTTGTTTGTGATAAACCACAGGTTGAGAGCCCTCGGGGCAACCTGCTCCGAATTCAAGCCAGCCTGCAGTGGAAGACTGCGAAAGAAAAAGAACCGCTGCAATCGGGAATGAAAATACCACTCGCCTGAGAAAGCACATTTTACCCCTATCAGTTTTTAATAAGCATATACATGATGCAATACAGTATTTGTGAATACTATTCACATCTCTGTGCAGTATGTTGGCTTAGTTGAAGTGTGTCAAGATACCAGGAACAGTCTGCAGTTGCGATGCTTCAGGGAAGAGATAAGGAATGGCTGAGGTTCTGTCGGTCAGCTTTCAGTTGAAGTTTCAGCCACCTTAAGGCTGCTCATTCTCAGAGGAGGGGTTTTTCTTTCACCAAGAAGTGAAATGGGATAGAAATAGTCCTGCCAGTGGTAGTCTGTACTGTTTCCTGTGAGTGAGATGGAAAGGAGGTAGTTTCCGGGCTCAATGATCTCCGGTGTTATTTCAATAACGGCTTCCCCGGTGCCATTCACTGTAAGAAGAGGTTCGCCGTTCTCGAGGTTGTTTGAGGCAAGAACAGTTTCCCCGTCAGGACGGTGAATCGAAAAACCAAGAATGATGTTGTCAACGGACCTGCCTTCCCTGGTTTCAATAACAGTGTTTACCTTCACGGTGTCGCCCTGTCTGAATGTTCTTCTGGGTATTCCGCTTCCGTCTGTCAATGTAACTCGACTGAAAAACACTTCCCTGTTACCCCACTCTCTGGGAGCTGCTGCTGAAGCTGTGTTCTGAAGCCTGCCGGCGTTGGCGTCCAGATAGGAACCCAGTACATCGTCTACAGGACCGTCCATTCTCACCCTGCCTGAATCAAGCCAGACTGCCCTTGTGCACAGTCTTCGAACTGCCTCGGGGTCGTGGCTTACAAACACTATTGTTTTTCCCGATTCTCTGAAACCGAATATTCTGTCGTAACATTTTGCCTGAAAAGCGGAGTCACCAACCGCAAGAACCTCGTCTATAAGAAGAATGTCCGGGTTTACACTGGTTGCCAGAGCAAAACCCAGCCTCATGAACATACCGGAGGAATAGTACTTTACAGGTGTGTCCATAAACCGCTCCAGCATTGAGAATTCCGCGATTCCCGGAAGAAGCTCACGCATTTTTTTCTGATCAAATCCCAGAAGGGCTCCGTTGAGAAAGATGTTTTCAGCACCGGTGAGTTCCGGATGGAAGCCGACACCCAGATCAAGAAGTGAAGCGATTCTTCCAGATGTTCTTACCACGCCTTCTGACGGACTGTAAATTCCTGCAAGAAGTTTAAGCGTTGTAGATTTACCTGCTCCGTTTGCCCCTACAAGAGCGACGGACTCGCCTGGAGATATCTGGAACGAAGCGTGGTCAAGTGCTCTGAACCAGTCACGGCTGGTTTTTCTGCCGAACACGTTCAGGATGGTCTCCATGATGCTTACAGACCTGTCACGGTACAGCCTGTAGTCAAGACACACATCAGAGAACTGAACGAGGCCCTTTTCCACTGTCACTTCTACAACTCCTTTACCACAGACGGTTCCATCCTTCTGAAGATGGTAAGACCCGCGGCCAGAATAACCGCCGTCCAAACGGTCATAGATACCCAGGCCCACAGTTCGGGCCATGTACCGTAGTACATTGTTGAATGGAACACCTCCAGCACTCCCGCAACAGGATTGAACCTGATAACAGCTTCCATTCGTTCTGGAACTAGCCCGGCGCCAAGGGGATAGATCACAGGACTTGCATAGAACCATGCAAGAAGAATTACCTCCAGAAACTGTGATACATCCCTGTAGTACACATTGCCCACAGAGATCATCATGGCAAATCCGCTGGTCATTGCCGCAAGAAAAACAACGGCAACAGGCAGCAACAGAAGAGACAGCCCCGGTGTATGCCCGAAAGCCACAAGAAGTATCTCCAGAACGCCCATGGCCATGAGCATGTGCACAGCGTTGGCAATCACAGCAGAGATGGGAAGGGCAACCCGTGGAAAGTAGATGGATCTGATGAGTTTCTGGTTGTCAAGCAGGGTTTTGGTTGAAGCAGAAAGAGAGGCGCCAAAGAAGTTCCAGGGCAGAAGACCTGTAAGAAGAAACAGCGAGAAATGCTCTATGGCTCCGCCGAAACGGATGATCTTTGTGAAAACAATGGTGTAAACCACCATGCTGAAAAGCGGCTTGAGCAGAAACCACAGGAAGCCCAGTACACTTCTCTTGTATCTGACCTTGAGGTCTTTGTCTACAAGACTCTTCATCAGCAGAAAGTCAACGGTCATTTTTTGCCGATTTTCCTCTCTGTTCCGTTTACTATCCGAGATATGTTTGACCTGTGGGTAACTAGAATTGCAAGCGCAATGATGCTGAGCACTATTTCAGCATACATGGATTCGTTGAAGAGAATACCGAGAAAGGGCAGAGATATTCCTGCAACAACACTTCCAAGAGAAACCATTTTAAAAGAGGCTAGAAGCAGTATGAACAGGCCCAGTGCCACAAGAACAGGATAGGTTGAAAGCACAAGAAGAGCACCAAGAGCAGTTGCAACGCCTTTTCCCCCTTTGAAACCAAACCAGGGCATGAACACATGGCCGCACACGGCGGCAATAACAACCGCACTGGGGAGCCATGCGTTCTGAACTCCCGCTGATACCGCAAAATACACCGGAGCCGCACCCTTTGCCGCGTCAAGCACAAGACCGGCAACACCCATTGCCGTTCCGCTGGTTCTCAGCAGGTTTGTGGCACCTGGATTGCCGGAACCGTGTTCTCGGAGGTCAACACCTTTCAGCTTTCCCAGAAGCCAGGAAAAGGGAACAGAACCACTTAGAAAACCCAGAAGTATGTACAAAGCCGCATTCATCAGTGCTCCCTGTTTCTGTAGACTATCTTAAGAGGAACTCCGTTCATGTTCAACTCCTCATGCATTCTGTTCTCGAAGTAACTCTTGTAGTTATCCGGAATGAGGTCCGCCCGGGAAACAAACGCAACAACAACTGGAGGTGTGTCTTTTACCTGGGTAATGTAGAAAAACTTCAGCATTTTTCCCTTTGGCGAAGGAGGTTGAACAGCGTTGACAATACCTCTCATCAGTTTGTTCAGCTTTCCTGTGGAAATCTGTGCCTTTCTTCGCTCGGCAACAGACTGCACCATGGGAAGAAGCCTGCCCATACCCTTGCCTTCCAGAGCACTGGTAAAGAATATCGGTATCCATTTAGCCAGGGGAAACCGCTGAACGACACTTCGTATCCACAGATGCCTGTCCAGACCAAGGTCAACTTTGTTCACGCAGATAAGAAGCCCCTTCCCCATCTCCCATGCTCTTGTTGCAAGCCTCAGGTCTTGAGTTGTGGGGTATTCGTTACCGTCCAGCACAACAACAACCACGTCGGCACTGCCAACACTCTTCCAGGAACGGAGTGTACTGTAGAATTCTATGTCCTCCATCTTCCTGGCCTTCCTGCGGAGACCTGCGGTGTCTATAAGTCTGTAGTTGACATCTTTCAGTGTAATGTAGGAGTCGATAGAATCTCTTGTTGTTCCTGCCACCGGTGTTACAATGTTTCTTTCGTCATCGAGAAGTCGGTTAACAATGGAGCTCTTCCCCACATTGGGTCTTCCTATTACCGCTACTGAAATCCCATCAAAATCAGGGTTCTCAACAACTGGAAGGTCCCGTACAACCTCGTCAAGCAGATCCCCCACACCAAGCCCGTGTGCTGCACTTATGGGCCACGGTTTTCCGAGGCCAAGCGAGGTAAACTCGTGTTCAAGACCCAGCCTGTCGGCGGAATCTATCTTGTTTACAGCAAGCAGACATGGCAGACCGCTCTTTCTTACAAGCTCAACAGCAGCCTCGTCAAACGGGTGTACGCCCTCTGTACCGTCAACAAGAACGATAATAACCTGCGCTTCCTGCACAGCAAGGTTAACCTGTTTCACAATTGCGTTCTGAAATGGATCATCACTTCCGGGAGAAAGTCCACCTGTGTCAACGGCGATAAAGTTAACGCCGTTCCATTCCCCTGTACCGATCTTCCTGTCTCTGGTAACTCCTGCTTCATTATCCACAATAGCGGTTCTTCCGCCGATTAATCTATTGAAAAGCGAAGACTTGCCAACATTCACACGGCCTACGATGGCCACAACAGGCAGTTCCATCCTGCAACACCTCCTGACTCTGCATAGTATTGGACTGGAATATACTTTCAGCACCCTGTTCTGCGTTAACCGTCTGCTGGATTATATTAGTGTATCATGAAAAAACTGATATTTATCATAGCCGGTATATCAACATTGTTTTCACTTGCCGTAACCGCGGTACATCTTGACCGTAACCTGGAACTGCTTACACTTGACCTGCGCTTTAACCTGTTCCCGGATACAGCATCAGCCGACAGTAATATCGTAATCATAGGCGTAGATGATGCATCTCTTGAATCAATGAACTGGCTGGGATGGCCGTGGCCCAGGCAGATATGGTCAGACATGACGGCATTTCTTTACCGCTCAGGCGCAGAAGTCGTTTACTTCGACATAACATTCTCCACAAGCTCAACCTTTTCCGCCGGTGAAGACAGCGTTTTCGGAGCTGTGGCAGGCCTGGGCAAAACCGTGTTCATCACAGGACTTGGCAGAGAGGAAGGTCAGCCAATACCACCAAACGCATTGATAGATCTCAGCCTTTCTTCTGAGGAAACCGACAGATACAGATTCGCCTCCCCGCCTGTTACACCTATTGCGGAAGGTGCGGCCCTTCTTGCAGCACCTTATGCAACACCGGACAAAGACGGTATTTTTAGAAAACTCCCTCTGTTTTTCCCTGCTGAAACAGGAGTGGTCCCTTCGCCTGCTCTCGCGATAGCAATGCTGTACTCTGGCGAGAACACCGTAACTGTCGATAATGGAAGCCTGGTTTCAGTTGGAACAGACATCCCCCTCACAGACAACCATGAAATGCAGATTCGTTTTGCCGGGCCGGTTGGAACATACAGAACCGTTGGAGTTGCAGATATCCTGTCTGCAATGACGGGAGACACAACTGCTTTCCACCCCTCCGACCTGGACGGCAGTATAGTACTGATCGGATATACTGCATCCGACCTGATGGATCTCAAGCCCATGCCCTATTCTGCAAGATGTCCAGGAGTAGAGGTGGTTGCAAACGCTGTAGACAACATTCTTTCCGGCAGGCATGTGGCAACGCAAAGTACTGCGGTAACAGTGCTCTTGACCCTTCTTCTGAGTCTGTGCGTGGCAGCTTCTCTCGCTCTTATTCCAAAGGTAATACCGGCATCGCTTGCAGGGCTGTCTGCTATTCTGATTTTTACCGGTTTCAGCCTCGCCGCTTTTAAATACGGCGATGTGTGGGTAACCGCAGTTCCTCCCGTCACTTCAGGTATTCTTACACTTCTTGCCAGTTCTGTGGTGGCCTACCGGTATGCCACAAAGGACAAGAAGTTTCTGAAAGCTGCTTTCTCACAGTACCTCTCTCCTGCAATTGTTTCCCAGGTTGCAAGCCACCCTGAAATGTTGAAGCTGGGAGGGGAAAAGAAGAATATGACGGCATTCTTCAGCGATATTGCCGGGTTTACAACCATAAGTGAACAGCTTGATCCTCAAGAACTTGTGAAGCTTCTCAATATCTACCTCACAGAGATGACAGACATTATTCTGTCCAGTGGCGGAACTGTGGACAAATTTGAAGGTGACGCGATAATTGCCTTCTGGGGAGCTCCAGTTGAGTTTGAAGACCACGCAGCCCGGGGAGTAAGCTCTGCTCTTGAATGCCAGAGAAAACACAAAGAGCTCAATGAGAGACTGAAACAGATCAACTTTCCTCCACTGACTACCAGAATGGGTCTTGCAAGCGGACCTATGGTTGTGGGAAACATGGGCAGCGACAAGAGATTCGACTACACTATGATGGGCAGCGATGTAAACCTGGCAAGCCGGCTTGAAGGCGTAAACAAGGTTTACGGCACCCCCATACTGATTTCCAGTACAACCAGAAACGCCCTTCCAGACAGTTTCATCTGCAGGGAAATAGATACTGTAATGGTGGTGGGCCAGAAAAAGCCTGTTACCATCTGGGAGCCAATGCTCAGTGAGACTCAATTCGGCAGCGCTTACAGCGAAGGGTTAAGGCTCTACAGAAACGGAGACTTTAAGGCAGCCCTTGAATTCTTCAGCAGGAACACAGAAGACCCGCCTTCAGAAACAATGGCGGCAAGGTGCAGGAAGTTTATGAAAACAGGAACACCTGACGACTGGAATGGAACCTGGGTTCTTACATCAAAGTAGTTTCTTTGCATATATTCAGTATTCACAGGCTTTTAAGTTTCATCTTCTGAAAGGGAGGAACAATGAGGGGTTCAGCTTTCCTCGCAGCGGTCCTTGCTCTGGCAACACTGAGCAGTTTCGCAGAGGATACAGATATTGAAGTGGGAGGAAATGCAACGGTGATGATCCGTGAACAGCACATCTTCCCCACTCCGGTTTTTTATGCACAGCCTGTTGGTGAGCTGGCATTCGGTTCTGTGGTGGATATTCTTGACCAGGATGGAGACTGGTACAGTGTAAGAACAGCCAGTGGTACAACAGGCTGGGTTCACACCACTTCACTTACCGGTGCCGTTCTCTCTGAAGGCTCGCAGGGTACCGATGACAGTGACATGATAATGCTGGCAGGCAGAGGTTTCAACAGCGATGTGGAGAGCTCATACGCTTCAGGGAAAAACCTTCCGTGGAACGAAGTCGATGCCATTGAAGCAATCACAGTAGATCCGTCTGCGATACAGACTTTTCTTACAGAAGGTCTTCTTCTTGAAGGAGGCACACAATGACAGCACTGCTGCTGATTTCAATGGTTGCCTTCGGTCTGGGCGACATCACTGATGCTCTGGAGAGCGATGAGCTTGAAAGCGCGGTTACAGTTTACCAGGCATTCGATGATGCCAACAGAGAGATAACTGCCACGGAAGAGTACTACATAGGACGTGCTGTAGCTGCCAATATTCTCTCAACTGCAACACCTATGTTCGACTGGGATGCCGTATCCTACGTAAATGAAATTGGTGCTGTTGCTGCCGGTTTTTCTCCCATGCCTTTCACCTACGGCGGGTGGCACTTCATGATTCTGGACGACTCTGCAATCAATGCTCTGTCATGTCCCGGAGGTATTGTTCTCCTTAACAAAGGGCTCTGCGATCTTGCTCAGAATGAAGACGAGCTTGCAGCAATACTGGCCCACGAAGTTGCCCACATAGCGCTTCAACACGGGATTCAATCTGTTGAAAAAGCAAAACTCACTTCAGCATGGACCACCCTTGGTCACGAGGGAGCACAGCACCTGGGAAGCAGCGAGGTTCAGGAGCTCTCTGAAAACTACGGCGATGTTGTTGATGACATAACCATGAACCTTGTCACAAGAGGTTACAGCCGGGAGTCAGAACAACAGGCAGACAGCCTCGCGGTGCACATACTTGCAAGAGCGGGTTATGACCCTGCGGCACTGGCTTCCATTCTTACCAGAATGAGCCAGCTCACACACGCAAGCGGTCCCGGTTTCTGGCAGACTCACCCTGCCCCCCTCGACAGAGTAGCATGGGTTAACGCCGAAATACAGGCGTCTTCACTTGCCTCACCTTCCGCTGATGCTGTTGCTGCAAGAGCTGCGAGGTTCACCGAGAGGTACACAAACGCCGGAACAACTCAGACTGAAACCCAGGAGCGGGGAACAGGCAGATCAGACTCGGGAAGAATCTCTTCTGGTTCCACTGGAACAGGTTCCACAGATACTTCTTCCGGAAGCAGACGATAATTCTTTCACTGATATTACTGATATGCGCAGCGCCTGGCGTCACAGGGATGATTCCCCATGACCCGGGCGCGTTTACACAGGGGTTTGAAATCCACAATGGATATCTCTGGGAAAGCGCCGGCAGATACGGTCAGTCCTCTTTCAGAAGAACAGACATTGAAACCGGTGAAGTCCTGAACCTGCTTAGATTCCCTGATTCAGTCTTCGCAGAAGGTTTCACATTTATCGACGACTCCACAGTCTGCCTTCTCACATGGAAAGAGCACACAGCATATCTGATAAACCCCTGGACCATGGAAATTAAAGATGAACTGTTTCTTAACACAGAGGGCTGGGGTATCTGCAACGCAGGAGAGTACCTTGCTCAGAGTGACGGCAGTTCAATTCTCCGGTTCAGAGACATCTCAACCTTCACCGTAATTGATTCCGTTTCAGTTACATTGAACGGTCAACCGCAGAACTTCCTCAATGAACTGGAATATGTTGATGGTTTGATTCTTGCAAATCAATGGGGAACGGAAAGAATTCTGTTCATAAACCCTGTTTCCGGCATGGTGGAAAGATTCATCACACTAAGAAGTGTCAGACCACCCTCTGGAGGTGTGCTCAACGGAATTGCTCTGAACAATAACGGCGCCCTCTTCTGTACAGGAAAAAACTGGCCGGTAACTCTGGTGCTTGGAAACCTTTAATCACATAAAGCATATTAATCCTAAAGAGTTTACTCTTATACACTTCTATTCTAGTCATGCACAATCTGAAACACTGCATACGGTGTATGTTGTCTCGTTTCAAGAAACATAGTATGATAGCCTTTGGGTGTATCCACAATCTATTCTAAAGGAGGTGCGCTGTGCGCAAGATACTGTTTTTGCTTTTCGTTATAGCAGCTGCAGCATCAGCCAAAGCAATCGTAGCTACCCTGGACGCTCCTGATACGAACATATCAGGTCTTGCATGGGGAGACGGTTCGCTCTGGGCCATGGATGCTGTAACTGACAGTGTTTACAAACTGAACCCTGAAACCGGGGCAGTGATCAGCAGTTTCTACTTTACCCACCCTGTTACAACAGTCCCCACCGGGCTTGCTTACTCTGAGACCCACAACATGGTTCTGTGCGGAGGCTGGTACAACACGAACGGCTACGTTTACAAATACACACCCGAAGGCTCATATATCGGCTTCGTCGATATGTGCGGTGGTTGAGGAAACCCTGTCTCGTCGGTGACGGGACTCAGCGCCAGTGGCAACTATGTTTTCCTCGGATCCAGAAATCAGAATAGAATTTATTACTACACCCTTCCAAATATCACAACCAGGAAAGACTTCACCTACATGATGGGGTTCAGTACCACATGTGATATTGCGTTTAATGCAACAGACAGCCTTGTGTGGGTCGCTTCCGAAAACACAAGCATCTGTATCAAGTGCTACGATACCAACAACACAATGGTTGACTACATTCCCAACACCATGATAGCCAACGCAAGGGGAATGGCTCTCGACCCCGGAGGATACCTCTGGGTAAGCGACATTGATGCAGACAAGATCTACAAAATTGATCTTACAGAAGGCATTGAAGAGCAAACTCAGGATATTACCGTAACTCCGTCATCCAATCCCTTCTGCGGAGCAGTTACCATCCAGACACCTGGCCTGAACGCATCTGTGGTTGTCTTCGACATGCACGGTCGTCAGATAGTCAGCGACAGCTTCCAGGAATCCTGGACATGGAATTCTTCCTCTCCAGCAGGTCACTATGTGTTTGTGATCACAGATGACCAGGGTGCCTCAACAACCCTTGATCTTGTGAAGATATAGACGGCTGAAGTACCAAAGGAAACCCGGAGTTAATCCTCCGGGTTTTCTATTGACAAAACACGGTGTGATTCCGATATTACCGCTCGGCGCAATGCCTCGATAGCTCAGTTGGCAGAGCGGGTGGCTGTTAACCACTAGGTCGGAGGTTCAAGTCCTCCTCGAGGCGCCAAAGCCCCTTGAGAAATCAGGGGGCTTTTTTCATGTTGCATTAATGGTCCCAAGTTCAGAATCCAGCCTTTCAGCAAGGTAAACCTTCAGCAATG
Source organism: Candidatus Fermentibacterota bacterium (assembly GCA_003646025.1). Taxonomy (GTDB): domain Bacteria; phylum Fermentibacterota; class Fermentibacteria; order Fermentibacterales; family JCC-6; genus Sabulitectum. The sequence continues at coordinate 11,605 of QNDR01000069.1, forward strand.
ATTGATACGGAATATCCTTCTTGTTTGCCAGAAGCTTCAGCTCTTCAATCATGGATTCCGGTAATCTGAGGGAAATAGTTTTTGTTGAAGGTTTAAGTTTAGAGAGGGTTACTCGCTCCGCACTCTTCCAGTCCAGATAGTCTGCTGAATCGTGGGTCTGCCAGAACTGTCGTTCCTCTTCTTCAGTCTTAAAGCTGGGTATTTTCTTTTTCATTTTTGAAACCTTCGTTCTTCTGTTTGTGTCATGTCCCTTGCCGATATGATTCTGATCAGCTGGCTTCTGATAACGAAGACAACAAAAAGCATTTTGTTCATATCGGTCTGTCCAAGCACGTAAAATCGTGGTTCGTGTTCCGAATGTGAGCTATCCCTTTGCAGAACAAATGGACGGTTAAAGAACACCTGCTCGCATTCTGACTGGGTAACACAATGCTTTTTCCAGTTCTTCGCTGCATTGCCTTCATCCCATTCGAATCCGGTACAATCTTTGAGCATATCTCTTGGTTTTACCATGTTTAATGTATATGATTATCATATACTTTTGTCAAGGTAGCATCCTTTCCGTAAACAATCTCCTCCCCAGTAATTCCATCCTCTCAACCTTCACTATCAGTTCCTCCTGGAAAAGGCTTTCTGTATCTTTGCTGCATTTGCCAGAGTGGTACATCATAGTTTGCTATCATTCGGAATAATGTAAATTAGTATTTGACATATTAGGCAAAATATGGTACATTATAGTGAACAACTAAGGAGACGACATGGATTTGACCAGAATGGAAGAGATTCTTAACGATCAGCGTGAGTCCTTTCTCAAGAGATCTTCAGGCACAGTTAGAGATGTGAATTTTGACAAGTATCTGAAGCATCCGAGAATAGTTGTAATCTCAGGTGTCAGGAGGGCGGGTAAATCAACGCTTCTTAAGCAATTTTCTGAAAAAATTGAGAATTTTCATTTTGCGAACTTTGATGATGAAAGATTGTTTGATTTCGGTCTGGATGATTTCCAGACTATGATGCTTGCTTTTCACAAACGCTCTTCTTCAAAAAACATTATTCTGGATGAAATACAAAACATTGCCCAGTGGGAAAGATTTGTTAGAAGAATCCACGATGAAGGATACAAGGTATTTCTCACCGGCTCAAACGCAAAGCTTCTGAGTTCGGAACTCGGCACTCATCTTACAGGTCGCTATGTAAAAATTAAACTGTTTCCGTTTTCCTTCAGAGAATTTCTTGAATTCAAGGGGACAGTTATAAGTGAGATAACTACGGAAGCAAAAGCACGGATTCTCGTTCATTTTGATGACTTTCTAAAAAACGGGGGGTTCCCGGAGTATCTACTGTACAAAGAACCGGAATTCCTGAAAAGAACCTACGACGACATTATCTACAGAGATATAATTACCAGACACGGCATTCGAAATGTACGGCAGTTCAAGCAGCTCTCGCACTATCTCTTCAGTAATTTCACGAAGGACTTAAGCTACAACTCTTTAAAAATACCGCTGGGTTTCAGTAACATTACCACACTGACAAACTACATTCACTACCTGGAGGAATCATATCTTTTGTTTGAACTGTTCTCTTTTGACTACAGTGTAAAAAAACAGAGAGTGCGTCCTAAAAAGATCTACGCCATAGACAACAAACTAAGAAATGTGGTTTCATTCTCATTTTCTAAAGACAACGGGAACAATCTTGAAAACCTCATTTTCCTGGAGTTGAAAAGAAGAGGGCAGGATATCTATTTTTACAGAGAAAAAGGAGAATGTGATTTTGTCATCCTGGATCGCAGTGCCGTTATCCATCTTATTCAGGTAACCTTCGCTCTTGATAAACACAACAGGAGAAGGGAGATCGCCGGAATCGCTGAAGCTATGGAGAATCTGAATTGTAACAGAGGAACAATAATTACAGTTAACCAGGATGAGCTGATTCATCACAGGGGAAAAGAGATCAAAGTTGTTCCCGCCTGGCGCTGGCTGCTTGAGAGCAATCAAGCTGATATGCACAGCTCATAATTCCCGTAGAAAGTGGGATTGGGGGATACTAAGCATCTACCTGTTCTGAGTGCACATGCGAGATTATAGTAGTGTGGGGTTTTTAAAATACTATCCGTTATGTGGGGGAAGGTTGTTATGAAGTTTTTACCAGTTGTGCCGCTTGTTTGTGCCGCGTTTGCCTTTTCTGATACAGCAACCTAGGAGCCTGTCCGAGAATAGACATTGAGTAGTAGCGCCTCACGGACGAGATGGAAAGCGTGTCGATTGGAGAAGAATAGCAGCGCTATTTGACGATAATCGGCGCGCTTTGCAGCCGTTC
>QNDR01000070.1 GCA_003646025.1 Candidatus Fermentibacterota bacterium
AACGCTCTAAATCAGCAGACTGCAATAACATGAGTGCTGGTACAGGAGCCGCAGTTCTGTTGAATTTAGTTGTTATAAGACCATTTTATGTACAACTCAAACATTTATACGCACTTTGTAATTTCGATTTGCTGAGAATGATCATCGTAAGCTATTGTAATATTCAATCTTTGGCCCTTCTTGCACTCAATATCGAAATTTCCCATTGTCTGATATCTTTGCTTTCTAGTGATTGATACTGGAAACTGCTTATTCGTTTTATCATAAACAAGAATATCCTTAACAGGATATAGAGGGTAGTCAGATTTGTATCCAATTCTTAGTGTGCTTGGGGAATTCCGTTCAATTTCAGTAATAGTAAAGAATTCTTCGCCACTTTCAATCTCAATCTCAACAAGATAGTTGGACCAGGAAACAAGCAGATCATCCAGATCAGATCCTGTCTTTTCTCTAAACAAATTCCGAAAATTTGTTTCACAGTCCGCGTCTTTGAATAGACCAAGAAGATTGTCGAAGCCAATAATATTTTCTAAGTATCCGATGAATGACAGGGACGCCTGATATAAAGGGAAATGCTTCTGCTGGAAAATGGTCTGTTGCCAATTAATTATTCTGCTTTTTAAGTTATCCAATCCGGTACTCAATACTAAAGAAGCACCAACATTTGCATGAGCCAGTTTTCTCTGGTAAGCACTAATTGATTGAAAGCCACACAACTGGGCAAAACCTTCGTCAAAAAATTTCCTGATCCCGAAGTCTGAATTACAAATCCTGAAACCGATTTCATTTCTCAGATACATATGGGTTAGTTCGTGAATGATGGCATGTAGAACTAGTTCTCGATCGTTCTCAACTTGCTGGTAATGACCAATCTTAAGGTAAATGTCGCCTAGATTTGCATTGAAGGGTGAGGGACCGGTATCATGCATGAAGAAGAAGGTTGAGCGGAATTGAAAATCAGGAAAATGAGAAGCCATCCAGTATTCAGCTTCCTGAATCCCTGTTAAAAGGAACAAAGCAAGATTCGTTACTCTGGAATCAACCAAAATCTCCATGTACTTTCCTGAATGTATGATATCAGAAGGTTGAAAATCACCAAGAATATATAATTGTCTCGCCTTCAATTCTGGATTATTCTGAATTGATTCTTCGAGTTTCTTCGCTCTGTCGAAACCTCTATTGTGAAGGGAAAGCATTATCAGATGGTTAGTGTAGGCCAGCTTCCTTTCCGGTTTTCTTATTATTCGTCGAATAAGATCAACCCAAGGATATACAATCCATTGCGGGATTTTTGAGTAAGCTAATCTGATTACCAGATTATCAAATCGGAAATATGACTTGATCGAATTTCTCCTATCTTATAACAATGATTAGGTCGAGTCGAGTTATACCAATAAACTATTCCATTGATGTATGATTATAGGATGCATGGGCTATGTCAAGAAGAGTGGTTGTTGTGGAGGGGTGTACATTTGTATACCTATGCTGGCTTATGGATGGGATAGGTTGAGTCGAGTTATACTGTGTAGTTTCTGGCAGTTGGTTATCTCGTTCTCCCGCATATAACAATTCTACCTGAGATCCTTTGGCAGGGATGGAATGTGGCATTCTGCTTCCCTTGTTACGGTCTTACTTTTCTGACAACTCCGGTTTTCCCTGCTGGACTGACCCGCAGGAACTTGAATCTGACTCAGTGCTTTTGTGCAATGCTGTCAAGGACCATCTGAGCAAGTGCGTAGCCGAAGATACCGGGCATTGTAATGATCCCCGGGAGGGTGTTTCTTACTCTTCCCCTGGTGTCCAGTCTCGGTTCGTTCTCGTCTGGTGGAAGGGGCTTTATCGCCTGCTCGGTTGACCACACACAGGAAACACCTGTTGAGATTCCTCTGCGTTTCAGGTACTTTCTCACCATTCTGGCAAGGTGGCATCCAGTTGTTTCACTGATATCTCCGGTCTTTATTCTGGACGGATCGCTTCTGCCTGAGGCTCCCATACTGCTGAAAACCGGTACACCTTTCTGTACACAGTACTGCAACAGTTGTGTTTTGGGATTCAAGCTGTCTATGGCGTCTGCAACCAGCTGTGAGCCTTTCAGAAATCCAGGGTTCTGAAGGGTCTCTTCCGTAATAAACAGTTCCACAGGGATGTATTCAGTGTCGGGGCACAAAGCCTGAAGACTGTTCGACAGAGCTTCTGACTTGGAGATACCGACCGATTCTCCGGCGACTACAGGATTCCTGTTGAGGCTGGATTCTGTAATGCTGTCGAAATCCACCAGAACCAGGCTGCCGATCCCTGTTCTGGCAAGAGCTGCGGCGCAGTGGCTTCCCACTCCTCCGAGGCCGGCAATGAGTATTCTGGCATTTCTAATCCTGGCAAAGCCTTCCTGTCCGTAGTATTCTGCGACCCTTTTGAATCTGTTGTTCAATCCTGTTCTCCAAACAGTTCCACTGAATTGTTCCATGCTGCCTGCTGTACTTCCTCAAGGTTCAGTTTTCTGAGCTGTGCAAAGGCTTGTGTAACCAGAACAATGTGTTCAGGCTCTGACTTACCTGCAGGTACTCCGGCAAGACTCATGGATGGAGAATCTGTTTCAAAAACAAAACGATCCATGGGAACCAGACTGGCACTTTCGCGAACCCTCAGTGCTCTTTGCTGAGTTACAGCCCCTCCAAAGGAGATGTACAAACCGGCATCGAGAAATCTTTTCATAAGCTGAGGTCCTCTTGACCATGCGTGTATAACCCCGCGAACACTGTGCTCTTCAAGCAGGTGAAGCATCTCTTCGAAAGCGTTTCTGCAGTGGAGAACAACAGGAATGTCCATTGTGGATGCCAGTTCAATCTGCTTCTGGAAAACTTCGTACTGTTTGTGCCTGGAAACCTCCGTCTTCCAGTCCAGACCTATTTCCCCTATTGCGGCAGCGCCGGTTTCCTGCAGTTTTTTCTGGAGTTCATCAGTGTCCACACCGTCTTCAGCCCACCAGGGGTGAACACCGAGAGCGCAACTGATTCCCGGAAGAGATGCAAGCTCTGAACATACGTTCCAGCTGTCTGCGGAAACCGAAGGAACCACGATTCTTTCCACCCCGGCACTGAATGCCCTTTCCAGAACCCCTTCAAGATTTCCGCAGAGAGGTTCCAGAGAAAGGTGGCTGTGGGTATCAAACAGACCGGCCATGATCAGAAAGTAAGGGTTCTTTTCTTAAATCCGTAACCCATCACGTCGTATGCGTCATGAAGAACAATGAAGGCATCAGGATCTATCTCCCTTACCAGTCTGTGCAGCACCATGACCTGCCTTCTGTGAACGCACACATACAGAACATCCTGCTTCTTCCTTTCGTAGCCGCCTTCCGCCTTCAGGAATGTCACTCCCCTGTTAAGGCTTGTGAAAATTGCATCACGGACCTCGTCTGGTTTACTTGTGATTATCATGCTGGCTTTTACGTAAGGCATTCCTTCAGCTGCAAGATCGGTCATCTTTGTGGTGAGGAACAGGTTAAGATATGCCCAGATTATCAGTTTCGGATCGCCGAATACAACACCAACCAGAACAATGATAAGGCTCTCCACCATCCAGTAACCTGTGCTTATACTTACTCCTGTGTACTTTTTTAGAATTGCCACAGGAATATCCGTTCCACCTGTGGATCCCCGGAATTTGAAAATAAAGCCAAGCCCGATACCCAGCAGAGTTGAACCTGCTATGGAAGCGAGAAGAATATCCATTTCAGACGATCCGCTGAGAAACACGGCAAGTCTGGGAAGCTCACCGGCAGCCGCTATATTGTAGACATGCTTCGCCGCCCCCGGAATTATGCTGAGATGAGAAGGATCGAAAACCCAGCACATGAAGTTTGACATGAGCATGCCGGCAAAGCTTCTGACACCGAACTGCTTTCCGACAAAAATATATCCAATGACAAACAGTGGAATGTTGAACCCGAACATCCACAGACTCTCAGAAATTCCGGTAACATGCGTGAGGATCTGAGCAAGCCCGCCTACCCCGCCGGGCGAGATCCTGAACGGAAACAGAAACCAGGAATAAGCAACTCCGAAAAGAACCGATCCGGCAAGTATCCCCATGTAATCTTTTGCCTGATAACCTGCTTTGAACTTCATTTCCCCTCCCTTCACCGGGTGCAGAAACTCATGTAACCCGGAATCTTGCACAAACTGTTAACGCTGCCCACTTGAATTGTGTTTACGCTACGATATAGAAGCCTTTGCAGACTATTCCCATTCGATTGTTCCAGGTGGTTTTGAACTGATATCGTAAACAATTCTGCTCACCCCTTTTACCCTGTTCACTATACGACTGGAAACAGCAGCCATGTGGGCGGGATCCATTCTGTACCAGTCGGCAGTCATACCGTCTGTGCTGGTTACTGCCCGGAGAGCTACAACACGGTCGTAGGTTCTTTCATCACCCATAACTCCCACAGTTCTGATTGGCAGAAGAACGCTGAAAGCCTGCCATATCTCATCGTAAAGACCCTTTTCACGAAGGTAATCGATGAACACACTGTCGACCTTCTGAAGCAGATCTCTGTCTTCCCGGGTTACAGGGCCAAGTATTCTTACCGCAAGCCCCGGGCCGGGAAACGGGTGCCTGGAAACCATCCGCCGGGAAAGCCCCAGCTCTGTCCCCAGCTCTCTTACCTCATCCTTGAACAGTTCCCTGAGAGGCTCAAGCAGTTTTAGATTCATTCTTTCAGGAAGTCCTCCCACATTGTGGTGACTCTTTATGGTAGCACTTGGTCCTCTGAAACTTACGCTTTCAATAACATCAGGATACAGGGTACCCTGCGCCAGATGTGTAACTCCGGGAATAGAGTTCGCGGCTTCCTCAAACAGTTCAATAAATACCCTGCCGATGATCTTCCTTTTTTGTTCAGGATCGGAAACTCCCGCAAGTTCTGAAAGGAATCGGTCTTCTCCGTCAACAGTTACAAGATCCATTCTGAAATGCTCTTTGAAGGTGTTTTCAACCTCTTCCCTCTCCCCTGCCCGAAGCAGACCGTTGTCTACAAAGATTGGAACAAATCTGTCTGCAACGGCACTGTGAAGCAGTGCCGCAACAACCGAGGAATCCACCCCGCCTGAAAGACCAAGGATTACTTTGCCGTTTTCACCCAGTTCATCACGGATGTACTGCTTTGCTACTGTGGAAAAATACTTCATGTCCCAGTTGGCTCTGAGGCCGGCTATGTCAAACAGGAAGTGTCTGAGAAGAGCTGTACCGAACACAGTGTGGTTGACCTCGGGATGAAACTGAACACCGAACCTTTTCAGTGCAGTGTTCTCCATTGCCGCAACTGGCAGAAGATCAGTTGAAGCCACAACTGTGTAGCCGGGAGGAACCTGCGTTACCCTGTCACCATGGCTCATCCAGGCCTGCTGACCGGTTTTAATACCGTCAAAAAGCATTGAGGTCCGTGTATTAAGACTGGCCGGTCCATACTCCCGGTGATGACCGCCTTCAACTCTGCCTCCTGTGCGATGGGCAAGAAGCTGCATCCCGTAACAGATACCCAGCACAGGCAGTTTCGTGCTGAAAACATCGTCTGGAGGCATGGGGCTGCCCTGCTGGTAAACGCTGTAAGGACTTCCTGCGAGAACTATGGCCCCGGGGGCAAGTTTTTCTACTTCTTTCCATTCGCAGTTGCCCGGGAGCAGTTCACAGTACACTCCAAGCTCCCTCACCCTGCGGGCAATGAGCTGTGTGTACTGACTTCCAAAATCCAGTATAGCCACGCCGCCTTTTATCATATCAGTCACCTCTCAACGAATGGATCCATTAACCGGTGGCTCCACCGGATAATCACCTGTAAAACATGCAGTACAGTAGTTCTCCGGGGGATGAGCTGAAACACAGCTGAGCATACCTTCCACTGAAAGGTATCCAATACTGTCCAGATTCAGAATTTCTTCTATTTCCTCTATGGAGTGTCTGTTGGCTATGAGTTTTTCCTCTTCCGGAAAGTCAATTCCAAAGTAGCACGCATGCCTGTGGGGAGGACAGCTGATCCGCATGTGTACCTCTGTGGCCCCTGCCTCTCTCAAGGCGTTTATACGGGCTTTGCTGGTTGTTCCTCGGACAATACTGTCTTCAACAACGCACACTCTTTTCCCTTTAATCGCTTCAGGAATAGGCTGCAGCTTTCTCATGACCATGGCCGCCCTGGTGGCGTGAACCGGGTCGATAAATGTTCTGCCCACATAGTGATTTCTTGTAAATCCCATATCCAGGGGTATTCCCAGTTCCCTTGCAAAACCCATTGCTGCAAACATTCCGCTGTCAGGTACAGGCATAACCATATCACACTCTGCCGGGAACTCTCTGGCAAGCTGCCTTCCCATCTTAATTCTGACTTCGTACACACTGTCGCCGAAAACGTAACTTCCGGGTCTGGCGAAGTACACATGCTCGAAAATACACTGGGCATATCTCTTTGAGTCTGTTGAGAAAAGCCCGGGCTCGCGGCTGGCTATTGAAGAAACAGGTTCACAGCAGCCTTCCCCCTCCTTCACAGGAAAGAAAAGAACCTCACCTGGAAGAACTTCCCTTACGTACTCGGCATCTGTAACAGGAAAAGCAATTGTTTCACTGGCCACTATCCACCCGCCACCTGCTATCCTGCCCAGGCTAAGTGGTCTGAACCCCATGGTATCTCTCACAACATACATTCCTCTGGGGACGAGAAGCAGAAGACAGAAAGCCCCTTCCAGTTTGGAAATCGCCAGCTGAAGACACTTTTCAATGTTGTAATCTGAATCTTCCAGCTCCCGGCTCATGAGATGCAGAACAATTTCCGTGTCTGTGTTTGTCTGAAAAATATGCCCTTTGCGCTGCAAGCTTCTCCTGATCACGCCGGCATTGCTGATGGTTCCGTTGTGAGCTATTGCAACGGGAATGTCTGCCATCCTGACCAGGATAGGCTGAGCGTTGATCACCGAAGAGCCTCCGAATGTACCGTACCGCACATGACCGATTGCGGCACTCATTCTGCCTGACATCATTTTCTCTGGAATATCTGTCATCAGTTCAGAGACAAGACCGTTTTTCTTGTGAAGAATAACTTCTCCGTCTTCATCAAGAGCAGCAATACCTGATGCTTCCTGCCCGCGATGCTGCTGCGCGAACAATCCCTCGGCAACAAGAGCGGATACTGACTTCTCCGCACCTATTACGCCGCAGAGACCACAGTACTCTCCGATTTCCTTCATTTCTGCTGCCCCTGGAAAGAAGCGTTGATAAACGCACTGAACAGGGGGTGGGGACGCAGGGGACGGCTTTTGAATTCAGGATGAAACTGAACCGCAAGGAACCATGGATGATCAGGTCTCTCAATTACTTCTACAAGTTTTCCGTCAGGTGAAAGACCTGTAAGCCTCAAACCGGCTTTCTCAAGTCTTTCTCTGTAATCGTTGTTAAATTCAAAGCGATGCCTGTGTCTCTCGGATACCTCTGTGGAACCGTATGCCTCAAGAGCCCTTGATCCCTCCTCGAGGATACAGGGATACGCGCCAAGTCTCATCGTTCCACCCTTGTTAACAACTTTCTTCTGTTTATCCATGAGAGAGATAACAGGGTGAGGTGTGTTCTCATCAAACTCAAGACTGTTTGCGTCAGAAAGACCAGCAAGATCCCGTGCGGTATCAATTGCGGCACACTGCATGCCAAGACAGATTCCAAAGAACGGAATGTTGTTCGTACGGGCATACCTGACCGCTTCTATCTTGCCTTCCAGGCCCCGGTAACCAAATCCTCCAGGAACCAGTACCCCGTCAACTTCTCCAAGAAGATCGTGGGGGTCTCTGTTCTGAAGGTCTTCCGATTCAATACACTTTATGGTCAGGTCAAGACTCTGATCGATCGCCCCGTGAGACAGTGCCTCAAAAATACTCTTGTACGCATCACGAAGAGCCATGTACTTACCAACCACAGCAATTCTAACCTTTCCCCGCTCAGGATTGATTGCCCTGGCGACCATGGCGCTCCAGAGGGAAAGATCAAGCTGGTTCTCCGGCAGATTGAATTTCCTGAGAATCAACGAATCAAGACCCTGTTTTGCAAGCTCAATGGGAACTTCGTAGATAGAATTCTTTACATCCTTCTCTTCAATAACCGCCGCCCTCGGAACACTGCAGAAAAGTGACAGCTTACTGAAATGCTCTTCTTCCATGGCAACCTCTGTACGACAGATCAATACATCCGGGATAATACCGATTGAACGCATTATTCCTGCCGACTGCTGGGCAGGTTTTGTTTTCAATTCCCCCGAGGCGTTCAGGTAGGGAAGCAGGGTCAGGTGCACAAACACCGCGTTCTCAGAACCAAGATCAACTCTGAGCTGTCTGAGAGCTTCAAGAAACGGGCTGGACTCTATGTCTCCTGCTGTACCGCCTATCTCGGTGATTACTATGTCGGCTCCTGTTTCATCACAGGACAGTATGGCTTTTTTTATTTCATCTGTGATGTGCGGAACAACCTGAACAGTACCTCCCAGATAACCGCCCTGGCGTTCCCTCTGAATAACGGTGGAGTAAATTCGTCCTGTCGTGTAATTGCTCTGTCTGGTGCAGTTGGCACCTGCAAAACGCTCGTAGTGCCCCAGATCCAGATCTGTCTCCGCCCCGTCTTCTGTTACGTAAACTTCACCGTGCTGGTAGGGTGACATCGTTCCCGGATCAACGTTGAGATAGGGATCAAGCTTCTGCAGAAATACCTTGTACCCTCTCTGCTTTAACAGCAGAGCCACAGATGCTGCAGTTATTCCTTTTCCAAGGGAAGAAACCACTCCCCCGGTAATAAACAGATGTTTTACCGATCCGCTCATAGCAATTCCTTCCTTGAATATTTTCAGACAAAAACAAAGCAAGAATATAAGAAAAAAACACGGTACCATTCACGGTTATGCTTCTGCAATCTCAGGGATGAAGAGGAACGCTGTCTTCCCTCAGACCTTCAGGATAACCTGTACCGTCAAACCATTCGCGATGATATTCAGCCCCGTCTATTTTGGCTGAAAGCGAAGAAATTGAGTCAAGTATCTCCCGCTGCTTTACAGGATGGCTCTTCATTATCTCTTTCTCGTCCGGGTGTGAAGACCTTTTTAAGCAGAATGCTTTCGGGCACCCTTATTTTTCCTGTATCATGAAGTTTACCGGAAATTCTGGCGGTCTGTATATTCTTGCTGTCCAGGCCGATTTTCCGTGAAAGAAGAACCGCCAGTTCGGAGAGAAAAGCTTTAACAATACCCAATGCCTTACCTGGTATTTTTTCTGGAACGCTTCTCCAGAAAAATTCCCCCGGCCACCATCACCAGGCCGATTACTGTGGATGAAGCGATCTTTTCTCCCACAACAGCCTGAATGAGAATCAGAGCCAGAAATGGTGTGAGAAAGATCATACTGCTCACCGCCGCAGTGGTAGAAGCACGTTTGAGAGCGGTATTCCACAAAATATAGGTAATCCCCATTTCAAAAACCCCCACATACAGTATCCACGGCAGTGCTTCTGCATGAAGAGAAAACTGCTGTCCAGTTACCACACCGTACACAAACAGATACAGGGAACCCGAAACAAAGCCGGTAAACAGTGCCGCTGCCGTATTTCCCCGTGATCTTGTGTTCAGTATCCAGTACACCGCCCATATGATCGTACTTGCCAGCGCAAGAAACAGGGGTGCAGGGGAAATTGAGAAAGAACTGCCGCCGGCCAGAGCGAGAAAAGCCACTCCTGCAAAACTCAGCATTACTCCGGAAAATCCCTTTTTGTTTAACTTCTGGCCGAGCAGTGGAACGGACAGAAGCACAAGAACAACAGGCCAGAGATAGTTAACCACCATGGCAATCTGCGCAGGAAGGCCGCGGTAGGCATTCAGAAGAACCAGATAGTAGAGAAACGGGTTCAGGAACCCAAGGTACAGGCCGGACATTACATGTGCTTTTGTTACCCGTTGTTTTCCTGCCGCAAGAACAATCCCGAATACAGCTGATGAAATTACAGAAGCCGAAAAAACCACGAGCCAGGGAGATCCGTGAGAAAGAGCTTTCTTGAAAGCAGTTGCCGCGCCTGACCAGCAGACAACCGATACCAGAGCCAGAAAAACTGCCGATCTGTCAGACTTGTCAGCCATCACTTCTCCCTGTTAAATCCGATGCAACATACTGGGAAAACACCTGTGCTGCCATCATTCCGGCAACCGAAAGAGGAAGCACAAAAACAGTCTGTAGAAAGCATTGAAACTGCGATTCATCTATTTAGTTGATAAATAACATGATATGTCAATATATAGAAGTGTCGGGGTGCCGAGCATACCACATGTTGTGGTTTGGCTGTTGCTCTCCTCGATGCTGTTGGTTATTATTGTCGGCGCGGGGAGTATCTGGTCGGCGTATCATGTTTCAAGGAAGGTTAGGGGTGTTACTGTCAAATGGACTGGCTGGTTAGAAAACGCAGCGGTAAGGTTGTTTCATACAGAAAATCCAGAATTGAAAGTGCAGTTGCCCGGGCTTTAAAAGCTTCGGATACCGAAGCTTCAAGCAGGGAGATTTCCGATCAGGTTGAAGCAAGTCTGTACATGGCTTTCTTCAAAATCGGTTCTATTCCCACAATAGAACAGATACAGAATGCAATTGAAGAAACTCTTATGCTTCGGAAACTGGTTGATGCCGCAAGAAGCTTCATACTGTACAGAGAAAAACGCAGTGAAGCCAGAGATGTAAACGCAATTTTTGACGGAATGGATTCTCTGGTTGGCAACTACATAGGGAAACAGGACTGGCGTGTAAACGAGAACTCAAACATGAACTACAGCCTCCAGGGGCTGAACTACTTTCTTTCAAGTTCAATAACGGCAAAGTACTGGCTGTCAAAGATCTACACACCACAGATCAAACAGTTCCAGGACAGCGGTGATATGCACATTCACGACCTTGGTATTCTGGGTCCTTACTGCGTGGGCTGGGATCTGATGGAGCTGCTCCAGGGAGGGTTCCTGGGAGCTCGAGGTAAGATCGAATCAAAACCTGCCTCGCATCTAAGAACCGCTCTGGGACAGATTGTCAACTTCTTTTACACACTTCAGGGGGAGGCAGCGGGGGCCCAGGCGTTCAGTAACTTCGACACACTTCTTGCCCCTTTTATACGCTACGACAATCTGTCTTACAAACAGGTTTCGCAGTGTATGCAGGAGTTTCTGTTCAATGTGAATGTTCCAACTCGTGTAGGGTTTCAGACCCCGTTTACCAACATAACCATGGATCTTCAGGTTCCTTCAACACACAAAGACCTTCATGTGATAATCGGCGGTGAGGAAAAGGCTGAGACCTACGGTGATTTCCAGCATGAGATGAACATACTGAACCGTGTTTTCAGCGAGTTAATGATGAAGGGCGATGCCAAGGGAAGGATCTTTACTTTCCCGATTCCCACATACAACATAACTGCAGACTTCAACTGGGAAGACGATGAACTGCAGCCTCTGTGGGAAATGACCGGTAAGTACGGTATTCCGTACTTCAGTAACTTTGTGAACTCAGACATGAGCCCCGAAGACTCAAGATCCATGTGCTGTCGTCTTCGGCTGGACAACAGGGAGCTGAAAGCCCGCGGAGGCGGTCTTTTCGGATCAAATCCCCTTACAGGTTCAATCGGAGTTGTAACGGTAAACATTCCCAGAATTGCTCTGGTAACCGGAGGCGACAGGGAAGCTTTTTTTCAGAGACTGGGATCGGTTATGGAATCTGCCAGGGAATCTCTGGAACTCAAGAGAAAGTTCGTGGAAGAACTGACAGAGAGAGGGCTTTATCCCTACACCCGTCACTATCTCAGACATGTGAAAGAGGAAGCCGGAGCCTTCTGGGCAAACCACTTCAGTACCATCGGCCTTATAGGTATGAACGAAGGCGTAATGAACTTTATGGGCAAGGGAATTGCCACACCTGAGGGTAAAGAGTGGGCACTGGATGTTCTTGACTTCATGAGGAGCAAGCTGTCGGAGTTTCAGGTGGAAACAGATCACCTGTACAACCTGGAGGCGTCGCCTGCAGAAGGAGCCAGCTACCGTCTGGCAAACAAAGACAAAAAAGACTTTGCCAATGCTGCATGCCAGGGGGTATCGAACCCCTACTACACGAACTCCGTACATCTCCCAGTAAATACACACCTGGACATATACAGCCTTCTCAAACACCAGGACGACCTTCAGACTATGTTTACAGGCGGCACTGTGGTTCACCTGTTCATAGGTGAAGCAATAACAGACTGGCGTATGGTGAGAACCCTTACAAAAAAAGTTGTCACAAACTTTAAACTCCCGTATTTCAGCTTTACCCCTACATTCAGCATCTGTCCTGTGCACGGCTACATACCAGGTGAGCACTTCATCTGCCCCTACCCGCACACAGATGAGGAAATCAGCAGGTTCGGAGAAGTAACAGATGCGCCGGCAACCCTTCCCGAGGGCAGTTACAGAAAAATAGAAGAGACAGTTTCAGAAAAACAGCCATCCCTGTTCCTTAATGTAGAAAAGGTGGACATAACATGAATACAGAAACAATGAGGGTAAAAGCAGTAAAAGCCGAGGTATATTCCCGCGTCGTCGGCTACTACCGTCCTGTTCAGGACTGGAATAAAGGCAAGCAGGAAGAGTTTTCACAGAGAGAATACATCGAGTTAAAAGCTGACAGGGACTAGGAGCATGACCGAAAATACAACATCGGCATTAGACACCACACGAACGGCTGCAAAGCCCACCGATTATCGTCAAATAGCGCTGCTACTCAATGTCTATTCTCGAACAGGCTCCCAAAATTGATCAGATCACTTCAGGGCACAAGCCTGATAGACTACCCCGGCAAAATATCTTCAGTACTTTTCACTGCCGGGTGTAACCTTGCCTGCCCGTTCTGCCATAACCCTGAACTGGTAAATGTAGATCTGCTTGATGGGGAGTTCAACATGAGCCACGATGCTGTGATCAAAGAACTCAACGAAAGAGCGGGATTTATAGATGCCGTGGTTCTTACAGGCGGAGAACCCCTGCTTTACGAAAGCACCATAGATCTTCTGGTTCGCATAAAGCAGGAAACAGATCTGGCTGTAAAACTTGATACAAACGGTACATTCCCGGACAGACTGAGGCGGGCTCTGCCCCTTGTCGATTTTGTGGCAATGGACCTCAAGGCCAGACCGGAAAACTACATGCTTGCAACAGGAGGCCGTGCAAGGTTCAGCTCTGTTAGAAAATGCGCAATGCTGCTGGCAGAACAGGATGAAACAGACTACGAGTTCCGTTCAACAATGGTTCCGGGGTTTATCAATGCTGACGATGTGCTGTTTCTTATAGAAGAGCTGGCTCCGG
The DNA here is from genome assembly GCA_003646025.1 of Candidatus Fermentibacterota bacterium. Taxonomy (GTDB): domain Bacteria; phylum Fermentibacterota; class Fermentibacteria; order Fermentibacterales; family JCC-6; genus Sabulitectum. The sequence continues at coordinate 13,379 of QNDR01000070.1, forward strand.
CAAGGATAAAAAGGTATGCTCTTCAGCTGTTCCGATCGGACAACACACTATCCCATGAGCTTAGAGGGATGCCATCATACCCGCAGGGGTACATAGAATCCCTTGCGGAAAAGATGGTTGGTCTGGTTGACGATATACAGGTTCGCGTCTGATTGCGGCTTCCTATATCTCGATTTTTATTGAGCCCGAAGGGTCGGCACCTTTCAGTGAGCTTACCATTCCTCTGACTGTGTTTTCCAGCATCTTTGCGGGAAAGCCTATCAGCGGTACTTTAACACCGTTGCATTCCAGAGAAACACCTCCGGGTTTGCATCCGTCACACGATGCACACCTGTCGTCTGTAAGCAGGAGGTAAATCTCTGAGACCATTGAAGCGGCAACAGCTGTAACCATGGCTGAAAAAGTCCCCTGTTCCAGAGTGGAATGATGGTCTCCCAC
>QNDR01000071.1 GCA_003646025.1 Candidatus Fermentibacterota bacterium
ACCAGATATCCTCTGCTGGAATCTCTCAGTTACAGCAGCGAAGATTTTCTTGTACTCGGCAGTTTTATTGCGGATTCATCTGATTTCCCGAAAGCTATGGCTCTCCTGATCAAATCACTGTGCAAGAAGCATCCCTCTCCTGCCACTGCCCTCAAGCTGTTCACACGTATAAACAAAGACAGGACTGAAGCACTTAAGTCTACTGGTCTGATCGAGCTTCTGTAGATCAGGTACAGGTTCTATCGGCCCAGAAAGTCGCGGATGTGTTCTGTTGAACCGATAAGCCACATCAGGTCGCCTTCGTTCAGAACATAACCCGGGTCGGGGATTACATAGTCGTATTCCTTGTTTTCCCGCAGTACTCCAATGAAAGCAATGTTGATACCGTGGGATCTCCGGATACCAAGCTCTTTTATTTTCTTTCCGATGAGAAGCTTACCCGGCTCCATTACGATCAGTTCCATGTTTCCCCTGAGAGCCACGACTTCTTTTACTTTAGAGTAAGTGATTTCCCTGGCACGGGTGATCCCCTGTTCGTGCTCCGGTCTGTAGACCTTGTCGGCCCCAACAGCTTCGAGGATCTTTTCTTCTCTGTCGTTGCTTGCCCGGCTGTAAACTGTAACACCCATATCCTTGAGTATTTTTGTGATGATAACAGTATTTCCGAAATTCTCACCTATTGCGACAACTGCAAGGTCAAGGGCTCCTATTCCGTAGCCTTTCAGCAGCTTTTCGTTGGTGCAGTCAAAACAGATTGCGGTATCCACTCTGCTTGAAATATTGTTGACAAGTTCCTGCCTGAAGTCGATTGCGATAACTTCAGCATTCTGTTTAACAAGCTCATCGGCAAGACTGCTCCCGAAAGTTCCCAGGCCGATAACCGCGATTTTCTTTGGTGTTCTTTTCATTTCTCCTACCCTATGGTTATTCTGGCTTCCGGGTAGCTGTACAGCGCAGTCTTGACTCTAGAGGTGGCTGCAGCCAGGGTTGCCGGTGCTATTCTTCCTATGAACATGGTGATTATTATGATCCACTTCCCTGCAGTGGACAGGTATCCGGTTACCCCTGTGGAAAGCCCCACAGTTCCGAACGCGCTCATTGACTCGAAAATATAGTCCATATCCGAAAATTGATTTCCGCTGTGAGTTTCCGTAATCAGCAGAAGAAGGCTGCTTACTCCGAAGGTTGCCATTCCTATCAGCAGTACGGCTCCCGCTCTTTGAAGATCAAAGTTAGGTATCTTCCTGTTCCATATCTCCGGTGACTTCCGTCGGAAGAGCAGTGAGCGGAGAGAGAGAAACAGAAGCCCTATGGTGGTGGTTTTTACTCCTCCTCCAGTACCTCCCGGTGATGCCCCTATGAACATGAACACCAGGAAAAACCATTTTACAGGTGAAAGCAGACTGGATGTCGGTATAGTATTGAAACCGGCGGTTCTGGTTGTAACACCCTGGAGGTAGCTGTTTGCCAGCTTCTGCCAGATGGTCATGCCTTCGAGACTGTTGTTCCATTCCAGAGTTAGAAACAGCCCCGTTCCAAGAACTATAAGTATGGAAGTTATCAGCAGAACGAATCTGGTCTGAACAGGAAGAATACGGTGTCTGCCTTCTCTGATTCTGAGCAGCCAGTGTCTTCCCACTGTTGTAAGAAGCATGAAACCAAGACCTCCCAGAACTATAAGTGTGCCTATAATAAGAGAAGTGGCCGGTGAGTCTGCGAAGTTTTCCAGATTACTGCTGTTCAAGCTGAATCCGGCGTTGCAGAAAGCGCTTACACTGTGGAAAATTGACTGCCATACGGTATCCGTTGTTGACCAGCCTGTGATTTCCATTGCTGACCATGTGTTGTAAAGCAGAAGTGCGCCAACTGTTTCTATAATAATTGTCCATGTGAGGATGGACAGCAGGATGTGTTTCAGATCGTTGGTAAATTCGCTGTCCATGAGCCTTGAGAGGTTCCGGACTCCCGCAAGCCCCATCTGCTGCCCGAATGACATGGCAAAGAATGCGGCGAAGGTCATCAGCCCCAGTCCGCCGATCTGAATAAGAAGAAGAATGATAACCTGTCCGATAAAAGTGAAATCAGTACCGGTGTCAACAACGATAAGACCTGTCACACATGTTGCACTGGCTGAGGTGAACAGTGCATCAACAGGAGATATCCCATCTGTGGTTGCTCTGGGTGTAAGAAGAAGAATGGTGCCCATGATAATTACCAGAAAGAAGCTGGAGCCCAGAACAAGCGCCGGAGACACATTGCCGGCCAGTTTTACGAGTTTACCGAAAATGGTTATCGAGGCCATGGCTATCAGGTATCCGTTTACCACCATGGAAACAGTCCACACATGAATATTTCCGCCGGTTTTACCCGCTACAAACGCCAGAACACCTCCAGCTACCAGAAAAACACTGAGGATCATCTGCCACGGCTGACTTTTGACATCGTTCCATTTTCTGGTAGAGATAGCAATTACAGTGAACTGAGAAGCTGCCTCCAGAAACAGAAGTGCCTGGAGAAGGTCCATCACAAGCAGATTGTTGAAACCGAACATGTACCTGAGAAGGAGCAGTACCACTATGACAAAAATATTGTAGAGACTCAGCGGCCACTCAAGCGCTGTCTTTTTCCAGTCAAGAGATTTCTTCATAGTGTTTCCTCCCTCCCTGCATTTCAAACATATTCAAACTGTACAGTTTCCATACGGTAAGCGAAATAATAACAAAAAGGAGACACACAATGGATCCGGTGGTTTACAGACGATTTCTAGAGCTCAGGCCTCTTAATGTAATCAATGCTCTGCCAGGCAGCAGATGTGCTCTGGTCAGTGGCCGGGATATTGCAAGGGTTGCCGAAGAGAATCAGGCTATTGTTATGGCCTGTAACATTAGGAACCCACTCAGCGCGCTGGGAATTCTTACTGCCGCAAAAAAGGCAGACAGTTTTGTTCTGCTGGAGCTTGCGAAGTCAGAGGCAGGATACACAGGCGTTAACTTTGCCAACCTTCCCTCTCTTGCAATGCACTACTCCAGCGGCCTTGGAGACGGGGTTGTATACTCCCTTCACATGGATCACTTCGCGATAAAGTCGCAGAAGGATCTTATGGACGCGCTTCGTGTTGTTCCCGATGCCATTTCCAGAGGCTGGACTTCCGTGGCTATTGATGCCTCTCACAACCACGACTGGGAAAACCTGATGTACACCAGAGATCTTGCAATGCACATTCCGCCTTACATAGGTCTTGAAACAGAGGTTGGAGAGATCAAAGGCGCAGGAGTTCTTACCACTGTGGAGGAGGCGGAGTACTACATAGGAGGACTGAATGCCTGGGGAGTATTTCCGGACTATCTGGCAATAAGCAACGGGTCAAAACACGGAACCTACGATACTTCACACGGCGAAGATGAAGGCATCGATCTTAACCGCACAGGGGAAATAGCAGCAGCAATTTCGAAGTACGGAGTGGCTATCGCCCAGCACGGGATCAGCGGTACTCCTCTTCACAAAGTGGGACATTTTCGCGAGTACGGTATAAACAAAGGTAATGTTGGAACCTTGTGGCAGAACGTTCTGTTCGGTCTCGAGATGGATCCCGAGAGCGGGAATGCTGTTACAGACGGCGGAAGCTATGTAAAGAGACCGGACAAAGGTATTCCTGTGGAGCTGTGGAACAGAATGGTTGAAGCCGCAGATGCTCAGGGATGGGCCAGAAATTCAGGAAACTACAAAAAACTTAACCTGCCTTTCCACGCTGAGATAATGGCTCTTCCCGGTGAATACCGCAGCCGGATACTCGACGAGACCGAGAAGTGGGCTCTCAGGTTCTTTGAAGCGTTTGGTTCTGTAGGGCTTGGCTCGAAGGTAATAGAGTCTATCGTTGAGAGAGAAGACTGGAACCCCACGCCAGCCAGACAGATAATTGCCAGAAGGGGTGACTCCACCGCGGAAAACGCTCCTGATGGCGGTTCAGCAGCAAATGACGGGAAGGATTACTCTGACTGATAAAACAGATACTGCAGTAGAAATACTCCAGGGTGTAAGACTGATCAACCCCCTTGACGAGTTCGATGGTGTGGTTGATGTCGCCGTTGGTAAACAGTCGGTTGTGTGGATCCGGAAAGCTTTGGGAAAACCTTCAGGTTTGTGGCTGTTCCCTGGTCTGACGGATATGCACATACACCTCAGAACCCCGGGGTACGAGGATGCCGAAACCCTTGAAACCGGTCTCCGTGCAGCAATAGCCGGAGGAGTTACCGCTGTGGGTATGATGCCTAATACCACTCCGGTGATGGATTCAGTTGACATGGTGGTTGCTTTGAGGAATCGCGGTAATTCCCTGGGTCTTTCCCTGGTTAAGCCAGTGCCCTGCGTGACAGTTCACCGTGGAGGTGAGACATGCACCGACCTCGAGGGTTTTGCCGAAAAAGGGATTACCTGTTTCAGCGATGATGGAAGCCCTGTGGAGAGCCGGGAGGCTCTTGTGGACGCATTAAGTCGTATTTCAGCCTTCGACGGTGTTGTGATAGAACACCCGGAGGTAACGCGTATAGCGGCAGGAGGCAGTGTAAACCTGGGTCTTGCCTCAGCTGAAACCGGAGAAAAGGGAATACCGGAACGTGCGGAGTTTCTGGATGTAGAGAGATGTATCGATGCACTTCGGGCCTCCGGTACAAACGCAAGACTTCATCTGACACATCTGTCTTCTCCGGAGAGTATTCGGCTTGTTCAGAATGCGGCGGAGCAGGGGCTCAGGGTTACCTGTGATGTGACTCCTCATCACCTGGCGTTAAACCAGCAGGCTGTTATTAAGATGGGGGCTGTTGCCAAGATGAATCCGCCTCTGCGGTCGGAGCAGAGCAGAAAAAAGGTAGTTGAGATGATAGGGAAGGGAATGGTTACCGCAATAGCCAGCGATCACGCTCCCCATACTCAGGCACGCAAGGAATTGCCCCTTTCCGAGGCTGCTTTCGGGATAACGGGTCTGGAAACACTGTTGTCTGTTACACTGGATGTACTGGGAAGAGAGACCTCGCTTGGCACAGCAGACATTCTTAAAATGCTCACGACGGCACCTGCCGGTGTACTTGGCATTCCACCGCCTGAAGTCGCTGCAGGGAAGCCGCTCAATATGGTTCTGTTCGATCCGGAGCTCAGATGGAACTATTCTCACACATTTTCCCGGTCGACAAACTCACCCTTTCGGGGCACAGAGCTCACAGGAAAAGTTCTACGGGTGTGGTTCAGGCGGGAGTTGTTCAGGGAGGGTGAATTTGTTCAAAGTTAGTATTCTGTCCTGCGTTCTTCTGCTGGGTGGATGCGCTTACTACAATACATTCTACAATGCCAGATCAAGCTATGAAGAAGCCCTTGATTACGCCAGGGAGCATCCTGATGATCCTTCCCAGTACGAAGAAGATCTTCTTGAAAAAGCTATTTCGGGAGCAGGGAAAGTGCTTACCAGGTATCCTGGAAGTCGCTGGGCCGATGACGCGCAGCTCCTGCTTGGAAATGCACTGCTTCTTCGGGGTCAGAGATCAGTTGCAGGCAGCGGAACCAGTTACTTTCAGGAGGCAATGATGTCTTTTGCTTCCGTGGCGGTCATGACGGATGATCCGTCTTTTGTGGATATGGCCAGACTTGGACAGGGAAGGGCTGCAATGGAACTGGGCAGGTACAACGATGCTGTTGCCGTTCTTGACGAGGTTTCATCACACAACAGCAGCAGATACATGTTGAGCCGGCTTCTTCTGTGTGAGGCTTTTCTTGAGTCAGGGAACCCTGAACTTGCCGCGGCAGTGTTTGATACTCTTACACCGGGGGGGGGCGACAGTCTCAGGGCTGAATACTACATAACCGGCGGGGAGATCTTTTCAGCCCTTGGAATGCCGGACAGTGGTGCCGTTATGTGCCTTCAGGCCACTGCGATTGAAGACAGGGGAGAAGTTTACTACAGAGCTCTGGTAAAAGCGGCAGAGTTCTTTATAGAAGCCGGATTGCCGGAGAAGGCTTCAGACGAGCTTGACAGGCTGCTGCTGGGATACCGTTCCGACAGGGAAATGGCGGACATTTTTCTGCTGAAGGGCAGAGCCGATGAACTTGCCGGAATGACGGACAGAGCTCTTACCGCATATCTGGACGCGGCGGAACTGGACAGTTACCGGGAGACAGGAGCTGAAGCTCTTTTCAGGCGCGCCTCCCTCCTGGAACGGGAAGACAGATACGACGATGCTCTCAGTGCTCTGGGAGACTGTGCTGAAAGGCCCGGCGATTTCATGTGGCTCAGGCTGGCTAAGGACAGACAGAGGAATCTTAACCTCTACACTGTCTACTCAGACAGTGCTCGCACAGCTAACGGTGAACAAAGAACCCTCTACGGTCTTCTGGCCGCGGAGAAAAGACTTGATCTTTACGGTATGGACCAGCAGGCTCTGGACGGTTTTCGTCAGGTGGCGGCTTCCGGCCATGTACTGTTTGCCCCTATGGCCATGGTTTTTCTTGCGGAAAACGGTGGAATACCAGCGGATTCTGTAGAAACTGTTCTTCTGTCTGTTCTTGAGGAGATTCCTGCCAGCGATCTTGCTGGCGTTATTGAACGAAGGCTTGGTCTTCCACCTGGAAGTCAGGCAGACAGCAGGCCGTCTGCTGTTCTGGAGAGAGCCTGGGGGCAGATTGAAAATCAGAACTGGGAACGTGCATGGGAGACACTGAATGATCTCCTGGAATCTCCATTCTCTTATGAGGTAAGAGCAGAGGCATTGTGGGCAGCTTACGTGGCTTCTGAATCGGCAAGAATGAACGATGAAGTGGTAAGTGGGTATCTTAAAGAACTTACCGATAACTATCCCGATACACCCCAGGGTATAGAGGCGGCCCTCAGGAGAGCAGTTGGACTTGAGAGCGATGATCCTGAAGGGGGGGAGGAGTAATTTGCAGACTGCAGGAGACTATGTTTGCACAGTGTTAAGCAGCAGGCAGGTGCTGCCTGGTGTTTTCAGTGTTGAATTTGAGAGCCCGGAAATTTCATCTGTCGCTCTACCAGGGCAGTTTGTTCAGGTTGAACCTTCACCTGGTGTGTTTCCTGTAACCAGAAGACCGGTAACTATAAATCGTCTTACCGAAAGTGGATTTGAACTTCTTTTCGATGTTGTCGGCCGCGGAACACAGCTTATGGCCCGGTTCCTTCCGGGAGACATGGTCAGGGTAATGGGGCCACTGGGGAAAGGCTGGGATGTCGACCAGGATAAAACCTGGCTTCTCATTGGAGGAGGTCTCGGTGCGGCAGGGTTTCAGTTTCTTGTTGACTCAGTTCGTTCATCAGGGGTAATAATCGGAGCATCAGGTGCTGACAGGGTTATCCCTGTACAGGCTCAGACTGTTCATATAGTCACCGAGGATGGCTCCAGGGGCAGTCGCGGTCTTGTTACTGCTCTGATTTCAGAAGAACTGCTTGCCCGGGCTGATTCAATCGCAGTGTGTGGCCCTGTTGCAATGATGGAAGCTGTGTGGAATACCATTCCGGAAGCACACAGGTCAAAGGTTCAGGTTTCCACAGAGAGCCGAATGGGATGCGGCTGGGGGGTGTGTGACGGATGTTCTATTCCTGTATCAGGTGGAGGTTACAGAAAATGCTGCGTTGAAGGTCCGGTTTTCCCAGGCGATACGATAGACTGGAAACGATGGAAGGAGGCCGGATTATGAGTTCTCCTTCACTGACCCGGAAATTTTGGGGCACAGAGTTTGTCTCACCGGTGATGCTGGCTTCTGGAACCTCAGGTTTTGGCGAGGAACTTTTCAAACTGGGTTGTCTTACCGGTGCAGGTGCAGTTGTTTCAAAAGCTGTTACAATGAAACCACGTTCAGGTAATCCGCCACCCAGACTGCTTGAGACACCTTTCGGGCTGCTCAACTCCATAGGTCTCGCAAATCCAGGTGCTCGGTACGTTCTGGAAAACATTCTCCCTGCGGTTTCGAATCTGCCCTGTCCGCTTGTGATCAATGTGGCAGGTGAGTCTGTCCAGGAGTTTGCCGATGTAGTCAGCGTACTTAAAGAGTCCGGTGTTCATATCGGTTACGAAATCAATGTTTCGTGTCCCAATGTTGCGGAAGGAGGCGCAGCTTTCGGAGTGGATCCGGAGGTTGTGTTCCGGGTATCTGAAGCAGTTTCACAGGTAGCGGATAGACCTTTCTCCGTGAAGCTTACCCCCAACGGCGGCGATATGGTTCAGGCCGCGGTTGCCGCGCAGCAGGGGGGAGCATCTGCCGTTACTGTGTGCAACACATTTCTTGGAATGATGATAGACTGGAAAACAGGAAAATCTGTTATAAAACGCAAGGTTGCCGGATACACTTCACCTGCTCTGCTGCCCCTTGTTGTGGCAAGAGTGTGGCAGGTTTCAAATGCCGTTTCTGTCCCGGTAATCAGCTCTGGCGGTGTTTCCTGCGGACAGGATGTTCTGCAGCTGCTTGCCGCAGGTGCCGAAATGGTCCAGGTTGGTACCCGTCTTATGAGAAGACCCTGTGCCGCCGGTGAGCTGCTTGATGAGATGAAGAAGTTGACAGGTGAACAATAGAGCTGCAGTCGCAGCGTGTCTTGTTGTGTTTTCCGGATGCGTACTGGTTTCCTCTCCTGTGTATGTTTCACACGGTGTTTCAGCTGTTTCCGTTGTTACCTCCGGAGTTGAAATGCGCGGAACGGCATCGTGGTACGGCCTGCCCTTCCACGGCAGGAAAACAGCCAGCGGTGAAACCTACGACATGAACGGGCTGACATGTGCCCACAGAACCCTGCCCTTTGGTACCATTCTGCTTGTTACGAACCTTGGAAACGGCAGGTCGGTAAGGGTAAGGGTAACAGACAGAGGTCCTTTTGTCTCCGGTCGGATAGTTGATCTTTCCAGAGGTGCTGCGGTAGCTCTGGGTATGCTGGATACCGGTACGGCTCAGGTATCATTAAAGGTGGTTGGAAATGAGTGATGTAAGACTGTATGTGGCACTTACCAGTGACTGCGGCAGCGATGCAATGAAGATGCTGAAGCCCCTCCAGGGGCTTCCTGTTGGAGTTAAAGTAGGGCTTGAGCTGTTTGTAAAGGAAGGTCCGGGTATCGTTGGAGAGATCAGAAATGCAGGGTTTCCTGTTTTTCTTGATCTGAAGTTTCATGACATACCCTTTACTGTGGCCGGTGCCGTGCGGTCTGCCTGCCTTCTTGAACCGGATGTGATCAATGTTCATGCCTCCGGGGGAAGGGCAATGATGGAGGCTGCAGCAGGAGCCTGCACAGGTAAAACCAGAATTATTGCAGTAACGGTTCTTACGAGTATGGACAAGGCGGACCTTCAGCTTCTGGGTTCAGGTTGCGATCCTCTGGAGGCAGTAGTATCACTTGCTGCAGCTGCACAGGAATCAGGTCTTCACGGTGTGGTGTGTTCACCGCTTGAGGCTTCGGCAGTAAGGGGAAATACCAGTGCGGATTTCCTGATTATCACACCGGGGATCCGTCCCGCACAGGCGAAATCCGAAGATCAGAAACGGGTGATGACTCCCCGGGAGGCAGTAAGAAACGGAGCAACCTCACTTGTTGTAGGCAGGCCAATAACAGGCTCGTCGAACCCGGCACAGGCTGCCAGGTCTATTCTTCAGGAGATAGACACAGCACTGGCCAACTGATGAAGATAAATTTCAAGACCATCTCTCTGCGCAGACTGGGAGTGGTTCTGCTTATCATGGCTCTGAGTGCTTTTGTTTTTAATCTAATTGTGTCTGCACAGGTAAAGAAACGCCTGTACAGGTTAGACAGCCAGTGTACTTTTGAAGCTATTGACTACGGTTTTAATGCGGTTGTAATCAGAAATCTGGAGATGCCCGGTCTGGGTGTTTCCTCGGCAGGAGCATACATTCTTACAGGGGGGTCGTTTTTCCATCCAGTACCCCTTCATGTGGTTCTTCAGGGGGTAGTGTTTCAGCCGGAACCGTCTGCCGGATCTTCCGGTTCAGTTTCCATGTCCGGTGAGCTTCCTGCTGTTTCTGTTCTTGACGGTACAATACCCCTTTACTCCACAGAATTCTCCGGCTCCAGAGTGCACGGAGTAGACACCGGGCATGCCGGAGGTCAGTGGGGGGAATTAACGGCAGTTCGCCGTTCGGACAGTATTTCAGTTGTATTCAGCAGGTGCACTGAGGTCCCGGGAAAGCAGGAGGCTTTTCCGGATTTCATCAGGGGGCACAGTATTTCTGGCCGGTTTTCAGGTGTTCTGCAGCCGGAGATCAGCATTTCCGGAATTGTAACTGATATGGACGGCGAACAGGCCTCGGTTGCTTTTGATTACAGTCTTGTGAACGGAGAGCCTCTGGCTGCTCTCAGTATGGATTTCTCACAGATTGCCCTCCCGGCAATGGCTTTCATAGACAGTATCTCCTCGGGGGCGGTTTTGAGTGTGTCTCCTGCAGGCTCACTGTCTGTGATCTTTTCCGGAGGGGATTCTATCTTTTTTTTCACAGATCTCAGTTTTGACAGCCTCAGCATCTGGAATGCTTCTATCGCGCCGGATACTTTCTCAACAACGGCAGCCGTGTATTGCAGGGGGTTCGTTCTTCCCGGTGCCGGTGTTCTTGTTGTCGATACAGGTGCCGTGTATTTTCAAACCCTCAACTTTGATTTCAATCTTGCGTATTCCTGGGGAAACCGGCACAAACTCAGCCTGGTTCTGTCCAATCCGGCTCTGCCGGGAGAAACCATAACTCAATCAATACCGGAAGAACTTCTAGGCAGCCTCAGAGGCCTCTCTCTTGAAGGCGAGATGTCTATTTTTACCAGACTTGCTCTTGACTGGGACTACCCGGACAGTTCCGACATCGACATGAGCATCGATGTTTCCCGTCTTTCCGTGGCCTACAGCCCTGTTGTTTTTGGAAGAATCAGCAACAGCGGTGGAGCAACCTGCATCATGCGGGATTCCTGGGGTAACACTGCCCGTATTGGGCTGGATACCCTTTGCAATGCAGATTTTGTTGTGTTTGATTCTCTTCCCCGGGGTTTTGAGCCTCTGCTCCGGTGTGCCGAGGATGCCTCATTCAGAAGACACCATGGTTTCAGCCTGTATCATATAAGAAATTCTATAAGAGCAAATATGGCGGAGGGACACTTTGTCAGAGGCGGGTCTACCATCTCCATGCAGCTTGCTAAAAACCTTTTTCTGGGCCGTGAGAAGACATTCGCCAGAAAACTTCAGGAGGTTTTCCTCACCTGGAGACTGGAGAGATGGCTTTCTAAAGACCGGATTCTGGAAATATATGCGAATATCGTGGAACTCGGACCGGGAGTGTTTGGTTTTAACTCGGCGGCAATGTATTATTTCAATGAGAGGGCCTGTGATCTTTCTGTAAGAGAGACAGCTTTTCTGGTGTCCATACTGCCGGGACCCAGGTTGTATTACAGGTACGCCGTTCAGGGGGTTCTGCCTTCCTACTGGAAGTCTTACGTAGAAAGGCTGATAACTATAAGCGGAGACCGGGGCTGGCTTGGGGGATCTGTTGTTTCGGAAGCCCTGGCGGATACCCTTATATTCGATGGTGCTGTTTCACTTCTGTAGAGTTGATATAATAGCTTTGCGTGTGGTACACAGTAGAAAACAGGAGGGTGGAAATGTCCGGTAATGGAAGCGGTGCATACGAGCTGAAACATCGCGGTAAGATTCACCGAGCCTCTGAATTCAGCGAGTTGAAGAAGTGGGTTATGGAATCCAGAGTGGCTGCGGAAGATGAGTTCAGAGTCGCAGGTACCGAAGAGTGGTTTCCGGTGCTGGGCGAGCCTGAATTTGCAGAGTTTCTCAGTCCGGACAGCCGCTGGATCGCAAGAATGGCTTCAGGAGAGTACAAAGCTCACAGTTTTGAGGTCATTGTAGAGTGGGCCCGTCAGGGCAGAATCACCGATGACGCTGTTGTGGAAGGTCCAAAAACTCCTCCTGGAGGCGTGAAGGCTACAGCTCTTCCCGCTATTGCACCATTCCTTCGCAAGCAGCCTGCAGAAAGACGCATCCGTCCTGTTCTCCGAATTGACGGTCAGCAGTATACGGCGCCGGATACCCGGACAATAAAGCAGTGGATTACAGAATCCAGGGTACCTGTGGATGCGGAAATATCACTCGAGGGGAAAGACTGGGAACCTGTAAGTAACTGCGGGCTTTTTGACCTGGAAGACTGGCCGCCGGCTGCACATGGAAGAATAGAAGAGGAATATCTTCCGGAAATGCCATCCTCTGAGTCTGTCCCTGCTGATGTGACTGCTCCCGTTGCGGAAGAATCTCCAGAAGAAGAGGACGTAACCTCAGTGCCCGAACAGACTTTCAGAGAGATAAGGGAAATTACAGAGGAAGCAGACAAACAGAATCAGGTTCCATACACAGTTATTTCAGGTAATTCGGAAACAGCTGTTGAATCAATTATTCAGCTTAAGCATCTGCTTAAAAAGAAAATGATATTCAGTTATGATGAAATAAAACACCCGTCTATTGCAGAGGAAACGATCTCTGTGGGGGAATTCCTTGAGAAGCAGAAGTTATCTGGTGGAAGCCTTGTCCTAAAGCTGTTCCTGGGGGTACTGGTTGCTGCAGCGGTTGCTGTAGCCCTTGACTACTTTGTAGTGGATTTTATTCCGTGGCTGCCGTAACAGATATACTCCGGGCAAAGAGAGATTCGAAGTCTCTCTCAACCGCTGAGATTAACAGTTTCGTCTCCGGCATCGCCGATGGCTCTGTTGCAGACTATCAGGCAAGTGCATTTCTCATGGCGGCATATATAAACGGAATGTCTCAGGATGAAACCTACGCTCTTACAATGGCCATGCGTGACAGCGGAACGGTTGTTCAGTGGGACAGATCTCTAAGTCCTCTGGCTGACAAGCACAGCACAGGCGGAGTGGGAGACAAGATGTCTCTGATTCTTGCACCTCTGGCGGCTTCCATCGGTATCAGAGTACCTATGATCAGCGGCAGAGGTCTGGGGCACACAGGGGGAACACTTGACAAACTAGAGTCCATTCCCGGGTTCAGAGTTGACCTGCCCCTGGAACAGTTTCAGAAGCAGGTTGCCGAAACAGGAACCTGCATGATTGGTCAGACCGGTCAGCTTGCCCCTGCCGATGGTGTACTGTATTCTCTTCGGGATGCCACATCCACCGTAACATCTATTCCTCTTATCACAGCAAGCATTCTGTCCAAGAAGCTTGCCGAGAACCCGGATATTCTGGTTTTTGATGTAAAGTGTGGAACCGGAGCGTTTATGCAGACACGGGAGGATGCATTAACCCTTGCAAAGAATCTTGTCAGTATCTCCAGGATGTCCGGTAAAAAGGCCAGCGCTCTGGTAACATCAATGAATTACCCCATAGGTCTCTCGGCAGGTAATACCCTTGAAGTGCAGGAATCCCTGGATATTCTCAGAGGAAGAGGTCCTGCTGATGCCACCGAGCTCACCATTGCTCTGGTGGAAGAAATGGCGCTTCTGGCAGGTATCAGCAATGGTGCTGAGCTGTGCCGGAAGAACCTGGTCAGCGGCAGGGCCATGGATGTTTTCACAGAGATGGTTGAGGCCCAGGGAGGAGACATTGCTGCTTTTGAGGCTCTTCCCCTTGCGCCGGTTCAAATTGATATCCGTGCTTCCAGAACGGGATACTGGTGCGGACCGGATGCCCTGGTTGTTGGAAACGCTGTCAGGAA
>QNDR01000072.1 GCA_003646025.1 Candidatus Fermentibacterota bacterium
CTAGCACTGAGGGCCGGACAGATTGTCCGGCCCTCCTGCGAACAGCTGTGTATCAGTCAGGCAGACCAGCAGTGAACTGGTCCACTGTTGCCTTCACCGACTCGAGTTCTGAATCCAGATTGTCTGATATCGCCTGAATTTCCTCCCTGGCCCCTGCAAGTTCGTCTCTTAAAGCATCAACTTCCGCCTGAAGAGATTCCAGCTCCGGATCTGTATCCCGCAGTTCTTCCAGTTTTACAGAAAGCTCGTCAAGAACCGCCAGGTCAGGGATCAGGGTTCTCAGAGAGTCTGTTTCGCTTACAAGACCATCCAGTTTAACCTGAACTTCATCCAGAAGCTCCATCCCCGGAATATCAATATCCGGTATCTCCGTTTCAGGCACATCAGGTACATCGGGAACACCAAACGCCATCACTGTTCCGGAAATCAATGCAAGCAACATAATCGCCTTCATACAACCCCTCCATTTCTGTTTGTTTCCAGAGAACTCTCTGAAACACTACATAATACACCAGTTCGTTGAATCAGCAAAGTACGGCAAAGATTGACCATTTGGCACACATCGAATAAACAATCTGTCTATTTGATTGCCGGGCTTGATCATAGAATAGGCATTTAATATGCTACCTTGTCTACCGTTTGGAAAAGTTAACTTAAACGAAAGGAAAAGACAATGAGACTGATCCCTGGAAACACCATACCGGAGGAAACAAAAGGAACAGATAAGCTTACACTTGTAGATTTCAGTGCCGACTGGTGCGCCCCCTGCAAGATGCTTCACCCTGTGCTGGACAAACTTACCACAGAGCTTAATGACAAGGTTAATTTCATGACTGTGGACATAGACAGAGACCCTGCAACTGCCAATCAGTTTGGTATCCGGGGGGTACCCACAATGATCATCTTCCATGGAGGTAAAGAAGTGGACAGAATGGTCGGATTCAGAGACAAGGCTTCACTGAAGAGAGATCTTGAAGCTCTGGCAGTTGGAACACTGGGCTGATGAGTTTCAAGGTCGAAATTGGCGCAGTAAACAGTGGGACCGGGAGCAGTGAAAACTCCTACCAGCTTGTTATAGCTGGCGGCGGTCCCGCTGCCCTTTCCGCTGCCATCTATGCCGCCCGTTACGGGATAAAGCATCTGGTAATAGAAAGCTGGCAACCAGGCGGGCAGGCGGCTCTCACAGCAGAGATAGAGAACTACCCGGGTTTCAGCTCAATAGCCGGTTCAGATCTTACAAACGCCATGAAACAGCAGGCAACTGCTGCCGGGGCGGTTTTCGTTATGGAAACGGTTGAAAATGCAGTGGAGGAAAACGGAAAGATCCTGATAAAAACAGACCTGGGGCAGTACACCTCAGACTATCTTATCATTGCCACAGGAGCTGCTCCGGCAACACTCGGTGTACCTGGCGAGGAAAAGTACTACGGCAGAGGCGTGAGCTTCTGCGCCACCTGTGACGCACCGTTCTTCAAAGGTAAAAAAGCCATTGTAGTCGGAGGCGGAGACAGCGCGGTTAAGGAGGCTCTTCACCTGACGCACGTGGTCTCTGAACTCGGTCTTGTTCACCGCAGAGACAAGCTCCGCGCAGAGCCCTATCTTGCAAAGAAGCTTGTTGAGCATGAGAAGGTAACCACCTGGTGGAATTCCCATC
The DNA here is from genome assembly GCA_003646025.1 of Candidatus Fermentibacterota bacterium. Classification (GTDB taxonomy): domain Bacteria; phylum Fermentibacterota; class Fermentibacteria; order Fermentibacterales; family JCC-6; genus Sabulitectum. The sequence goes on from QNDR01000072.1 coordinate 1,655, forward strand.
TGGCTGAGGTTACAGGAGATGATCAGGGGGTAACAGGAGTTATCCTCGACACACCTGAGGGCAGAAAACACATAGAAACAAACGGTGTTTTTCTGTATGTAGGTACTGTGCCAGCCACGGAACCGTTCAAATCTCTGGTGGATCTTGACGGGAAAAAGGCAGTTGTTACCAGAAACATTGTGGGAACTTCAAATCCCAGGGTATTTGCTGCTGGAGATGTAACAAACAACGGTTTCAGGCAGGTAGTTACTGCGGTATCCGAAGGGGCAAGAGCCTCTGCCGCCATATTCGAACTGCTTGAGAGCGAAGAATAGAGAGGTAGTAATGCCGTTACTGTCAGAAGAAGACAGGAAAGCAATAAGGGGACACTTTGATCTCATGACAAAGGATGTCAAGGTAACTCTTACAAAAGCACCTGGAAAATGTGATACTGAAACAATACTCAGCGAACTCAACGAGCTTTCCTCAAGGCTCATCGTTGAGGTTGTAGAATCAACAGACAAAGATCAGATGCTTCCGTCGTTAAGCATAGGAGATTCCGGACGAGTTCTTTTCAAGGGAATTCCATCGGGATACGAGTTCAGCAGCCTGCTTACAGGAATCATCGATGCAGGCAGAGATGAGCAGACTCTTTCCGATGAGACAATGGCCTTTCTGGACAACCTTCAGGAAGACCTTCACATCAGAGTGTTCGTAACACCTTCATGCCCTCACTGCCCCCAGTCAGTGGTTCTTGCCCATCGTCTGGCAGGCTATTCTGACAGGGTTGTTGCCGAGGGTATTGAGGCTAACGAATTTCAGGAACTCTCGATGAAATACCAGGTTCAGGGCGTTCCAAGAACAGTGATAAATGAAACATTCGCAGTTGAGGGTTCTCAGCCGGAGCCATACCTTATCGAAGGGCTGAAACGGCACATGGGAATCGAGAAAGACGCCTGATGTCTCTGCTGATTCTGGCACTTTTATCCGGCTGGAGCCTGTCCTTTCCAGGAAGCAACCATGGCTTTCTTGAACCGAGGATATTCTTTCAGCCGGATGAAGATCAGTTCATATACACTGAAATAGCAGATGAAGTTACCATGGTAGAATATGGTCCTGTCACCTTCGGTGTGGGGTTGTCCATCGATACCTACATGGGAACCAGCAGCAAAGAATCAGACATAGCCTTCAATGTGTACGGAGGTCACTGGAACATCCGCGGTTTCTTTGGAGTGGACTACAGGAACCTTCTGTTCTCTCTGTTTACCGATCACGAGTGCTTTCACAATATCGATATGGCGGACACCAGCGGTCAGTACATGAACAACCTTAAACTGGGTGTTGAAAACCACCTGACCGCGAACCTCCATCAGGGTTTCCTGCCGGCAGGGGCTGTGCCTGAATACCGTGTCAGTGCAGGCATCTACCGTCCCAGGGGTTCTACATTCCAGAAGGGCCATGTCTTTGACTGGTCACTCCATGGAAATGTTGACTATCCTCTTCTGGCAGAAGGGGACATGGTCTACGGAACAATCCTTCACTCAGATGTATACTTCCACCTCGACGGTGGTTCAAGCAGCAGGTTTTCCAGTGAGATATACGGCAGACACCACTGGGACAGCGGCGACATGGTAGTGTTCTTCAGACATCACCTTCACGATACGCAACCGATAAGGCCCCTTGAAGGCGAAACCAGTTTCGGTGTCAGATTCCAGTGGTAGCCTGTATCAACCTGTAAGAGAAAATATTCCTGTAAGCAGAAATGTCCCAGCTAAAACTGCGATGATCTGGGCAACCACATTGAAAATCCAGAGTAGAAAAGCCTTCCCGAAACTGGTGCTGTAGGAAGCCTGCAGAACCAGAATTGTAAGACCCAGCCCTATAAGAAAACCCACTGCGGTGCCACCTACCGGAACCCATGAGAAAATCAGGGCAAGCAGCAGTGTTGAGAGGGAACAGGCGATGGATGCCTTTACAGCTCTGCCGAATGTAGCCCTGCGGACTCCGGCCATCTTCGCCCCTGCATGCAGGAAGAAAGAGTCAATAATTACTGCGATAACGGCAATCAGCCACAAACCGGCAAAACTAAGTGCCAGGTACTTCACTCGAGCCCTCCTGATCCGTGAAAGGGTAGTGCTGCTCTGCTATAACCACCGGCGGCACCATTCCTGCAGCCCGCTGCACAGATTTACCAATACGGAGAATTCTGGAGAACAACTCGAGAGGGCGCCAGTTCCATCGGAAATCCTTCAGTGGTCTTACGATCTTTCCGTTCTCCACAAGGAATACCCCGTCCCGTGTCATTCCCGTGAGCTTGAGAGTTTTTTGATCGACGAACCTGATATACCAGAATCTTCTTATCAGGATTCCCCTGTCCACCCCTGCAACAAGGTCTTCAACAGAACCCTCTCCGCCGGCCATGTCCATGGTTTCAGGAACGAACAGTGGCGGTCTACCTGTTTTTTGCGCTGTGAATCTGTCGCAGGGAAGATTCTTCAATACACCTTTTTCAATCCACACAACATCCCTTGAAGGCAATCCTTCTGTGTTGAAAGGTATTGCCGGCGGTGTGCCGTACAGGGAGGAAGACAAACTGAAGTTTTCACCGGTGATTTTCTTCCCCTCCATACCGCTGAAAACACTTGTACCCTCGTCGGCCAGACGTGCACTCATTATCCAGGGAAGAAACATCAGCAGATTCCAGGTTGCCTGGGGTTCCAGGATCAACTTGTAGTCGCCGGGAGGCACATCTGTGGCGTTCTCGTCCATCTCTACCTGTTCAACTACCTTCTGTATCTCCGGATCAACTTCCAGCTCTGCCCATGCTGTTCCCTTGAGAAAGGTTCTGCTTGAAGCAAGCCCTCTGTCCATTGTAAAGGAAAGCCCGGCAGAGGTGTATCTGTGCGCAGCAAGGTTTCCAGTTGATGTTGCAACGGCGGTCTGGTTGTTCTGCATCCAGCAGATCCCGGCAGCTTTCATGTTATTTTCTTCGGCTGTATCAATGAGTTTCCCCACAGTCTCCATTCTTGGAGCAGCAGGGCATTCCCCGGTGAACTCATCCCAGGCCTCGTCGATGACAGGGTAAACCTGCCCCCCCTCCACAGGTGGCATGTATTCAGGGTCGGGCGTGGAAGTGTCCAGCAGGTTTCTGGCCTCAGATGCTATTTCTGCAAGCGCACTGTGGTCTATTCTCTGAGAAGTAACCGTTGCCTGCTTGCTCCCGTCTCCTACTGTAAGCTGCAGTTCTCTTTTGAAAACATCCATATTCTGGGTTATTTTGTTCTGACCGAATCGGACAGAAGCATTCCTGTTTTCGGTAAGAACCGCAATAGAGTCGGTGGTTCCGGATGCTTCAACTGCCGCCTGAACAAATGCAAGCATTTCCTGTTTCGTCATTACCTGCCACCTCCAACCTCAATGCCCCGGAACCGGCAGTAGCTTGCACCATGGGTCATTCTGGCAGACTGCCCCGGCTCCCCCTTTCCACAGGTAAGCAACCCCATAGTTCTAAAAAACTTCCTGTCAGCGATGCCGTCAAGAGAACTCCAGAACTCCGGTGTTCTGCTTCTGTAGATCACCTTTTTAAGAGGCCTCGTTTTCTTTCCGTTCTTTATCTCCCAGAACAGGTCTCCACCGAACTGAAAATTCTCACGGCGCTGGTCTATGGAGAATGATCCTCTGCCTTCAATCCATATACCGTGGTCAATATCTGATGCCAGTTCTTCCGGTGTTACACCGTTGTCCGGCGGTTCAAGGTAGAAATTGGGTTGCCTGTTTATTGGAAAGCATTGGGTATCCATTGCCCTGCAGCAGCCTCTGCTTGCCTGTTTTCCAATAAGAAGAGCAGTTTCACGGACGGAACCGAATTCCTGAAAAATACCGTTCTTCACTGTGTACCATTTCTGACCTGGAACCAGATCATCATCCCACCCCCAGGTTGCTACTCCGTAGGGCAGTGTGTTGTCCGCCAGAAAATTAACCAGAGAAGAACCATAGCGAAGACTACCCTGATCGGAGAGCTTCACAAAAGTTCTTCCTGCCATGTTTGCTTCCCAGCCAAGTGCTCTGTCACTTTCTGTAGGGTGCCCCACAGACTCGTGCATGGTAAGGCTCAGATGAAGACCGTCGAGAAGCAGATCCATCCTGCCTGACGGGCTCTCATCTGCAAGAACTTTCATCAGAGCCTCTTCCCTGGCCTTTTCTCCCCATGAGGCGATGCCTGACTGTTCAATCCACTCCCATCCTGCTATTCTGGCACCGTCCTGCATGCTTCGGCTCTGGGCATCGCCCCCTGCAACTGCCGTGGCCATTACATCAGGCTGCGTGAAGATCAGATCAGTTTCTATCAGATCTCCCCTGGTGGTTCCAATAACTCTGTTTCTTTTTTCGAACCACAGCCTGGCCTGACTGCTTTTTATTCTGGGGTCTTTCATCATGTCGTCTGAAACCTGCTGCAACAGTGCGATCTTGTCTTCCCTGGGAACCTCGAAGGGGTCTTTTCTGCACGGCCCGGTGTATACTCCCTGCTGTATATCCAGAGGGGCGAGCTCAACCTTTCCCCTCCCACCGGCAGCCCCTGCAATTTCAACAGCTCTTGCCGCAGCAGCCTCAATGTCATCCCGTTCAAGACCGGTGCAGGCTGCAAAACCCCAGCTCCCGTTAACAAGAACACGAATACCAACGCCCTGTGTTTCAACGGTTCTGCAGTCATCAAGTCTTGCATTTCTGAAGTCGGTGTTCTCTGTTCTGATCAGCTCAGCTCTGACTTCACCGTAGTCAACATCAGCGCTCTGGAGGATATCAACTGTTCTCTGCACAAGCTTTTTCACTCCACCACTTCCTGTTCGGTGCATTTTGCCACGATTTTCGCAATTCTCATTCTGTAGGAAGGTCGCTTCCCCATTGTTCTGTTTGCAGATACTGCAATTATCAGACCAGCGACAAGCCCGGAAAATGCTCCTATTGCTCCGTACATCGGACCGCCCTCAAGCATGATAAAGTAACCGGCAATCAGCAGAATAACCGGGAGCACCAGTGTGATAAAGATGATCTGCAGGGTAGCGGCTACCGGCAGTTCAAGCTCGACGATGTCACCAGCCGAGATTCCCGGCAGTGTCCCCGTGGTTATTATTTTCTCCTCAGGCCGTGTACCTGTAATGGCTACACAGCTGTCTTTCGCAGCACACACGTTACAGCCGGAGCCACCTCCAACGGCAACCTTTGCCTCTCCGTTAACAATCTCCTGTACCACTCCCCTTTGAATCATTTGCACCTCCAGATTTTCACAATTTAACCAAATGAGTCCGGAATGTCACTTTTACACAGAGAATCCTGAAAAACAGACTGGTTGCCAATGGTTACAGGTGTTGAATATAATATCCGGTCAACAAGGCATTCTACCGCCTTTGACAACGGGGTTATCAAGCAAAGAGGGGCAAGTGCTTTATTTTTCTTTCGGGTCCAACATGTCTGAAAAGCGTCTTCTCCAGAGAATCAAGGCAGAGAAGATAGGGGTAGCTGTTCTGAACAGACACCTGCTGAGGTTTCACAAACCCAGTTCTCTGGACGGCAGTGCCAAGTGTGACATCCAGGAAACAGGGCAGCCTGAAGATTTTGTGCTGGGCGTGCTGTATGACATCGAAGAGTCTCAGAAGTCAATTCTTGACGAAATAGAAGGTCTTGGTTCTGGTTACGATCTTAAAACAGTTTCCGTAACTATTGATGGCCATCAGGTTAATGCGTGCACTTACTACGCTACAACTATCAACTCCAAGCTGAAACCATATCACTGGTACAAAAGACATGTTCTTGAGGGAGCAATTGAAAACGGAATGCCGGAAGACTACATAAAGAGCATACAGGCAGTCGAATCTGTTACCGACAAAGACGACGCAAGAAGACAGAAAGAACTTTCAATCTACCAGCGATGATACCAGAACTGTGTTAAAAACCTGAACCTACCCCAGCGTATCTTTGTCCGGTTTATCACCTGCAATGTACCCGTAGAGACCGAAGGAAACATTCATTCCTGTGATCATCAGCACACCTTCTCGCCCTGCGCACGCCTGACCGGTCTCCAGGGAAAAGAGACAGACGCAATCTGTGGCGTAGACAGTCTCGCACCGACCATAAACGGATATGCGAAGCACTGTAAGGGAGTATGTAAACCTCCCCTGGTTCCCGTACACTATGCGGCATTCGACTTATGCCTGGTCTGGATTACTTAAGTGCTTCTGTTCCAGCAAAAGTTCTGTCAAGTCTCATTGAGTTGAGAACCATTGTATCTTCCTCTGTAGACTCCCCGGTTACAAGCCTGGCAACAACCTCACCGACACCGGGACCCAGCATGAAACCCTGTCCGCACATGCCAACCGCGGCGTAGAAACCTTCCGGTCCGACCTGCCCTATTATCGGTGTTCCGTCCGGCGTCTGCGGGTAACATCCTCTCCAGGTTCTTCTTACTTTCAGGTTGGCCAGTCTTGGGTACAGTTTAACCATTCTTGCCGCGACCTGCGGCAGAAAAACAGAGGTCTCTTCACGCCCCTTACCCTGCAAAGGCGGGTCTGGTGTTATACAGAACACCACCTGACCGGTGCTGTACTGGTAGAAGTAGTAATTGGCACTACCTTCAGATCTGCTGATGTCAACAACCATGGGGTTGAAAAACCTCAATACCGGTTCAGTTATTCCAGCTTCGTGCATATCGGGATAGACTGGAAGATCAACACCCACCATGGCGCCCACTTCTCTGGCATACGATCCTGCGCAGTTGATAACCTTTTCTGCCGAATAGCTGGCTTTTTCTGTTACAACGGTGAATACATCACCGCTCTTCACAGACTTTACAGTTTCCCCGAAATGGAAATCTGCTCCTTTTCTCACGGCCTGACGGTAGAAAGCATAGGAACTCTCCATGGGGCTGGCACTGCCGTCTTCAGGAGAAAATGTTCCACCAAGAAGCCCCCGGCGGTTGATACCAGGGACCTTTTCAGCAATTTCCTCTGCACTGCGCCAGGAAATGTTCAAACCGGCTTTCTGCTGCGCCGGAATAATACTCTTCAGCGAACGGGAGATCTCTTCGGAATAGGATACAAAGGTGTATCCACCCATAAACCAGCCTATATCATCACCATGAGTTTGCTTCCATGTGGAGAATGTCTTCAGTGAATGCAGACTGAGAGCCACCTTTGCCGGGTCGCTGTGTGTTGCCCGGATTCCTCCAATGGCACACTTGTTGTTACCCTGCCCCGATGACATCCCTGAATCAAGCACGAGAACCTTTACACCTCTCTCAGCAAGGGACATTGCCACAGGTGTTCCAATAGAACCTGCGCCTATAACTATTACCTCGTGCATCATTCATCCTCCTCTCTGCCGCAGAATATCCCAAGACGGGTTTCCGCGAAAAGAGGTCTCTTTGTAAAATCGGTGATCTCATCAGGGTCAATTCCCTCGGATCTGATAATACGGGGAATAAGAATTTCGCAGGTTTTGCCTCCGCATGCCCCGAACCCCGCCCTTGATCTTGCCTTCAGTTCGTTCATGTCCCTTACTCCCTCACGGAGAAGCTGCCTTATCTCTCCAGCAGTAACCCGCTCACAGCGGCAGACTATGGCACTGTCTGCCACAGGCAGCTCCGGAACTGTTTTCTCAGGTGCTGTTACCTCCGACTTCTGTACCCTTACACCGGCAACTCTGTTGGCAATACTTCGGTGAACTTCCAGGTCGAGAAGCATTGTAGACGGAAAGCCTGGCGCAGCTTTGAGACTGATAACTGTTCCAGTTCCAATTGTTTCACCTTCCCATTCAGTTACAGTTACGGTCTGCCCCTTCTCAACAACCCAGTCTCCAAGCTCCCATGGAACGGTCACTGTGGGAAACTCACTTTTTTTCCTGTAGTCCACCAGGGTAATAGCCAGACCTGGACAAATCGCAACACACTTCCTGCATCCGATACAGCCTCCACTGTACTGCGGAAGTCCTTTAACAGGATGACCTGAAGTTATTATTAAACCTTTGGGACAAATTGTCATACATGGATTGCACGGTATCTCCTGCAAACAGTGAATAACGGGGAATACCCCTTCATGCTGCTTTGATTCCCTGTATTCCGACACAGCTCCCCCGGGACTTTTCAGAACCTCTGCCTTCTCAAGCCAGTCAGCAGGTATTTCAACTGTTTCTCCGCGAAGACTGTTCGCTATTTTTCTGCCGCAGATCTTCCCGCTGAACATTGCGGCACTGGCTTCAGCTATTTCTTCAGAATCTCCTGTAAGCATAGAGGGTATTCCAAATTCAACGGCTTTGGCGTGAAACTCATTTACAGAGCTCAACCCGACCGCCACCAGAAGTGTGTCTACTTTGAAATTCTTTTCTGTTCCCGGAATTGGTTTGAAGTTTTCATCCACCGCGGAAATGGTTACACTTTCAATACTTTCCCTGCCATGAGCAGCCAGAACCGTGTGTCTGGTGTAGATTGGTACTCCCAGGCGGGCTATCTTGTCTGCGTGTACCTTGTAGCCACCACACCGATCCATCCCCTCCGCAAGGCCCACAACAGTCATCCCCGCCTGAATGGCGTGGTATGCGCCGATGAGACCCACATTGCCGCCTCCAAGAACAAATACCCTCTCTGAGCATCTTATCTGATCTCTGTTTACGAGGGTCTGAAATGCTCCTGCCCCGTACACGCCTGGAAGTGTGCATCCTGGAAACGGCAGAGATTTTTCTCTGGCTCCTGCAGCCACAAGAAGCTGCCGGGGCTTAACTATTTTGTAACCGTCCGGTCTTCTCACTCCCAGTGTTCCATCACTGAAAACCGCAAGCACAACTGATTCCAGCCACACATCAACAGACTGGAACTCCTTCAGCTCTCCTGCAATAATACTGGCGATTTCCGTTCCTCTTACTCCTGCACGGCAATCTTGTTCCGAACCGAAAAATTTGTGGGTCTGAAGAACCAGTTTTCCACCCAGTCTGTCTTTGTCGTCCACAAGAACAACCCTGTAACCTGATCTGCCAAGCTCCATTGCCGCAGATATACCTGAAGGTCCGGCTCCAATGATCAGTACATCGGTCTCCAGCCTTTCAGGAGCCTTTACCTCTGGAGGATCAATATCACCGAGAGAAGGAAGACCCTCAACAGACTGCACAACCATGCCCTCCTCCAGAGGAATGATACAGCTCTTAAGTGGTATGCCGTCAATTATCAGTGTACACTGGGAACACTGACCATTAGCGCAGAACAAACCCTGCGGGCCGCCATCTTTGTGGTGGTGACCGAAAACATGCTCGCCGCCGGCGAACACGGCGGATGAAACCATCTCACCTTTTCTGCCAATCATCTCTCTTCCGTTGAAGGTGAATTTCACCCAGTTGTCGGAAAGAGGAGGCAGAACCGGATGCCGCGTTATTCTGGCTTCAGTTGCCAATTCAGTTCTCCCTTTCTACCTGTTGTGCCATTTCCGGCCGTACCTTGTTCCACCCTTAGTCGCCTTTACAAAACCTCTACAGGTGGGATAGTTCACACAGCGCCACACACGCAGATGCGGATACTGAAACCTCTCCGTATCTCCTCCGCACAGAGGGCATCTGGGTGTATTCGGACCTGTTATTTTGTTGTCTGCCTTTTTGAATTCCTCTTCCAGCTGCCGGTACTGTTCCTTCCTGGATGGACCGCCAAATTCTGCCAGAACTTTTCTCAATATAAGAAAGCCCGCAACGACTGCTCCTATCACAGGAAGCATCCTAATAATTTCCATCAGGTGTACCTTACTGCTAAAGGAAAAAGAGTTCTTTTCAGCCTGATTTGATAATACAATATACCCGCCTTTGACCAGACCCCGATTAAGCCGTTGACACAAGTACACCTGCAACGGTAATATTCACTTTCCGGAAACTGAAAGTAATTGCATATTAATTTATAATTGTACCAATAACAACGGAGATATTAATGAAAAACTACAGTTCCGAAAAACTGAGAACCGTATCCGTGCTGGGTCACGGTTCTGTTGGAAAAACCAGCTTCTGTGATGCCCTGCTTTTTTCAGGCGGTGGAAGCGAAAGACTTGGAAGCGTGGATGAGGGAACAAGTGTGTTTGATTACACTGCAGAAAGCAGGGAAAAAAAGCACAGTTTCGGATCATCCATTGCCAATCTCGACTGGAACGATCACAAAATAAACATCATAGACACCCCGGGGCTTGCGGATTTTCACGGTGAGACAATTGGTGCCATCTCCGCATCTGATCTCGCCATCCTTCTTATAGACGGCAAAGACGGAGTAGAGGTCGGCAGTTACAAAACATGGAATTTCGCCAAAGATGCCAGCCTCCCTGTGTTCGTGTACGTAAGCAGAGTAGACAGAGAGAATGCTGCCTTCGACAGAGTTCTGGAGCAGGCCAGGGAAATGTTTAACAAGCACATCATCCCTGTTGTTTTCCCGGTTATGGATGGCGACACATTTACCGGTGTTGTTAACGCCATAACCGGTAAGGCGGAAGACGCGGAAGGCAAAGAAATTCCTGTTCCTGAAGCAGCGAAAGAACAGATGGAAATCTACAGAATGCAGCTTGTCGAGGAAGCTGCTGAAGCTGATGAAGAACTCATGGAAACATTCTTTGCCAACGAAACCCTCACAGAAGATGAATTGAAGAGGGGTATCAAGCTGGCTGTAAAAAACAGGGGGCTGTTCCCTCTTTACTGCGGCACCTCCATCCCCCCTGTAGGGCAGAAATTTGTCCTCGACGCTGTTGTTGAGTATTCCCCGTCTCCGCTGGAGGCAACCCCCGCAGAGGTTCTTGACGGCGATCCTGTTGTTCCGGATCCCAGTGGTCCGTTTGTGGCCCGGGCATTCAGTACAAAACACGATAAACATGTGGGAGACATGGTTTACCTCAAGATACTCAGGGGCTCGGCAGAAGGTTCGCACGAAGCCATCAATGTGACCAGACACCAGACTGAAAGGCTGGGCAACTACTACTACATGAACGGAGCATCCAGAGAAGACGCATCAAAAATGGTGGCTGGTGATGTGATTGCAGTAGCCAAACTCAAAAACACCATAACAAATGATGTTCTGTGTGACAAAAGTCATCAGGTAAAGCTTGTCCCAATAGCATTTCCCAATCCGGTTTACAGAGCAGCCATCCGGGCGAAGAAACGGGGAGATGAAGACAAGATGGGTGCCGGTCTTCACAAACTTGGGTCCATGGACCCTACTTTTATCACAAGGAACGAAACCAATATAGGCCAGACAACCGTGAACGGCATGGGGGAACTTCACCTCATGACCATGCTTGCCCGTCTTAAGGAACTCAGTGGTGTAGAGGCAGAGCTGTTCAAACCGAGAATTGCCTACCAGGAGACCATCACCAAAAAGGCATCCGGTGCATACAAACACAAGAAACAGTCTGGCGGCAGAGGCCAGTACGGCCATGTACTCATGAGAATTGAGCCTAAACCCCGCGGTGAGGGTTACGAATTCGCAAGTGAGGTTTCAGGTGGAAATGTTCCTACAAAGTACATTCCAGCCGTGGAAAAAGGTGTTGTGGAAGCGATGCACAAAGGACCTATCTCAGGCAGCGAAGTTATCGATGTAAAAGCTATCGTTACA
>QNDR01000073.1 GCA_003646025.1 Candidatus Fermentibacterota bacterium
AAACGGTCTAGCGGAGATAATCGTTGATGGCGGGGATGATCTGATGATCTTCGATGCATCTTCGACCGAACCGATATGCAGTTTTGAACATTCCGGTGTATGGGTCTGGAAGGAAGAACATACCGTAGCACTGGCAGATTTAGTAGATGAGTCAGATCTTGCAGAAAGGGATGAGATAGTGCTTGTCCGCGGACCTGATCTTTACATTTTCGATATTGTTAACGATGCTCTTGTTCTAATAAGAACTGTCCAGCTACCGGGCATCCCACCAAATGCAGCTAATTTTTCAAGTTGGCCATTGCTGGAGGATTTGAACAGCGACGGTAATCCTGAAATAATAGTGAGAATAAAATGGAGTGAAATCCTGGATGTAGCTAAAACCGAATGCTTCATTTACGATTATGATGCTGATGTCTTTCTTCAAGAAAGAGAGTGGTCAGGTGTTCAATGGAGCACGATTCCTGCAGTTGGAAATCTGCCTCAGGGACAGATAGTGGCACTTCCCACAGACCTTGCAACATCAGAACAGAATCCTGCACTACTGCTTGATGCAGAAGATTTATCAACAAGTGCAGAATGTCTGAGCAACCCCGGTCTTGATTCTGATCATGTCCCATACTGCGTAATGGCTGACTGGGAAGCACCACTTGGTCAGGCTGACAGGGTGATTTCCAACACCGAGAACCAGTGCTTTGCGTGGGATGGGAGTGGAAACCCTGCTGGAGGGTATCCCGTTGAATATGACGATTATGCAGGCTATGATAAGCCTCCTTTCCCTGCACTTGGAGAACTGGATAACCACGATATATATGAACATGCGGATGTAATTGCAGCCACCAGAGAAGGGACGGTATTTGGATTATCGAGTGATGGTGACCCGCTGGGCAATCTTGGCTTTCCATACACTCTCCCTGCATCAGTTCAAGGTGGTTTTGTGATAGCCGACATCGACAATGACGGCAGGGATGAGGTTGTATTCGGCACAATGGACAACTATCTTCATGTGTGGGAACTCGGCAGTTGCCCTGTTGGTTATGCACCATGGCCACAATGTCAGCATGATGCTGCAAGAACGGGAGTACTGGAGGAGGAATGATAGTATCGTCAATTGTATTTTCCAGCCTGTTTCTGATGACCCATGCCCCCGGGTGGAGTGACCCAATAATCACTGAGGACATGTGGTCGTACATCAGTCAGCAGCACGAATCCATTCAAGCTACAGGTACTGATACTCTGCATCAGGTGTGGCACAGTTTTAATCAGGAGAACAGAGTGGGTTACAAAGCGTATCTTCCCGACGGTACCATTGTTTTCCCGGAAACCATGGTTTCTAATCAGGTATGGTCAGCCTCTCCCACTAGTTGTCTGGTGAATGAGGACAGTGTTGTTCTGTTCTGGCGGGAAGGAGCTCCCGCCTGGTACACAGTTAGGGGTAGCTCTGGTGCAGAACTTGTACCTACCAGCCTTCTGATCCCTGATTCCTATGTGAATCGCCCTCAGGTACACGCTTCCGCCGACAGTCTAGGTCGTATTCATGCTTCATTTGAGATCTCCTGTGGGGTCTGCTACGCTGTGTTCGAGCCGGGAGTTGGTGAGGTATTCAGAGACACAGTTCCAGGCAGTCTCGATGATATCTCAAACATCTGTGTTGATGGAAACAGGGTGCATATTTTCTATACTGCAGGTTTCGACCTGCCTGCCTACATTCAGTACGACCTTGAAGGTAATATCGTGATCCCACCTGTTGAACTGGTTCAGGGACTTGATTTCCTCGCACTGGAGTCATCGGTTACAGTTGACAGTGATAACAATTTTTGCTGTTTCCTCAGGTACTCCAGAGAGGGGGTTCCGTATCAGGTTCTTTCCTTTATCAAGGTAGACAGCGAAACCGGTGATGTATTGGTTTTGAAAGAAATTGAAACACCCAACCTGGGTGCCGGTTACATTAATATTCTTCCGGGTCCAGATGGAGATACTCTGTATCTTATGTGGCTGGCCTATTGGCAGAGTGATCACTATGTCTATTTTGCCATAATAGACAAGGATGGAAACTTCATTGAGGAACCATATGCAGCCTACGACTACAGCGATGAGAAAATACAAAATCTTTTCTGCCTAAACGCAATTTCGAATGAAGCTGGTGATGTGTATGCTGTGTGGACAGCGTACTTCCCAGATGTTAATCCGAATGCCTACTATGTCGTCATGGGCTGGCTTGATCACAACTGGGTAGGCAATGAAGAAACAACAGCCGTTACAGTTGTTGCTGAACCATTTTCTCTGGTAGCTTCTTCCAATCCATTCACAGAGTCTGTCACAGTAACTGTCGCAGGGCTTGAGATGCCACCCGAGCTTGTTGTTTACGACATCACAGGTCGTGCTGTAAGAAGGCTTACCGGAGTTGGTGACGGTTCTTTCTTCTGGGACGGATGTGATTCCAATGGCAATGAACTTCCCGCAGGCTCTTACAGCATCAGGGGTACTGCCGGCGGCAGTACCGCAGCTGTTCAGGTTGTAAAGCTGTAAATCGACTTTTAGAACAGAATGCCGCAGGATGAATCCGGTTTTATAGCAGATCTAACACAGGGGGTTGGAATGTGCCGATCCAAGTGAAGCTGTAGAACAGTATTGCCCTTGTAAGTTTTCAGCACCATCTGGTTTCAACATATTATCCGGGTGGTCGTGTCAGGTGGATTTATTAAGGGTTCAATTGGAGTTGTTTGCAATGAATTGCAAAGTTTTTGGAACACCGTTCGGTAATGGGTGTTTTGTGTGGGAAGGGAAAATCGTTTACCGTGTGTTTCTTCCTTCTCCCGGTGTGTCTGCGGAATTGAAGACTGGTAGAGAATTTGGTCCTGTTGACAGGGCTGGTTCCAGCTTTGCTGATGATGTTTCAGAAAAGCTTGCTGCTCTCGCCACCGGAGCTTCAGTTGATGTTCCTCTGAATATTCTTGATTTCGGCAGTACTTCCGCTTTCAGCAGAAAAGTTCTCAGGACACTGATGGATGTCGGAAGGGGTACAACTGTTTCGTACGGGGAACTTGCTGAAAAGGCCGGTTTTTCAGGTGCTGCAAGAGCTGTTGGCAGTGTGCTGGCTTCAAACCCGTTTCCACTTGTAATTCCCTGTCACAGGGTTGTAAGGTCAGACGGATCGTCTGGTTCTTACCAGGGGGGGATTGAAATGAAGAAGTATCTGCTGGAGGCTGAGGTTGAGTGACCAGAGGCTTGTTTCCATTTTTATTCTGAATAATCTCAGCAGGGGTGTGGCTGCCGGTTCCATGCAGGCTACTGCAGTGCTCGCAGACATGACAGGTTTTACCAGGCTTACAGATGAAGCCATGCGTCGCGGTGAGGTGGGTGCGGAGTGGATTTCCGGTGTTCTCAGCCGGGCATTTACACCGTTTATCGACTTTGTCCGCGGAGAAGGCGGATTTATAGCGGAATTCGAGGGAGACGCCTCTCTGGCAGTTTTCCCGGGAAGCAGACCTGAGCTGCTTGAAAAGTCGAAACAGGTACTTGAAAAGATTTCAAGAGTAGCAGGCGAAGATATTTCATTCAGTACAGCAGTCAGTACGGGATAAATCAGCTGGTGCGCAGGCGGCGGCAAAGGCAATCTGTACCAGCTTTTTTACGGTAACTGCGTTTCAGATGTGTTCGGCCGGGAAAACAGTCTGCCTGATGATGCCGCATGGAAGCTTCCTGCTGGCGAGGGGATCTGTTTCTTTCCTGATATTTTGACAGGCAGGGAATTCAGTGGTGAATTTCGAACAGTTTTTCCCGCGTTTCTTTCTATCCGGGTTTCATCAACAGGGGAGGCTCAGAGCTTCTTTGATTCTGTATGTGATCTTGCTGCAGAGATGAACGGCTTCCTGAATGGAACACATCTTCGGGGAAGTGAGGCATCAGCACTTGTGGTTTTCGGTGCTCCAGGAGCCCTTGAAAACGATGCAAGAAGGTGTGGAGAATTTGTTTACAGAATGCGAAGATCATTTCCTTCTGTTCAGATCGGTGTATCAGCAGGCACTGGCTACGCAGGGTTCGTAGGCTCCAGGAGCAGGTGCAGCTACACAGTTTTAGGAAGCACCGTGAATCTTGCCTCAAGGTTGTGTGACAGTGCGGAGACAGGAGAAATTCTTGTTAACGATGAATTCGGCAAACTTGTCAGTTCGTTCTTTTCTGTGGAGGAAGGCGATGATCTGCAGCTAAAAGGATTCACTGAACTGCAGCGGTCTTTCCGGCTCCAGCAACAGATAGCAGATACTGAATGGAATTCGGAAAGCGGTGTATTTGTTGGTAGAAAAGGAGAGAAAAGCAGGCTTGCAGAGATTTTCAACACCACTGAAAAGCTGGAAATCATAAATATTACCGGCGAGTCCGGAATAGGAAAGAGCCGTCTTCTGAACCAGTTTATTACAAGCTGTACCCGGGATGTATTTACCATGGTGATCTCGGGAGATGAGCTGATGGCTTCAAGAAGTCTTCATCCGTGGCAGGAGGCTTTAAGAACACTTCCGGCAGGCACCATAAGTGTACTTTTACAGAATCCCGGAATATCCGAAATCAGAGGTGAACTCGAATGGGCTGAGGGGCACCTGAACTCGTTTCAGGATGATTCCCTGTTTTCATCTTCCTCCAGAGAAAACATACTGTACAGTATCTCCGTATTTCTTAATTCAATAGCTTTGTCCGGGAAATTTGTCATTGGCATTGAAGATCCTGATCTGCTTGATCTGGAAAGTCTGAAAGTTCTGCGGTCTTTTGTTCTGACAAATGAAAGTTCTGCAGGCTTGATCGTTACTACAAGCAGATTGATCAATGTCGTCCCGGAGTTTCTGAGGGGAAGCAGTCCAGTTGAGCTTCCGCCTTTCAGTATAGAGGAAACTGTTAAAAAACTGTCCGCGGACACCGGGTTTACAGTAAGAGAGAGTGTAGCCAAAATGCTTCATAAAAACTCTGCCGGAAACCCTCTTTACCTGGAAGAGCTCAGCAGAATACTTCGTCAGGATCAGATGAGAGGAACCTGGAGCGAATGGCAGGATACACAGCACCTGCTACCTATCTCTCTGGGTTCACTGCTCGAAAGCAGAATCGATCATCTACCAGACAATATGAAGGAGGCTGTTGGCGTTGCGTCTGTACTGGGATCGGAATTTGATCCAGAGGTACTGAAGAGAATCCTGTTAACCGATTCTTCATGTATTGAAGAGGGAATGTCTCTGGGAGTGTGGAAGCTGTTCGGCAGGGGGAAGGTTGTGTTCCGGCACCACCTTCTCAGAGAAACTTCCTACAAAATGCTTCTGCTCAGTAAACGGAAGCGCATACACCGAAATGCTGCGGATGTGTTTTTAGAACTGTACCCTGAGCCCGCTGAAGAACATCTGATCAATCTGGCTATCCATGCGGCGAAAGCTGATTACAGAGAAGTTGCGCTGAAATACCTTGAACCCGCGGCGGATTACTGCAGAACAGCTCATCAGAATCTGATTGCCATTGAGCTGTACACCGAGCTTGAGAGGCTTACCGAAGATCCTGATGTAGAAATGCGGGCCAGAGGAAAGAAAGGTGCCGTGCTGGAAGTAGTGGGAAGGTGGGAAGAGGCATTTGAACTCTATGAGGCATCAATACGCATAGCCGATTCCAGCCCTGACATGCTTCAACACAGTGGAAGAATGAGAGTATCCCTGGGGAAGATCCATATGAACAGGGGAAACTATGACAGGGCGGTGGAAGTACTGGAGGAAGCTGAAAGTATGCTTGCCGGCTTCCATGAAACATTTCTGGCTGCTGTCTACGCTAATCTTGGCGCAACCTGGATGCACAAGGGTGATTTCAGCAGGGCGGACAGATATCTCCAGGAGTGGAAAGACATTGCCCAGCGTGCAGGAGATATGAAGTCAGTAGTAATGGCTGTCGGCACCATAGGTGTTCTGGCTCAGATGATGGACGAAAAGGAAAAGGTTATTGAGTACTGCAGTCTTCAGGCAGAGCTTGCAGAACAAACCGGACAGGATTCTCTTTTCAGTATTGCCTGTTTCAATCTGGGTAACAACGCCATGTCTGACGGAGACATTGATCTGGCCGAAAGTTACTTTGAAAAAGATTTGAAGATCAGTCGGAAACTGGGATACCGACTGGAAGAGAGCGTTGCCATGGGCGCTTTAAGTAACATTTACTGTTACAGAGGCATGTATGAAAAAGCATACGAGTATGCAGTATTTTTTGTTACTGTATCCAGGGTGCTTGGAAACAGATACAGGGAACTTTCTGCTCTTGCAGACCTGATAATTGTTCAATTGTACACAGCTAAGCATGAAGATGCGGTAAAAACTCTGGAATTAAGAATGTCTCTTGCGCGCAGGATGAACATGAAAGACGGTATTGCCGAAACATACTTTTACCAGGCAATTACCGAACTGTTGAAAGAAAGAGTCGAACCGGCTCTGTCTTTAATGCAGAATGTTATAGCCTTCAGTGAAAAAAATGATATCGGTTTGAATCCGATACACTACTGTGTTGCCGGGGTACTGTATACTCTGTCAGGCGACACTTCCAGCGGCAAAGACTACCTTGAGAAGGTTGATGGTCTGCTGAAGCTGAACACACCTCCAGAAACAGGGCTGCTGGACGGATTTGCAGCCGCACTGAAGGAAACCGAATACAGTAGTTTTGTGGACCTGGTACTTGCAACAGTGAACAAATACAACTCTGCCGGAATATCCGGATAATAAGTAATAATACAGTTGATTTGCTTGACACTCGGCAGGGTTGTAAATATTCTCCTTCAAGGCTCTGTTTCAAAGCAGGCATGTGTCTGGAGATGATGCTTTACAGCAGAAGAAATGAGGAAGTAAAATGGAAGAGACAAAACTTAATATGCCGCTGCTCGGGGATGACTTTCCCCAGTTGAAAGTGCAGACAACCCATGGGCCCATGAACATACCGGAAGATCTCAAAGGTACCTGGTTCGTACTGTTCAGTCATCCCGCCGATTTTACCCCGGTGTGCACCACGGAATTTGTGGCATTCCAGAAGAGGTATGAAGAATTCAACAAGCTTGGATGCAAGTTGATAGGAATGTCTATCGATCAGGTGTTTTCTCATATCAAGTGGGTGCAGTGGATAAAGGCCGAACTGGATGTGGAGATCAAGTTTCCCATTATCGCAGCCAACGACTCAATCGCCATGAAACTCGGTATGCTTCATCCCGGTAAGGGTACAAACACTGTCCGTGCCGTTTTTATTGTAGACCCCAAAAGCAAAGTTCGACTGATAATGTACTACCCCCAGGAAGTCGGCCGGAACATGGACGAAGTTGTCCGTGCTGTGAAGGCTCTCCAGATATCTGACAAGCAGGGTGCCGTCGCCGCAGGATGGCCCAACAATGAACTCATTGGTGACAGGATTATAGTTCCGCCTGCAACGAATGAAGAAGATGCTGCCAGACGTCTGGAAAACTACGAATGCTATGACTGGTGGTTCTGCCACAAACCTCTGGAGAAGTAGTCCCGAATAGAGCTCTGCTTCAGCTGCTTGAGATGCTGCATTTTTTGTGGCGAGTTCCTTTACGGTTGTTTAGTCTGCTTCCTTTAAGATTTGCAGAATAGAGAGATCGGGGAAGCAGTCATGTGCCGGATTTTTGCCTGGCTTCAAGGAACAGAATACAGGGGACGGTTACTACAGGAATCATTTCGTTGAATATTCTGGCTTCATCGCTTAGATTTCCAACAAACACCATCCCCGTAAAGAATATCGGCAGTAATACTGTCATAAGCATTACATCCGACCTTATTTTCCCTGTTATAAAAGGAAGTAGCAACCACAGCCCTCCGAAGGTCATCAGCATTCTTAAATCCTGTGTGTTTCCTGAAATCATACTCTTCAGAACCGCCATATTATCGCTGAAGTGAGCTTCGTACATGGAGGCAGGAACGGAGCTTACAGCGCCAACTAGATTGTTAAGGAACAGCTTGACCGCAAATGCAGCTGCAATCAGAGCGAGAGAGTGTACAAGCAGAAGCGGGGTTTTTCTTTTTCCGAACTGCATTAGAAACATAGCCGGAACCAGGAATACAGCCGTTTCCCTGTTAATGATTGCAGTTACAAATACCAGATGAAACCGGAACAGTTTTTTCTCTGAAAGAGCCAGCAGCCCCAGGGTAAAAAACAGGACTGCCGGGACATCATCCAGGTAGTGAATTGAGCTTAGAACAATGTAGTTCCAGACCATGGGCAGAAGAATCAGTGGTGCAAATTGTATGCTTTTCTCTTCACTTATGCCTCCCCAGCTCATAAGCAGCCGGCCGAATACAAACAACAGGGTAATTGATGCTATTGCAATATAGGTGAGAGCTGCAGTTTTCTCGGGCAGCCCGGTTTCCGTAAGAAGCCTTACCATCGTTGGAGAAAACACTCGGGAAGCAGTAAAAACAGATCCACCGAAGTGGATCCTTTCGTGAATTGCATAGTCAAAATGGGAATCCATGGAGAGGGATAACAGCACAACGAATGTCACAGAGAGTATGCCATACAAGGTTATAACCGAGATCAACCGCGGAACTCGCTGTGCTGTTTTCATTCGCCCTCTCTTATAGCTTTACAGAAAGTATATTGCAACTGGTTCCAGAATTCACATCCTGAATTCTTACACAATATACACCGGGACACAAGTTTTCTATACCGTCGCCCTCAATCCTGATTGTACCGGAAGATGATTGAGATCGGTCAAAATATACAAGGCGGCCGTCAATGCTAAAAATCTGTACGGAATACAGAGCATCGCTGTTCTGGTTAAGGAAAACCTGAATGTCATTTGTCCAAGGAGAGGTTACTGCCGGAGTAAGTGTGGATTTGCCGCTGTCTTCTCTCGTGTCCACATCTGTGTCATCCTCTTCAATCTCGAAAACCCAGATCCTATCATCCGCAATGCTTGTCCACGTATGGCCAACGCCATACACATGAAATGGGGACAGACTCACCAGAGCCATGGATCTGAATTCTGCAACTTCCCCTGTAGCAAGGTCGATATCTATTGGAATAAACTGGACAATAGAGGTGCTGCCCAAGCTAATTGGGGTAGTAGTCTCATCAATGAGAGTTCTTGTCATTAATACCCCCTGACGCCTTTGTCCGCTCTTTTCCGTGGCGATAGAAAATCCGAGAATACCATTTTGAGTAACCTCTGCATGATTGAGTCCAATGTTCTCATAACCGGAAAGCAAATTGCCTGTATAGTTCGAGAGCAAATCTGAATCCAGTTCTTGAAGGGTGTTAGTTGTGTTGTTCCAGAACCACAGGGTTGGAACAACTGCTTCTATCCAAGGTAGAGTACCTATCTCGCCTTTTGCGGCATTTCCGAAGTACAGGAATGTATTGTTTGCTACTTCAACAAGTGGTCCTTCCAAGAAGGAATACCCGCTTTCTGTGTGGTAGTTTCTGTACATCGTGTTGCCTGTGTAGACACCCATGTATAGTCTTGATCTTGAGGAACCTCCAAAGCCTCCAAGAACCTGATATCCAGATACTGTACTGACTATCAGCTTCTCCCAAGTTCTCACAGCAGAGTCAGAAACAAATGACAATGAACTGCCACGATTGAAGAACTGTAGAAACCCGGTGGAAGAGCCTGCTGGTTGTTGCTCAGGGAAGTACCATCCACAGGCCATATATCTACCATTGTCTGTGTAAACCGCATCTCTGTATTCCTGGTCATCCTGATCACGATTCCCTGTTAGGATTGGGTTGAAGGCTTCCGCAACCGGGGTATCTTCGTCATCAAGAATGCCAATAGTTAATAGACGTGATTCTGGCTGATATCCCGGGTGGTCCGCCGCACACTGATGATATCCAAAAATAACATATCCATCCTCACTGTTTTCAGTTTCGTATGGGATTACGACATATGAATCATCATCGAGCGGAGAACCTGCTTTGTACTCATATAGGAATAATTCAGCTACATCATTCTCGGATGAGTCAAGTTCCAGCTTCATAGCTATTGCTGCTCTATCCTGATATACATCCCCTCTGGTCTCTTCAATCCAAGCTGCAAATCCAGTTATCACCACTTCATTGTTTTCTACAAAAACTACATCTTCGGCTCTGGCAGAGTCCCAATTGCTATCTGTGTTAGGCACAAATAAACTCCAGCTATTCATCGAATAGGAGGCTACCACAAGCATGAACACAAGAGTCATAATATACTCCTTTCTGAAAATGGTTGTAAATCCATAATATAGATGTACAACAGGTTATATGGCACACACATCGTATAGCATATATAATCTTGGTACAGCAAACATAAAATAACAACACAAGTATATATAATCCTGTTGTACGTAGCCAACATCGGATCTGCACGCTTTTGTCAATGGCTAGGGGGGGTGTCCCCCACCCGTGGCAAGGGGGTGGGTACCACTTTTCCATTACCTGATGTTTTCTTTCCCGGTCTCTCCGGGAGAGGTTAATTCTCCTTTCCTTTCTCTTTGTCTATAGCTTTCAGTGTTACTCATATCAATCAGATTAGAGTGATGGGTCAATCGATCCAATGCCGCCGATGCCATCAGCTGGTTTCCAAAAACCTCGTCCCATTCTCTCAGGGATCTGTTGCTGGTTACAATGATCGATTTTGTCTCGTAACGTTCCTGAACGATTTCATACAAATCGTTTGCGTTTTGATAAGTGAGCGGCAGTAACCCAAAATCATCGATAATCAGGAGATCAAGGGTCTGTAGATAACGCATGTACTTGGCATAACCTCCGTCTGCCCGTCTGGAATTCAGGTAGTTCAGCAGTTTGTGGGACTGCTTGAATAAGACCTTGTATCCCATCTTGATCGCTTTGTTAGCAAGCGCCTGTGACAGATGACTCTTGCCTGCTCCGCTGGGGCCGATGAGTATTACATTCTCCCTCCGATTGATGTAATCGCAGGTCATAAGTGACTCCACTGTGCCACGAGGCACGGTGGGAGCCATTCTGAAATTGAAGGAATCAAAACGCTTTCCGGAATCAACACATGCATCTACAAGCCTGCGTTCATACCGTTTGCTCTCACGACGACTAATCTCGTCATCCAGCAGCAACTCAAAAAATTCAAGGTAATTCATGTCCCGGTCGGAAGCCTGTTTTACTCTCTCCTCCAGAGAATGAATCATCCCCCCAAGACGCAAAGTCTTTAGACGGGGAAGAATGTCGGTGCCTATCATCAGACAACACCTCCAATACCAGCAGCATTATCGTAACCGCTTTTCTTAACAGGTATGTATTCATCCTTTTCCAAAGGCTCAGCATCCATACCGCTGGCAAGAGTAGTTTTCACCCTGCTGTAGCTGCAATCACCGTAATGAATAGCTCTTGCACAGGCGTTCTCAAGCCTCTCCGGAGTGTATGTATCTCGCAGGGCAAGCAGGCGATGTACAGATTGCAAGCGATCCTGAACCTTATCGGATAAAAGTATTTGAGTTACTTCCCGGCAGGATTCTCCTATCCGGCCAGCTCTCTCCAGACACACATCTCCAGTGTTCTCAAGCCACCACCTTTTCTTGCGGGGATAGTGCGATAGATTCGTTATCCGTTTCCCTGTATCTCTAGAGCGGGAATGTGTAGCAATAAGCTCAGAATTGCTGTATATCTTTACCAGATTCCCCTGGGCATAGATATCAAGATATTGGCCAATGTACTGATAAGGTGCTGAATACCAGTTCTTGCCCATGTTGATGTGGATGTCCTCCGGGAGTTTCTGCCGTGAGGCAGTTGTGTACTCGAGAGGTCGGGCAGGCAAAGTTTTCAGCGTTTTCTGCTCGATCTCTCTGAATACTTTTACGGGCTTCTGGTAAATTGTACCATGAATCCTCTCTCCGGCTTCATTAAGAGACCATTTACGAGCCCTGGCATTCATCTCCGCAAGGTTAGTCCATACAGCGCCATCACAAAGACTTCGGCGGACATAGCTGACATTGCTTTCAACTTTGCCCTTGTGTTCAGGGGTGTACGGTCTGCACGGACTTACGATGAATCCGTAATGACGGGCAAGTCGTTTGTATGGCTCGCTCAGCACCGGATCGTAAAAAAGTATTTTCTTTACTGCTGCCTTTAGATTGTCAATGACAACCTTATCAACCACACCTCCAAAGAATCTGAATGCATTTTCATGACAGCGCAGCCAGGTCTCTGTTGTCTGATCAAACACATGCTCAACATAGATGTGACGGCTGTAGCCCAGAGTCATGATGAATACCCAGACTCTCTTGCCTTCGCCCAGGTTACGATAACTGCGCGTGACTTCACCAAAATCAAGCTGAGCAATCTCTCCCGGAAGAGTCTCCAACCTGACCTTTGCCACATCAGCAGGATTACTGAGCAGCCTGCGGCAGTACTTCTTCAAAGACTCATAGCTCACATCTACCTCATAGTTTTCCCGAAGCAGAGTGAGAATCCTTTTCCTTGTGTATTTGGCCTTCAACCAGTTAAGGATAATCTGTTCATAGGGTTTGAGAACAGGTGTTGAGTATTGCCTGATCCTTTTTGAATCTTTGGCTTTAAGAGCATTGTTTACCGTATCAATATCCGGCAAAGGAACACCTTCCGAAAGCCAGCCATTCTCCATGGCAAGTCGGCAATACTTCCTAATCGCCTTTCTGGAAACTCCTGTTTCCCTGTTGACCTGCCTCTGAGAATGACCGGCTCGAAGCCGATAGAGAATGTCAATTGTCTTATTCACATGAATCCGTCCCTGATGCAACGAGGCCCTCCTTTGTTAAGATGAGCCTCAACTATTCAGGATGGTTCAGCTGGTACCCACCCCCTAGCCAGTTTTCATTCTAAAACTGGGGACTACCCCCTAGCCAAGGTGGGAGAGTATACCCTAGCCAATGACACTATAATCTCCATCTCAACATCAAAATCAATATCTGTATCAATGAAAGGAAGGTTAGCCTCAAGTGGTGAAGTTACTTCTTTATTCAAGCTACCCATGATATCCTTCTCCTAGAAATAGGCTACTCCTGATAATTTAAGCAACAAATGGGAATGGTTTGAAAGTATGGAGAACAACCAGTGAGAGGTCAAGAGCGGT
>QNDR01000074.1 GCA_003646025.1 Candidatus Fermentibacterota bacterium
ATGAGAATAAGTCTGTTCTGAAAACTTGATAACTCCGTTCTATCATGTACGGCCATCTTGCTGGGTACTTGCTGGGTAACTTGCGGGGTCATGTTCGATTTCCTCTTGAAAGTAAGGAGAAAACCACCTCTTGCTTTATTAAGTTTTGTTGCTTCCTTCAGCTCCAGATGGGTTGCTGAAAAACTCTCATCGTTCACTCTTCCATAACGGGCACCGAATAGGCCGAGATAGATTGTGCAGGAATCAACCTCCCTGAGGTAAACTGAATCCGGATGTCTGTCTTCAGCTGGAGTATCTTCAAAAACAAATACGGTAAAAAACTTTCTAAGAAGTACATTGCCTTGAATGAAGTCCTTGAGGGTTCTTCGCTCCTCAGCAAACTCGCTCTGAACGCTGCTAATGAATATCTTCATTTTCTGCATTGGGCTTATTCCCTGTTCATTCTTTCATAATTCCTACAGTCTTAGAACCACCAAAGACAGATTTTATCTGTAAACACTGATTCAGCCAGTTCTTCTTTTCATCGTATCTGAAAGAGATAACTGTGTAACCCATGTTTTCCAGAGCCTCCCTCTTTACCCTGTCATCTGCCCTGGTTTTAGGCTCATCGTGAACGGGGCCATCGATGTAGATTACCAGGTAGTCTTTTGCATACATGAAGTCTACCCTTGTGCTGCACTGTTCTATCAGTACCTGTGACTTGTCCGGCAGATGAAGATTGTGCTTCTTAAGCATTTCCAGCCACTGTTTTTCAAGAGTGGAGTCGCAGAGGTTGATTAGCTTTGCATAGTGGTCTTCCCTGTTATCCGGAACAGGTGAGATACTGTGCGTACCGTTCTTCAGGCTGCTGAGAATGTCTTTTATCCCGTGGCGGTCAAGAACACTGTGTTCCGACTGGTTGTAGTAACTCATAAGGCACTCGTAGCAGGCTTTGCTGCACTCTTCAGGGTCGGCGGTGTTTTCAAGAGTTTCGGGGTTGAAGTGACAGAGTTTAAGAGCCTCTTCCGCTATTCTGTTCAGCGAATTCGTGTCTTCAAATATTCTATTCAGTACGCCTGCCCCGCCTTCGGAAGATTCATAAAGCAGTATTCCTGTGGGGTTCATCTTGTTCGGCATGGGTTCTGCTGCAAGTTCCCGGTCTTCTATCTGGTATGAAATCTGAATACCGTTTTTAAGCGCAGCCATGAGAGAAAAGAACTGCCCCCGTTCAAGTGGAACCTGCGGTTCCATTATCATGCAGTTCTTTGTGTCTTCCACATAGGGGATAACCCTTCTGGTAATAGCTTTAGACGGGTCACTGCTGTTTTCTTCCAGTGTTTCCGCTTTCTCCCATCTGCCTTTTTCAACATCAAGAACAAAACCCAGCACATTCCTGTCTTTTCTGCGGTTCCAGCCAAGGTTGATTCTCCACAGAGTTGCAGAGGGGCCGTAAGTAAGCTTCATGAGGGTGTGACCGTTTTCATCGGTTACTTCGCTCTGTCGATTGCTGAGACCGGAAGTTGTTTCAGCAAACCTTACCGCCGTCTTCAACTCGAAACCGAAGCGTACCCGCTCTTCCTCATCGGCACTTATACGCTCGCGCCTTCTTGTTGAAACATTCTGAAGCCTGAACATGTTGTGCATGGCAACAGGAAGCTGCGCTTTGCAGTTCTCACACAGATCAGGTCCTGGTGGTTCTGAGATTGTGTGCAGGTAACCGCACTCTTCACAGATTTTTACCTCACTTGTTCTTGGCTCACTTCCCACCACCTGAAAGATTACCTTATCTATTTCATACTTCGCGCCCTCGTGGTAAATCAAAGATCTCGGACCGAATTCGCTTATCGCAAGAAATCTGCTTCGGGACAGGTATTCACTGGATTTGTTTCTTCTTCCTGGTATAAAGGCTGTTAAAGGAAGCCTTGGAAAGTTGTATCCGGGCAGAAAACCCTCGCTGGCGAAGTAGCGGTAACTGTAAAAGTCACTGCCCATGTCGGTGTTCTCGTTCAGCAGCAGCTCCCGCTGCCTTTCCGCTTCATCGTAGAGCCTTTTCGCTCTGTCTCTATCCTTCTTGTCTCTTGAAGAATCCTGCCTTATTGCATGCTGCTGTTTCATCTGACTCATTGCAGAGAGGTAGAGATATCTCCACCTTTCGAGAGAGTCTTCAAAGCGGTCCATTACCCTGTTCAGCTCTTCTGTGATCCAGCTCGTTTTGTACCAGAATGTGTTTTTCAGAGAGGGAATTACATCTTCAAAAACATGTTCAGCCCTTTCCTCTGCTCTTTTTCGGGCATTATTGTCGGCAAGTCTTGCGCGAATCTCCTGTATTATCTCTGGCTTGCCATCCCTGGGAAGCATAAGAAGATCTCTAAGAGACCTACCCAGCTTCACCCCTGTTTCTGAAAGCCAGATAGCATGCAGATGAGAACGGATGAGCTCTTCATTGGCAAGATCAATTCTGGGGGGTACAACTGAACCTGCCACCATCTTCTCCGGTCGCCGAAAAAAGTACTGGTCGTGAGGTCTTCTACGACCGCAGTAGGTAAACACCAGTGCCGGCTGTCCGCTTCTGCCGGCTCTGCCGCTTCTCTGGGCGTAGTTTGCCGGGTTGGGCGGAACATTCCGCATGTTCACAACATTCAGCTGAGCAATATCCACACCCAGCTCCATTGTGGGAGAGCAGTAGAGTACAGGGAGCTTACCGGTTCTAAATTCTTCTTCCCGCTCCTCTCTTACTGCACTCCTTACCTGAGCAGTGTGCTCTTTTGCATTTATCTGAAGTATTCTTCCGGCAACATCCTGATAGTATCTTCTGAAGTAACTGTTGGTTTTGCTGTCTGCTTTCGACTCCCTGATTACCCTTATCGGGTCATGAAGCGGGGCTGTTCCATCACCTGGTTTCCATATCATTGCCGAGGCTTTAAGCTGATAACCGGATATCGGGTTTCTTCCATGTGACAGCACCTTTGCCACAAGGCCACCTACTCTCAGGGCTTCAAGAAGATCAACTATTATCTGGTCTGTCTCCGCTAAAGTAAGTTTTTCAGTATAGCCGGGCAGTGTTGAGCTGCTTCTGAGGAATCTGCCCATCCCCCCTCTGCCTGACATGAACCGGTATTTTTTCCCCTTGCTGAAAAGCTTGTTGTTTTTCGGTCTGGAAAACGGGAACAGAATTGTGGCATAGTTCAGCTTTTCATCTTCATCAAGAGCCCATGGATCAACCAGATACTGGCTGCTGTTGTGCTTGAGTTTATCCTGCGCTCCTGCATCAAGGTATTCCACCTGTACAGCAAGTTCGCGGCGCATGTAATCCAGCAGTGTTTTTTCTATCCGCACCCTGGTTTCAACTGAGGCACCGCTTAAAGCCGGATGAGCATCTTTCCAGATATCGGGAGCAGAGCATATTTCACTTAGAAACTTGTACTCGATTCTTAAAAGACCGCACTGCTCCAGATTTGGAACGGTGATTCTCCAGCCCCTTTTCAGGTCAGAGTATACCCTGTAAGCCAGCACATTCCTGAATGCCTTTTCCACATCCTGCC
Organism: Candidatus Fermentibacterota bacterium; assembly: GCA_003646025.1. Taxonomy (GTDB): domain Bacteria; phylum Fermentibacterota; class Fermentibacteria; order Fermentibacterales; family JCC-6; genus Sabulitectum. The sequence goes on from QNDR01000074.1 coordinate 3,522, forward strand.
TTGCCACAAATATTCTTTCCGGCTCCGAGGAATACTCCTGAAACGGGATATTCATTGCATCTGCAACAGCTTCTTTAAGAACATCATGTTCAAGACCGGCATCACCTGCATTCTTAACTGCTCTGTAGATACCAGCCCTGAGAATACCCATCTGAATGAAGTCATTGAAATGACCTGCCTGCAAGGCTGCATCCTGCCTGTTGTCTGTGAAGCTGAGAAGTTTCTTTGCCTCATTGTCCAGATCTTTGTCCTTCTTAAGCTCTGCAATGGCACCAAGTGTCAGTATTGTTGTTGCAGTACTTCTTCCCTCTGTGCCCAGTGTGGCAAGCTTGCTGTAATCTGATCTCTGCTGGGTTGCATAGGTAACACCGCAGTGGGGGCAGAACCTGAAAGGTGCTTTGAACAGTGCTACCTGCAGCCCCCTGTCATCCTCTAATCCTGCGGGGTTCAGTTTCAGTACCTCTGGAGCCCAGCTTCTTCTGTTCTTTGGAAGATAGACTTTACCGTCTGACTCTTCCAGCCAGTCAACAGGAAGCCTTCTTAACGCCTGCTGTTTATCCTCCGGCCAGGGATTATCTGTGTTCAGATAGATGTACCCGCTTGCTTCACTCTCATCACCCTGCTGCCTGTCGTAAAAGTCCCTTGGTTCGATTCTGTTTTCTTCCGGCAGATACCGCACGCTGTAGAACTCCTGGCCGCATTCACGGCAGAACACCATGGGTAACAGTATTTTCTGCGGGTCGGAGGGGGAATAGTACTGGCCACTGAGGGTAACTTTTCTCTTATCCGGTTCTTCCAGTGTTGTAAATACAGTTTCACTGGGGCTGATGAACTGATGAAGTCTGTAGGCAAAACATGGTTTCCCTCCGCTTCCGGGAATCTGAATTTCGTTCCCGGCATCAAGAGTACTCTGAATAAGCTTTTCCGACTTATCAACCCCTGTTCCAAGCAGTTTTGAAAGCAGTACGGCAACACCCTTCCGGCCTCTGATAGGTTTGGGAACTGCTCTCTCCAAAACGTTCTGATCGTTCTTTTCTACACCGAATTGTGTTTCCACCCAGATTGCAAGCGGATCTTTAACGAACTCATTGTATACAAGAGGTACCGGCTTTCCCGTTTCCACCCTGTGTTTCAGCTTTTCCACAAATTTCTCTGAAGCAGTGTTGCTGTATTCAGTTATTCTTGTAAGAGTTTCGCCAATCACATTACAGGGTTTTACCTCTGCTCCAAACAGTTTTGAGGCAACAGATGCGACCTCTTCTTTTCTTTCATCTGCGTCACCGTCCCCTGCCATGGTTGCAGATGTACCGATGGAAATCATGTTTTCTGCCTGAAAGTAGCTTCTTGCTCTGCGAACAAGCATTGCGACATCGGCACCCTGTCTGCCTCTGTAGGTATGCAGTTCGTCAAGAACGAGGAAGCTTAATCCTTTTGCTGTCTCGATGATTAGTCTTTCCTCGGGGCGGGTAAGAATCAATTCGAGCATTACATAGTTGGTAAGAAGAATGTCAGGTGGGTTGGCTCTTATCGCCTTCTTCTCCTCATCACTCTCCTGACCTGTGTATCTGGCAAATGTAACTTTGCCTTTTTCGTTGGGATATCCTCTGTCAACAAACCGCTTCAGCTCTTCAATCTGGCTGTTCGCAAGTGCATTGAGGGGGTACACGATAATCGCCTTAATTCTGTTCTTTTCCGGATTCCGTAAAGCGTGGTTAACAATAGGTATGATGTATGACAGGCTTTTACCTGATCCGGTTCCTGTTGTAAGTACATAGTTCTCACCACCATGGGCAATATGAATTGCCTCAGACTGGTGCTTGTAAAGTTTCAGTGGTTCCGGTGGCTGATTGTTTTTCTTGAATGCAAATATCTTTTCACATTCGCTGTGAAGAATACCCTGCTGTACCAGCTCTGCGATTGACTCCCCCTGTTCAAACCTGGGATTTATCTGAATAAGCGGGTCAGGCCACAGAAGACCCTGTTGTACTGTCCTGTCAACTTCCTGCTTTATTCCCGGGTCTCTGGTCTTTATAAAACTGGTTACATAAGATTTGTACTGATTTATTATTTCATCACGAAGCGCGAATGCATCCATACATCTCCTCCTCCTGCCTTGCAACACATGAAATCGCGGGTGATTTTATCGGCAGTATTTTTGGTCTCTGCATTATTAACCTTTCAGGAGGATGAAGCAAGCTTTGATTTCCACAACTACAGCTCTATCTTCTCATAAATTCAAGTTTTTGAGTTCATGAGAAAGTTGATAAGATTTATGTGTCTGATTCCATTCCGGCTGTGATCGACGTCATCCATACTGATTACCGTTTTGGGAAAGTTATCCTTTATCATTTCCAGCGAATGAAATTCTCTTTCTGCCGTTTCAGGTGAAGTAAGCAGATAAGCAACCTGAAAGTATTCCAGATCTCCTGACTTCTCTGCAACAAAATCAACCTCGTATTTACCAACAGACCCAACGCTTACTCTGTAACCTCTCCGGTGCAGTTCCAGGAAAACAATGTTCTCGAGTAACCCGGCAATGTCTGCATTCCTGTACCCGATCAGTGCATTTCGTATCCCCAAATCACTTACAAAGTACTTTGCTCCCAGATCAAGATGTTTCCTGCCCTTGATATCATACCTGCCGACTCTGTGTATCAGATATGCATCTTCCATGTGTGAAAGGTAGTTAAGAACGGTTTCAAGGCCCATTGATATCCGCTGTGATTTAAAGTAATCAACTATTTTTTTTGCCGAAAGAATATTACCGGTATTATCGAATACAAAGGCGCAGATTCTTCTTAACAACTGTACATTTCTCACATTGTACCTTTGAACAATGTCTCGTAGTAAAACTGAGTCAAAGACCGACTGAATGTATCTTGTGAAAACATCCGGATCACTCTCAAATTGATACAGTCCGGGAAGACCTCCAAACTGCAGATAATCCTGGAAATGTGTTTCTTTACCACTAAACTCTAATGATTCAGGCAGACTAAGTGTTCCTATTTCGATCTCAATAAACCGTCCTGTAAGCAGGCTGGCCAGTTCTCCTGAAAGCAGCCCGGCATTGGAGCCGCTTACAACGACATCCAACTCAGATCTTTTTATCAATGAGATCACAGCTTTTTCCCAGTGCTGGATTTCCTGCACTTCATCAACAAGAATCAGTATTGATTTCGCCTCTGCCGGAATCTGCTTTTCCACCTCTTTCATCAGGTGATGATAATCTCTGATATGATCAAATAAGTAATCCTCTTTATCTATGAAACAGACGAAATCATAGAGATCACTTCTATTTGCAATCAAATGCATAATGCTGGTCTTACCCGATCGTCTCATTCCAGTAATGACCTTCACAAGCGGTTTCTTTAAGAATGGTTCCAGCTTATCAAGACACATCCTTCTATCGTACAATACACTTCTACCCATTTCTGTACATCCTTTCTGTATATCGAAAGATTATACACATGCAACATGCTGTCAATACGAAACAGATTTTTATTGTCAGTTTATCATTACAGAGAATTGTTTCCGCTTAGCCTACCTTATGGTAAATTGTATTCAGCACTACCGAATTGCCTGCTACAAGGCTTGCATAACCACGAAACATCCTGGTGGACAGCCATGATGTTATCAGTGCAGATAAACAACCTTCCGGGAGAAGGTGCGGTTCATTGTATTCAGTCTGATGATGTACTCGCCAGGGGGAACTGATTGCTCTGGGGTCCAGTTTACAATGTGGTCTCCCTGCGGTGTGAAATCAGACAGCAGGTCATTTACCGTTCTTCCCTGAAGGTCGTATACTGTAAGATTTACATGGGAAGGTTCGGGAAGGTTGAATGTGAGATTAAGGCTTCCGTAGAACGGGTTTACTGATGTGTTGAATACAATGGGTTCCAGGGCTGCGCTGCTGTGTTCAACACTGACATCTTCATCGTTGAATGCATACACAAGACGCTGTCTGTAGAATACTATATGCGGTCTGTTCTGAGAATCCAGCACCATGTCCGGGTCTCCATACTCGTCGGGATATCCCAGTGGGCAGATACTCTCTGTCTGCCAGCCGGTTCCGTTGTTCCATGAGTACAGAAGTGAGTCGCCGTTCAGACTGCAATGGGCAATGTGCGGACAGTCCCACTGGTCAAGAACCAGAGAAGTGCCGTATGCATTCTGTCCCGTTTCTTTCGTATCATCAGTTGCTATGCTTAAAACGGTTTCCACACTCCAGGAAGAGCCGTTCCACGAGGCATATCTGAGCTCATTGGTTGTTGTGTAACTGATACTGGGGTAATTGTTTGAGTTAAGTACCAGAGATACACCCACAGGTTCGGCGGTCATGGATGTGTCTACATATGAAGTGCTCCATACACCACTCTCATCACGGGTGGCGTATTTCAGCCCGTGAACAGGCGAGTATATGCTGTAAGCAATGTGAGCTTTGTTCACCCCTTCAGTTGCCAGCGAATTGTAACTGCCTGCATCCACTCCTGAGTTAATGGATTCAAAAGCCCACGAACTGCCGTTCCAGAATGTGTAGTGAAGAGTATGGTCGGTGTATGTCTGGCAGCTTATCCCCGGGTAACCAATGCTGTTCAGCCCTATTGAATTCCAGAGACCGTAGCTTTGATAGAAGTATTCAACATTCCAGTCTGCTGAAGAGGAATCCTGCTCTGCATAGTAGAGATCACCAATTCTGCTGAATGAAACATGAGAAATGTCATTTTCATCTGTGACCATATCAAAGTACTCACAGTTACCATAATAGGCAAGATATATGTTCTCGGTGGTCCAGCCGGATCCAGTGTTTTTTTTAATGTATTTTGCACCTGTTCCGGGATCTCCAAAGGCAATGCGTGGAAGATCAGTGCTGCCAAGGCTTATTGCCGCAGTTTGCCCATCTCCTGTTCCGGTCTGTGAAATCTCCTCTACAATCCACTCTGCAGATGCAGTAAACAAAACACCACTCACCACAACACACAATACCAGAAGTCTTCCCATGAGTTGATCCCTTCTGTTAATAACATTCTGTTTATTATAGGCGGGTAGTTAATTAATGTAAAGTCATTGTCTGATGTACCATGGCCCTAGAATACATGCCTGCATCTGTGCATATGTGTGGTTGTGGACACTGGCGTAATTGGAATATCTTAACCGCAGAGGGTGTATTTTTTCTGAGGTAACTTTTAACTGACAGGGGTTGTTTATGAAAACAGGTGTAAATTTGTTTGGTGCTGCTGTTCTTGCTGTGGTAATCGGATGCTCTGCAGGAGACAGCCTTGCTGTTCCGCAGACTGTAAGCACGGAGGAGGCTGTTACGGAACTTGTAAACGGGAACAACGGGTTCGCCTTTGATCTGTACAGAGAGGTTGCCGGCGGAGACAGGGATGGGAATGTGTTCTTCTCCCCCTACAGTATATCAACAGCTCTTGGAATGACATACTACGGCGCTGAAGGAGAAACTGCTTCAGAAATGGCTGAAGTGCTTCACTTCACAATACCGGCTGACGCGATTAACAGAGCATTTTTTGCCGTTGCTGAAAAACTGAACTCGGGCAGTCTGCACGACGATCAATCCGGAGACCCTTTTACTCTTGTTGTTTCAAACGGGCTTTGGGTACAGAATGGCTTCGGTCTGCTTGAATCCTTTGTTGACGGAGTAACAGAAGCCTACGGTGCATCTGTTGAAAACCTTGATTTTGCTGGTGACACAGAGGGTTCCCGTGAAACCATTAACTCATGGGTTGCCGAAAACACAATGGACAGGATACTAAACCTTATTCCACCTGGCATTCTTGATGCGGATACCAGGCTGGTGCTTACGAACGCGGTCTACTTCAAAGCATCCTGGGAACATCCGTTCAGCGAGTATGCCACTTTCCATGGCGAGTTCAACCTGATCAACGGCTCTTCGGTGGATGTTCCCATGATGACGCAGACGGAACACTTTAACTGCAGCTTCACTGATGAATACAGTGCCGTCGAACTTGGTTATGCCGGTGGGAATACATCCATGGTGATAGTTGTTCCCGCTGGAGATTTTTATCAGCTGGAACAGAGGTTGGATGCAGAATACCTGGAAGGGATAAGAAACGGTCTTTCAAACGAAAACCTGCAGATTACCATGCCGGTGTTTGAGTTTACACAGAGCATGCAGCTTGGAAGTGTTCTGTCTAAAATGGGTATGGCATCTGCCTTCGACGACAGCAGGGCGGATTTCAGCGGTATTACGGGAAACAGAGATCTGTACATATCCGATGTTGTTCACAAAGCTTTTGTAAAGGTTGACGAAGCTGGAACTGAAGCAGCAGCGGCAACAGCAGTTGTTATGAGCCTGCGGGCAATGCCGGAACCACCTGTTGAAATGAACATCGACAAACCGTTTGTATTCTTCATACTCGACAACGAAACCGGTTCAATAGTGTTCATGGGAAGGGTGATGAACCCGGCAGACTGACCTTCTACTTACCGTTCCGGAGAACTTTTCCTTCAGCCATGACCATTCGGGGGAATGCCGCAAGATTCAGTGGATCTTTGTTCCACACCAGAAGGCTTGCGGTTTTTCCCTGTTCAACGGTACCCAGAATGTCGTCTATGCCCAGAATCTTCGCGTTCTTCCATGTTATGGTGGAAATCGCATTGGCAGGAGACATTCCCCGGATCAGGAAGAACTTCAGGCTGTCTCTCAGGAACGGTGTCCATATAACAGGGTGATCCGTCATAAGGCCGAAAAATGCCCGTGACTTCATAACAAGCCCGGCATTCTGATAGTAGGCGTGTTTAAGCTCAACCTTGTAGCCCACGGAACCGAGGGGGCCGTAAACTATAGGGATACCCGCCATGCCAAGCTCATCGAATATCTCCCGGTGAAACACATCGCCTGTGTGATCGGCTGTTACCTTTATACCATACTTCTTTGCGAACTCGATAAGGTACAGAACATCATCTTCCTTGTGTACATGCACCTTTGCCGTTTTCTTTCGGTCGAGAAGCTCCATTACGGCTTTTTCGACTGGGTTGAAAGACTGCCCGTACTCTCTCTCGATAAAAGACTTCTGCAGGTTAATCTCATCCGCGGAATAGTTCTTTTCCTGTGACTCCTGCTGCAGTTTGTGAAGGTCTTTTTCCTTTTTCAGAGAAGCTTTGTTCCGCTTGCTGATAACTTCTTCAAATTTCTGCTCCAGAAGAGAGTAAACACCCATTCTGGTGTTGGGTCTGTCTCCCTTCCAGTCTGTGGTTGATCTGGGGTTGTACCCCAGAGCCATTTTGAAACCGTAGTCTTTCAACTGGGCGGTTTTTCTGTTGGCCGCAAAGTTTCTGATAACCTTCGCCCTGCCGCCGAACAGATTTCCGCTTCCTGGAACAACACAGCTGTACAGCACTCCAAAGTCTACAGCGTCACTGAAGGCCCTGTCATCAAAGTAGATACTGTTCAGTGGATCATTCACAGGCAGTATCTGCTTCAGAGTGTCGTTGAGTTCAGACTCTGTCCAGGGTTCCCCTTCTCTGTCCATGCCGATGTGAGAGTGGGCATCTATAAATGCGGGAGTTACAAAACCGGAATAATCCGCTTCTATCTTCTTCTGAAGCACGTCCACAATCTTGTCTTCCTCTATGACGATTGAGCAGTTTTCAAGCTTCTTCCTGCCGTTGTAAAGAACTTCCGCAAAAACAACAGTCCGTTTTTTTGTTGACACAACAGCCTCCCGTAAAGTGAAATACAAAATATCTCTGAGACAGAGAGTTACTAATACAAAATAGTTTTCCAGCAGGCAATACCCTGTTGTATGCTGCTCACTTCTTTCCAGTCTGCACAATCAATTGTGCTTCACTGTGGGCAATCCTGTGACTGACAGGGATATCTACAAAAAAACACGGTAGTTCGTGGGGCTTGAAACCAGGGATCAGGTTATTCCTCTGGTTCAGCATCCGTTGAAGTGTCTTCAGTCTCTGAATCTTCGTTGCTGTTTTTCCACTTCCTGTAGTTACTGAGATCCTGTTCCACAAGGAACAAACAGGCTGAAACCACTGCAGCATCATCCAGCAGACCGAAGAAGGGGATGAAGTCAGGGATAAGATCCACAGGGCTCAATACATACAGCAAAGCTGCTACTACAGCCGCAATGGTCCACCAGGGAACCTCCCTGTAGTTGTCGTTCCAGTAATCCTTTACCAGAGAAATCATCAGCTTTACATCTGTGATAAGTCTGGACAGAGCACCGCTTCCCAGAACCTTTCTCTGTATATCGTCTGCACGCGTTACAACCCTGTTAACATCCTCTTCCGTTACTTTTTTTGCGCCGTCGCTCACAACACGCCTTGCCCTGTCTTCTGAAATCGTTCTTCTCATCCAGTAACTCCTTACTGAAACTCCTGTAAAGATTTTACATCATACTCAACAATATTCTAACAACCTCGTCAATACACGAAAACCGGCGTGCCTGAAACAACAGTTCTAACTCGTCTGAACCCATGTCGGGCTGCCCTCACCGGCATCTCCGTAGATCGCCTGCGGTTCACCATGGCGTACCCGGCTTGCAAACACAGCCGGAACATTCATGGAGAGAGCGAATTCTACTGCATGGTAAACATCGGCGTTGACATTACCCGCTCCCACGCAAGCCACCACAATTCCGGCCACACTCTGGTTAACTGCACAGCGTGTGTATCTGCCGTCATCCCTGCCCGGTAATCATCCTTTTGAAAATTGGTATCAGAGGAGCAAATACAGCACCGAGAATAACTCCCGCGGCAATACCTATCGTAGCCGATTTACTCCAGTCGCCACCGGCGGCAAACATGAATACAGTTGTAAGAACAACTGTAACCACAAGTGATATTACTGCAAACCGCCTGAAATACCCGCCTTTTGTCTGCTTGTCTCTCATGGATTTGAGGTCCGGCATGTAAACGAGCTCCGGTTTGATAGCCGACAGTTTCTCTGTTATTCTGAACGGAGCTTTATCGTTTGTTTCATGGTTGGGAATCTTCCTGAACAGGATGTGTGTGAGTTTCCCAGAATTCTCTTTGTACAACAGTGTTCCTGTTAAACCCTCGGTAATTCTTGACTGGTAATTCCATTTCATCAATCCCGGGGTGGAAGCATCACCTTTCTGCGCAAAAGCGAATATCAGTTCTTCCAGCGCGATCCGCTTTGTTTCCTTCATGTTCCCGGAAAAGGAGACATATTCGATAAACAGGGCTGATGGCGTCAACCCTACAAACACATTCTTCATACCTATTAAACCCCACCCGAAAGCAAGAATATCTTCTCCGGAATCCTGCATAAGGCGGGTTCTGAGCTCTTCACTGTTTCTTACATGCGACATCTCTTCCCTCCTGTAAATACTGCTCTGTCAACAACTGAATATGACTAGGAGCCTGACCGAAAATACAACATCGGCATTAGACACCACACGAACGGCTGCAAAACACGCCGATCATCATCAAATAGCGCTGCTATTATCCTCTAATCGGCAAGCTTTCCATCTCGTC
>QNDR01000075.1 GCA_003646025.1 Candidatus Fermentibacterota bacterium
GCTTTCGCAGGAGCTTCTGCTTTCGCGGGAGCTTCGGTTTTCACTGGAGTTTTTGCTTTCACCGGAGCAGTTCTTTTTTCAGTTTTCGGTCTATCCTGCTGTGCTGGCGGTTCAACATCGCGGCGCTTTCTACCCTCTGCTCCAAGCAGAGCGGCATCGGCAAGAGCTCCAACGATCAGATCGATGGACTTGATCGCGTCATCGTTGGCCGGGATAGGATAGTCTACCTCTGTGGGGTCACAGTTGGTATCAACCAGTGCAATACACGGGATATTGAGCTTCTTTGCCTCTTTGACAGCAATGGATTCCTTCTTGATATCCACAACTATTACAGCTCCCGGGATACCCTTCATGTGCCTGATGCCCATAAGGTACTTGTTAATTCTTTCCATTTCACGGGTCTTCTGGAGAATCTCACGCTTCTTGAAACCCTGAGGCCACCCTTTTTTCTCCATGTTTTCCAGTTCCTGAAGACGAAGAATGCTTTTGTAAATGGTGTTGTAATTGGTAAGAGTTCCTCCCAGCCAGCGTTCTGTCATATAGAACATTCCCGACCGCTCGGCATGCTCCCGAACACTCTCTCTTCCCTGCTTTTTCGTGGCAACAAAAAGAACATCCTTGCCACCTGCTACAATTTTGCTGACAAGGTTGATTGCGTCTTCAAGATTTTTCTGGGTTTTCTTCAAATCGATGATATGGATACCGTTTCTTGCCATGAAGATATAGTTCTTCATGCGAGGGTTCCATCTCTTCTCCTGGTGGCCGAAGTGTACACCGGCCTCCAGCAGGTCCTGAATTGAGGGGATCTGCATTTAGATTATCCTTTCGGTTCTGCCTCCGATGGAAGCGGGTACCATCCCTTTGGGACACCGGGCACCCGCAACATACCATCGTGTGTGTTTGTGTACGGTCTAACGCTTGGAGAACTGGAAGCGTTTCCTGGCCTTAGGCTGTCCGTACTTCTTTCTTTCTACAACTCTCGGGTCACGGCGAAGCATTCCTGCGACTTTCAGCGGGTGCCTGAACTCCGGGTTGGCTTCAACAAGAGCCCTTGCAAGGCCCATTCTCACAGCACCGGCCTGCCCGGTAATGCCTCCGCCTTTTACGTTAACAACAAGATCGTAAGAAGTTGAAACTTTTACTGTTTCCAGCGGTTCAAGGGCGTGATCTTTCTGTCTGTTTACACTGAAATAAACATCAGGCGCCTTGTGGTTGATAACAACTTTTCCAGAACCGGGCCTGAGGTAGCACCTGGCTGTGGAAGACTTTCTTCTACCAATTCCTATGTACTGTTCCATTATGCTCCCTGATTACTTGATCTCAAGTACCCTTGGCTGCTGTGCAGCATGGGTATGCTCGGGACCGGAAAATATCTTAAGCTTCTTCAGTTGAGCGCTGCTGAGCCTGTTCTTGGGAAGCATCCCCTTAACGGCGTGTGTAAGCACTCTCTCCGGGTGGTCATTCATCATGTCACGCATAGATGTAGCTCTCTGTCCGCCAGCGTAACCTGTGTGGCGGAAATAGATCTTCTGGTCAAGTTTACGACCTGTGATGCGCATCTTTTCCACATTAACAACCACAACAAAATCGCCGGTGTCAATATGCGGTGTATACACCGGTTTGTTCTTGCCCTGCAATATCATGGCAAGCTTGGCCGAGAGTCTTCCGAGGGTCTGGTCCGTGGCATCAACCAACCACCAGTCTCTTTTGATTTCACCGGCTTTAGCAGAGTAGGTTTTCACTATCTAAGCCTCCGAAAAGGGATTGGGTTCTATATTAATCTTACCTTACTGTCAGCAATCAGGGGCTCCGACTTTCGCCGGGTGTATCTCAGCCCTGCCCCCTGGCACACGGATGCCAAGGGGTCTCAAATCTGCTTTATTCTTTACTGTAAGTCAAGTGCTGTAATGAACTGCTGCAAATTATCCACTGTACAGACAGAGCATCTGCCCTGTGAAATAATACTCCAGCCTGTTTCATGGTACACAGCAGCGGACACCACAAGATGATATCCCCGGGAACGTACAGCAGCACTCTTCCCCACAAGGGCATGTGCCCTGAGTACCGGAGGAATTCTGCTCTGGAAGCCCTGGGGCAAGACTGCAATGCTCCCTTTTACAAAAGGTATAAAAAGACTTACTCCAGGAAATACCTCACACCGCAGCGGCCGGCTGAAACCCATATCACGCAGGATGTTCCATGTGTGCGTGTATATATGTCTTCCCCTTTTGCCCTGAAGATCCAGCCCCCTCATGGTTGCACTGTCTCCGGGCATCTCCGGCAGATTATTCAGTGCATCCAGCATAGCCGGGGGAAGCTGCGAAACATCGCTGCCGGAAGACTCGCCCAGCAGACGGAAACCAAGCTCAGTCCAGAATAGACGGTTGTTCCGGTTTTTCAAAGAGCCCCCTCAAGCACACGGTGAATTGTTTCACCGGAAAAACCTCTGCGGGAGAGCCAGGCCAGCGCCCGCCTTCTGGCTGTTTCACGGTTCTCAAGGTGCCCGTACTTCTTTGAAACCTGTCGAATGAGATCCTGCATACCGTCAGTTTCAGAAATTGAAGCAAGAGCTGTTTCAACTGCCGCCTTCGGAACCCCCCTTTTGGAGAGTTCCATCCTGAACCCCGCCAGACCCATGGTTCGCGAGGCAATGAACATGGTGCAGAAACGGTTGTCGTCAACAAATCCGTACTGTTCCGCCCAGGATACTGTACTGTCTGCCACTGCATCGGAGTAACCAAGAGAAAGTACCTTTTTCCTCAGCTGCCCGGATGACCGTTCAGAATGGGCAAGAAACAATTGTACATCATTTCTGGCACAGCTTTTCTGCTGGCCAGACAGCACTTCCGGATCAACTGAAGAGCCCTTCTCCGGTGAGCTGGAAGCTGGCACAATGAAAACACCTGCAGGAAGCGTGACAGACACCCTGCCCCTTCTGATCTTCTTTACTTCTGTAACGGTTTCTATTTCCCGACCTCTTCTGAAGTTTTTTCAACTCCATGAGCAGTTTGCTCGTCGTGAACAAGCCCGTAGGCTTTTCTCAGTTCTGCTTCAAGACTGTCTGCGGCTTCTGGATTGGCGGCAAGGTATTTTCTGGCATTCTCTCTTCCCTGACCGATCTGGGTACCTTTTATAGAGTACCATGTTCCCCGCCTGGAAACAATATCCTTTTCCAGGCCAAGGTCTATCAGCTCACCAGTTCTTGAAATGCCCTGACCATGCATGATATCAAACTCGCACTTTTTGAACGGCGGAGCTATTTTGTTCTTCACAACTTTTACTCTTGTTCTGCTTCCAACTACTTCGTCTCCATCTTTGATAGAAGCAACCCGGCGCACATCAAGTCGTAAACTTGAATAGAACTTCAAAGCTCTTCCGCCTGTTGTTGTTTCGGGATTACCGAACATCACACCTATCTTCATCCTGATCTGGTTGATAAAGATAACAGAGCAGTTGGACCTGGAAACTGCACCGGTGAGTTTTCTTAAAGCCTGACTCATGAGACGAGCCTGGAGACCCACATGACTGTCTCCCATTTCGCCTTCGATCTCCGCGCGGGGAACCAGTGCGGCAACTGAATCTACTACTATGGCGGCAACAGCATTGGAGCGCACAAGAGTTTCTGTTATTTCGAGAGCCTGCTCACCGTTACTGGGCTGGGAAACCATGAGATTATCGATGTTCAACCCCAGTTTTTCGGCGTATGTTGGATCAAGGGCATGCTCGGCATCGATAAATGCAACCTCTCCTCCAGCCTTCTGGGCGCTGGCAAGCATGTGCAGAGCCAGAGTGGTTTTTCCGCTGCTTTCAGGGCCGAATATCTCGATTACCCTTCCCCTGGGAACCCCTCCTATACCCAGCGCGATGTCCAGAGAAAGCGAACCGGTGGGGAAAAACTCCACCTGCATTTCCGGGGCATCTCCAAGTTTCATGATTGCACCCTGACCGAACTTCTTCTGGATCTGCATGAAGGCTGCGTCTAAAGCCTTCTTTCTGCCTGCTTCACTGCCTTTTCTGTCTGCCATGGCAACACCTTTCAGCAAATAGTCTGATGTACCCTGATGAGGGGACCTTCTCCTGCCATCGAAATCAATTATAGTAAACAAATGTTTCCCTGACAAGACCCTGTTCATCTGTTGAATATATATCGGAAATACAGTGCGCTACGAAACGGTGTAAAGGGTTGAATAAACAGGCCCTTTAGATGTCAGCACGCTTTCAACAAGGTTGACCGACTGTGCAGCTCCCTGTATGGAGATATCAGGATTCAGCCGGGGACACTGCACGCCGGACCTTACTCTTGCGATGGTTACATGGGGAATGAATCTCCCTGTCTCACCTGTATTGCCGTGTTCGTCGGGGATGTGTTCAAGACGGCTGGCCATGGTATACAAACTGCTGGAGAATTTTCCCGACAGCCATATCACAAACGGAGGTTTCCCAAAGTCTCCGATATCCGACAAAGTGTATTCAACTGGAAGCAGCTCTCTCAGAGCAAGGGCCTTCATCTTAGGGATAACATCATCCGGGTTGCAGTCTCCAAGAAATCTCAGTGTAATGTGGAGCTGACTTTCCGAAGTCCATTTCAACAGCGGATATTTGATGACAAGGGGTTTACGCCACAGTTCCAGTGCCTGTATGGAATCCCGGGAAAGCTCGAGGGCAACGAACAGTCTCACGGGAGCACTTCGAAGAGGGTTCCCAGAGCCCTGGCTGCTGCTCCCTCCCTGACAGATTGTCTGTTCCCGCCAAGATGCCAGACGAATGCTCTTTCGGTGTCTCCACAGCACAAGGCGGTCCACACCGTACCAACAGGCTTACTGTCTGTGCCGCCTGAAGGGCCGGCAATACCTGTTACAGACACAGAACACCGGGCTCCTGTTACTCTTCTGACACCTCTTGCCATTTCCAGAGCAGTTTGTTCACTTACTGCTCCGTGAGTTTTCAAAGTTTGCTTCTGAACGCCAAGTAAACCTGTTTTCAGGTTGTCGGAATAGGTAATAACCCCGCCGGCATACCACTCGGACGCACCTGGAATAGCTGTGATACCGTTGCCAATACCCCCTCCGGTACAGGATTCAGCAGTTGCCAGAACAAATCCGGATTTCATCAGTTTCCTGCCAAGAGCCTCTTCAAGCGTTTCATCCCGAACGGTGGAGTAAACTCTGCTGCCGAGTTTTTCAATAACATCCCTACAGAAACCGTCTGCACCGGCACCGCTTACCTTTACATCAACTCTTCCAGGCGAAGGAAGAAATGCAGGAACTACACTGTGCTTTGCTGCCAGATCAGAGAGAGAATCAAACAGATTGTTCTCTTTCAACCCCCACGTTCTTACAAACCTTATCAGTTCTGCTTTGCGGGGCACAATTCCCGCCTCAGCAAGACACAGGGGCAAAAGAGCCAGAGACTCCGACGGTACTCCCGGGATACAGATGACAACTCCGTTTCCGACCGGGAGCACCAGCCCTGGAGCTATCCCCACAGGGTTCAGCACAGGAATGGCCCCCCGGGGGATATCAGCCTGCTTCAGTGCTGAAACAGGCAGAGTTGAACTGAACAGACGCTGCCGTTTTCTAACCATTTCCTCGGCAACAGGAGATCTGGAGACGGAAAGACCAAAAGCCTCCGCGACTGCCGAAACAGTTATGTCGTCATCGGTGGGGCCCAGTCCCCCTGTAACAACAACAACCCTGCCGTCTCCCAGGGCATCCTTCACCGCAGCAGCTATTTCACTTCTCACATCCCGAACAACTTCCGCATGAACAACAGGGAAACCCATCTCTGCAAGCAGACCGGAGAATCGGTGCAGGTTTACATCTCTTGTTCTGCCGCTTAAAAGCTCATCTCCAACCAGTATCAGTACCGCTTCGGGAAGCATTAAAGACCTGCCAGGTGCACGATGAATATCACTGCTGCCGCCATGAGACCTGCGGCAACATCATCAAGTAGAATTCCAATTCCGTTTTTCATTTCGTCAAGCCTGTTCACCGGCCAGGGTTTTGCTATATCGAATATTCTGAACAGAACGAACGCAGCGACAATACCTTTTATGCCCCATGATGGAGGAGAAGCAAGACAGGCAATCCAGGTCCCGGCAACCTCATCTATTGTAACAATCGAAGGATCTTCTCCCCACAGTTTTCTGCCGGCCTCGCACCCGATCCAGCCCAGCAAAAGAACAAACGGCAAAAGAACCAGCGTACTGACAGGGGAATAATAGAAGGCTGCAGCTGCTACAAGGCTGCCAACTGTTCCAGGTCCAAGAGGGAAAAAGCCTGTTCCCATAGTTGTTGCAACAGCGCCTCCGCTGAAACGCACAAACCGCAGGCTCCAGAGCTTTGTTACAATGTTCACATTCCCAGCCTCTGTAAAATGTTTCTGTTTCTCCAGAAATAGTGAAACGCCGAAACAACTGTAAGCACTAGAGCTGCCCACATAGCTGTCTCTCCAACGAAAGATGCCGCGCGGGGTATGGCATCAAGTTTGAGCACAGACAAAAGCATGTAGTATGAAACTGAAAACATCTGCACGGCAGCTTTCCATTTCCCCATACCTGACGGCATAATAAGAACTCCTGCGTACGCTGCAATGGATCTGAGACCGGAAATAAGCAGCTCTCTGCCTACAACTATATAGACCGTCCACTGGGGAACCAGCCCCAGCTCTGAAAGACCGATCCAGGCCAGACACACAAGAAGTTTGTCCGCAAGCGGATCCAGAAATTTTCCAAGATTGGAAATCCAGCCGTACTTTCTGGCAAGGTAACCGTCGACCATATCTGTGAGTGCCGCAGTTACAAACACTATCAAAGCGGCCCATCTTGCTTCTGATGTTCCCACCTGAAGAAGAATCATTACCACAGGAGCCATAACAATTCTTGCTATGGTCAGCCTGTTGGGCCAGTTCAGAACCATCAGTACCCGCGGCGGCCTTTGAGAGCCTGGGAAAGAGTGAGAGAATCTGCAAACTCAACAAGAGCTCCCGGCGGCAGGCCTCTGGCAAGTTGTGTTACTTTGATGTTCCGTGACTCAAGCTGATTGGCGATGTAGGCACAGGTTGCTTCACCTTCTGTGGTGGAATCCAAAGCAAGAATAACCTCTCTGGCATTTATACTTGTAGCTCTCTCCACCAGCAGGGGTATACCAAGGTCGGAAGGTCCTGTACCGTCAAGGGGGGCAAGGCTTCCGTGAAGAACAAAGTAGTACCCGCGGTAAAGCCCAGTGTCCTCCATAGACCTCTGATCCGCAGGTGTGTGAACGACACAGATCGTGTTCTGACGGGATCTGTCAAGACAGGTTTCACAAACTTCACCGTCTGTAAGGTTCCGGCACAGCACACATTCCCTGACACCTGCCGCCGTTTCTGCAAGAACAGTTGAGAGATCTGACGCAAGCTGCCTGTTATCTACCAGAGCGAAGGCCAGTCTGAGAGCGGTCTTTTTTCCTATACCTGGAAGTTTGCCCAGAGCAGTAGCAAGAGAGTCAACGACGGACTCTTTCACATCAATCCTCCCAGCCCGCCTGGAACTCCCAGCCTGCCCATTTTCTTTTCCGCAACGGTTTTGCTTTTTTCAACGGCATCATGAACAGCTGCCAGTATCATATCCTCAAGCATTTCCACATCTTCCGGGTCCACCACCTCAGGTGAGATTTTAATACCCACAACATCTGACTGCCCGGTAACTGTAACCTTTACCATCCCGCCACCGGATGAACCCTCAACTCTCTCCTGAGCCAGTTCCTCCTGGGCTTTCATCATATCCTGCTGCATTTTCTGGGCCTGAGCCATCATCTTTTTCATCTGGCGGTTCATTTTTTCACCTGTTCCTACCTGTTTTCAGGGATCATATCAAACAGACCGGAGATCTTTCTCACGTAAGAATTTTCCCTTTCCTTTTCATCATCACTGTGTGCTTCATCCGCTGTGTCTTTGTTTCCGTTTACAGGTGTCTCCGCAGTGCCGGGTGCTTCCACTAGAGCTTCCTGGCCGTCTGCAGTCTCCTCTTTGTTCTGCACAGCAGTTTCGGAAGAACTGTCAGTGTCTGGCTGTATACCCTTCACTGCCACAACAGCAACCTTTTCGGTCACAGGAGGCAGACTCTCAATTCCAAATGCTATTCCAAGTTTAGACGCGGTTATCAGAGCAGCTTCAAGTGATATTCTTGGAGAAGCTCCGGATCTGATTTGAGCAGATGCCCCTGCAACAAGCCTTAATACATTCAGCACATGTACGTCGGAAACACCGGTAACCGTCTGACGCAAAAGGGCAACCTCACTGTCTGAAAGGTCAGTAATACCTTTTTCCGCACCTGCAGCCGACAGAAGAAGATTCCTCAGAAAACCAACCAGTGCAGCGATGAGTTCCTCTATGCTGTACCCGCGAACAAGCGCCTCCTGAACAAGGTCGAGTGCAACTGAACCGCGGGAATGGAGAACTGCACTGGAAATTTCAGCCAGCAGATCTGCCTCAACCAGACCAAGCAGCCTGGAAACTGCTTCTCCTTTGATCTCTTTACCGGAAAAACTCACAAGCTGATCCATTATGGAAAGAGCATCTCTCATGCTCCCTCCCGATGCACGGCACACAAGACTGAGGGCATCTGAATCGATTGATATCTTCTCTTTGCCGGCCTCTTCTCTGATGTATTCAGCCATGATTGAAGAAGGTATTCTTCTGAAATCGAACCTCTGGCAGCGGCTGAGAATTGTGGCAGGCACCTTTCTTGGCTCAGTTGTTGCAAAGATAAATATTACTTTGTCCGGCGGTTCTTCCAGTATCTTCAGAAGAGCGTTAAACGCCTCTCTGGTCAGCATATGAACTTCATCAATTATGTATATTTTGTATCCGCCCTCAGCAGCGGCATATCTGGCTTTTTCCCGCAGGTCTCTGATCTCGTCTATACCTCTGTTGCTTGCTCCATCTATTTCAAGCACATCGAGGTGACTGCCGGCTGCTATTCTTCTGCAGGCCTCACACTGCATACAGGGGTCCGGTGTTGGCCCATTGATACAGTTCAGAGCTTTTGCCAGAATTCTGGCAGTTGTAGTTTTTCCCACGCCACGGGGACCGGTAAACAGATATGCGTGCCCCAGACGTTCTTTTTCGATGGCATTGCGAAGAGTTTTCGTTACATGCTCCTGGGCAATTACCTCGCTGAAAGTCTGCGGTCTCCACTTCCGCGCGAACACAAGATAACTCAATCTGTCCTCCTGTCTGCAGCTGAAGGCCGCTTTTCGTGCCGGTCACTCAACCTGGATTGACAAGTTCTGCAAAGTGAATCAAACAAAGGCACAGACAAAATGATCCGCATCACCCGCAGCATTCCGTTTACGGCTGCTGCCTTCCGGCCCTGACCGGGTTCGCGGGGCTGCGCCGCGCGGGTTCTGCCTGCTAAACCAGTGTTTGAAGAGCACCTCATAGAACAAAGCCGCGCCAGGTGTTCGATCCCGCTATAGCGGATTGCGAGTACAGGGCACCGCTGGCTCCCCATCTAGAGTGACCGGCACGGAAAGATAGATAAAATTAAGGAATTTTTCAAGTCTCTGTTATTCAGAGAACAACCACAATTCTGTAACAGCGTGGATTTCTGAGAGATGGAAGGCCGGGAAGAGAATCTCCTGCAAAACCGCCAGCCTCCCCTGCACGGTCTGCTCTGTTGCCGTTAGTGAACACAGGATAGTTTCTTATCCACTCTGCACCACCGGCAACGCTGCTTCTTGTTTCCACAACTACAACAGTACTCTCTGCAAGTTCTCTGGAAAGCGAAGACAGCCATCTGGCAGATTCGGCTACACCATTCTCTCTTACCGTAACAATGCGGTCCACTTCCACTATTTCAAGTCCAGGATAAGATGAACTGATTACCTGAGCCAGAACACAGGAGGCAGTGTCTCCACTTACGGCGTAGATACCGGGAGTAAAATTCTCCCACTGCAGATCGGGTTCTGCATTCAGACTGACTGCAAAAGTATCCGGGCTCAAAACAGGAACCTCTCCACCAACCTGCACAACCTGCAGGGGCAGGTCTGAGGTTATATCCGGAACAACTTCGCTGTCGGGTAATTCAACGGTAAGACTGTCTGCTATCATTGAGAACATTCCAGAGGAACCGGCAGTGTCAACAGCAAGCTGTGAGGTATCCTCCATAATAGGCTGTACAATCTGTTCTACCGAATCTGGATAAAACAGATCTGTTTTTTCCTCTTCACCTGTTCTGGGAGAAAATGGGTTGGCAAAAACAAGAAAACCGATCAAACCCAGAACAGCAGCCACTAAAGACCATGACTTCCATGGTACAGAGGTTCCACTCCCGCTCTTCACGCCGGAAACAGCTCCTAAAGCGCCACCCTGCCTCCTGTATGCAAGTTTCAAATCCCTGGAGAGAGAAGAAAGCCACCCTGCAAGAGTTTTCTTTATCGCCTTTGTGTGTACCGCAACGGCACTGCTTTCGAACTGAACCCAGCCACCGGCTGTAAGAACAAGGTATGTGGTATCCCGCTTGATCCGGGAATGACCGCAGACAGGTTTACCCGGAGAAGTGCTTCCCAGCCACCACTTCAGTTCCTTCACTTTTTTACTGTAATCTGTGTGGTCAGGAGACATTCTCATCTCCGCAGCACTGGACTGATCGTGAACAAGACATTCAATACCATCGGAGTCTATTCTGTAAATTCTGCAGTTTCCCGCAGAAGCATACCATATATGGGTTCCGCTGAAAGCAATCGCAGCAACACTGCATCCGGAAAGTTTTTTATCTCTCATACTTTCTGCTGCTTCATTAAGGGAGTCGATCAGTGCATCTTCTACACCGAAGGCAACACCCTCTGCGAAAACATCCCTTACCGTTTCGACGGCAATTGAGGCTGAAGAATCGTCTTCTGAAACGCGGTTCTCCGCTACAACAACCACACCGGCATAAGGGTAATCGCCTTTGAACCCGTCGGCAGCCATATCCCGCTGAATACGGCTGCGACCATTCTGAAGCTGCCACGCAACACTGCACCCGGCATCCGGCTGATCACTTAACTGGCGTTTCATTAATTACACCGTTTCATAAATTTATGGTGGAGATGAGCGGAATCGAACCGCCGGCCTCTGCCTTGCGAAGGCAGCGCTCTTCCAACTGAGCTACATCCCCACATGAGCCCCGATAACAGAACATTTGCCACTGTCCGTGTAATACCTTACCCGGTAATTATCAGCATTCCCTCTCCAGAGACAGAGAGGAATTCTGAACCGTCCTCTTTGAATACAACACCGGGATCTGAGGCAACAACACTTCCCCCTCTGACCTTCAGGCCCGGCGATACTGAGAGCTTCTTGGTTCTACCGGAAACAAACACAAGAATATTGTTCCCTTTTCCTCTGAATTTACACAAAGATGGCACAGAGCCTATACCGCATGTTTCCCGAGTCAGTCCGACTGGTCTTACTGCAACCCTGTCTATGCGGACAGTCATACCTTCAGTGTACCGGACCACAACAGGAGTAAGATTTCCCTGCCCCATCCAGGCCAGACCGCTGCCGGTAAGAACTTCACCATCCAGAGAAAGAGAACCATCCATTGCCGCCAGAAGTCCTCTGATTACCCGTACACTGCCTGTTTCAAGTTTTAACACGCACAGTGCGCTGTCATTCCCCGGCAGCAGGGTATATATGGCTGCCGCGTCATCTGCAGCAGACTCTTCAACATGTTCAGTTTCCGTCTTTTCTTCCAGTTTTTCCTGTGTTTCTTCGAGCTTTTCTTCAAGCTCTTCTTCCCGATCTTCCGGAACAACAGGAACCTCTACTACAATCTCTGCCGGCGGTTCTTCGGTTTTCTCATCGGCAGAAACTTCCTGTGTTTCCGTTTGTTTATCCTGTACTGCTGTCATGTCTGGTTTATCGGTCTCCCTGACCTTTTCAACCGCTTCTTCACCAAACATGGCATTGAGATCAGCAGCTTCACCGGCTGTTCCGGAAGGCGCTTGTGTCTCAGCAGAAACAGCCTCGTCAGTGCTTTCGCTTTGAACTTCCTGTTCCACTGTTTCCTTGGCAACAGTACCCTCGCTCTGCGAAGCTTCTTCATTCTCTTCTTCAGGCAAGGCTTCTTCTTTCTGATTCTGTTCGATTGCCTGAGCTGCTGCTTCATCAGCAGCCGGTTGTCCCACCTGGCTTTCTCCGCCAAATATGGCGCCAAGATCAGCCGCTGAATCAGGGATTTCGGCTTCTTCCCGGGCAGGCTGTTCTGCCTCTCCCTTATCGAACACGGAGTCAAGGTTTACCTCTGCAGATTCACCCCCGCCAAACATTGCTCCCAGATCAGCTGGCTGCTCCTCAACAGCAGGTGACTGCTCTTCAGGAACAGTTTCCTCTGGCGGCTCGCTGCCGCCGAATATGGCGTCGAGGTTTGCTGATGATTCAACCGGCGGCTGTTCCTCAACCGCAGGTGGAGCAGCTTCATCCCTGCTTTCCTGCCCGGCTTCCTGAGCTTTCTCTTCAAACACAGCAGGTGGCTGCTCTTCAGGAACAGTTTCCTCTGGTTGCTCGCCTCCGCCGAATATGGCGTCGAGGTTTGCTGATGATTCAGCCGGCGGCTGTTCCTCAACTGCAGGCGGAGCAGCTTCATCCCTGCTTTCCTGCCCGGCTTCCTGAGCTTTCTCTTCAAACACAGCAGGTGGCTGCTCTTCAGGAACAGTTTCCTCTGGCTGCTCGCC
>QNDR01000076.1 GCA_003646025.1 Candidatus Fermentibacterota bacterium
CAGTTCAACCTTGCAGACCTTGAAGTAGTAGGCACTGATCTTGCCGGTTTCGGATCTGCAAGTGCCTTCAGAATTCCTTCAGAAGGCGATTATCTTGGAGTGATCGGCTCCCCGGATCTTCCTGTTGTAAGGAAGATGATACTTGTTCCAGATCATGGAGATATTACAATTGAGGTTATCAGTCAGGAAACCTCTCTGCTTGGTAATTACACAGTTTCACCATGGCAGGAACCTGCTACGTGGTCCGGCCCTGAGCCTGAATTCAGAATAGATAATGCGGTGTATCAGAGTTCGGAATATTTTCCAGCGTCAACAGTTGAAATTGAGCATGTGGATATTCTCAGAGATATAAGAGTTGCCTGGGTCAGGTTCAATCCGGTGCAGGTAAACCCTGTTACCGGTGAGGTTCTGCTTACAACAAGCGTTACGGTAAGAATCAAAGCAGGCAACCAGACAGGCGATAATGAACTGAACCGCACTGCCACAGGCTACACAAGAAGCTTCCTCCCTCTGTACAGCCAGGTTCTCGGTTTTCAGAACGATATGGATGTCGTTGACGGCAGCTATGTATTTATCGGAACAACTGAATCGCTGGGTTTAGCGCAGGAACTTATCGACTGGAAAAAGCAGAAGGGCTACGATGTTCAGACAGGAGATCTCGCCACCATTGGAACATCCATTCCGGAGATTGATGCCTGGCTTGAAAATGCTTTTAACAACTGGCCCAACCCTCCGGAGTATGTGCTGCTGGTTGGAGATAACTACGTTGTTCCTTCTCCACAGTATGCAGGCGATGAAACACACGCCGCGGACAACCAGTATGCGGTAGTAGGCAGCAGCATTTTACCTTCCATGCACATAGGTCGACTCAGTGGAAGTGATTCCGACGACCTTGCCTACATTTCATGGAAGATCAAAAACGCTGAACTGAATCCCTACCAGCCAGCAGGGGGCAGCTGGTTCAACACTGCGTTCAGCATGGCCTGTACCAGCCCCATGAATGCAGCTTATGAATCACTGATGCTTCATCAGCTGTTCATGGCTAATGCCCTGGAATCAACCTTTTACTGCGACGCTCTCGGTGGAGCTACCCCCTCATTAAGTGCAGTAACTGCAGATATCAACGACGGGGTTTCAGTTATCAACTACATAGGTCACGGAGACATCACAAGCTGGGTTACCTCCGGTTTCAGTATAAGTAACATCGCCAGCCTTACAAACGGCAGGATGATGCCCTGGGTGTTTACCGTGGGATGTCAGAATGGTGAGTTTGACGGTCATTACTGTTTCACGGAAGCTTTTCTTTCAGAGGGAACCACAGGTGATCCCAGGGGTGCTGTGAATATCATGGGTTCTTCCACCTACACACCGATAGGACCGGGTGATACTCTCCAGATTCACACCTTCCGCGGGTACTTTACAGAGAGCATTCACCACCTGGGTGCTGCCCATTCTTTCGGAAAGGCAGCCTGTTATACATCGTTTGGTTCGAGCGGGGTAGACATGGTGAACATTGCCCATGTTTTTGGCTGCCCTGAGACCGATATTTTTACAGACACTTCCCCGATTGCAGTTCTTTCCAATTCTCATTCTGCAACGGTAGTTCCAGGAGCGTTTCAGGTTACCGTAACCGATGGAACAGATGCTCCTGTTGAAGGTGCTCTTGTCGGCGTTTACTACGATGACACAAAGGAACTCCTGGATGGCGGGTATACCAGCGCATCGGGAGTTGCAAGCCTCACAATTCCCACCCTTCCGGGAGCAGATGCAGTTACAGTAACTTCCACTGCGCACAACAGGCTTCCGGCAGTTACCTACGCGAATACTGTTGGAACACACGGTGAAGAATCTGCAGGTTTACCTGCTTTCTACCTAAATGGTGTGTATCCCAACCCTGTTACATCAACGGCATCTATTGGCTTCAGTACACAGGCTGCCGGTGTGGTGGATCTTGCTGTGTTCGATATTACAGGAAGAAGAGTTTCAACAATCCACTCCGGAAATGTTGAAGCAGGTATCCATTCCATTACATGGAACGGAGCAGGGGCACAGGGCAGGCCTGTTCCAGACGGTCTTTACTTCGTTACCCTTACCACACCTGCCGGAACTCGCACACAGTCATTTGTGATGCTCAGATAGGTTTACGACAAAACACAAGAGGGGAGGCATTCCTGCCGCCCCTCTGTGGTAAAACGAACTATTTTCCAGGGAAACAGCAGGATTAAGGTTGCAATTTGAAACGTGATCGGGGGCGTGCTCTGGAAACTGTTCCAGCAGATCCTAATCTGAGAGAACGAATTTGAGCATTTCCTCCTGCCCACAGTGTCTTAAAACAGCAGTAAAAATACCGGAACATCCGCTGAAGCTGAAAGTATTCTCTCCTGAAGCCAGCTGCCCATTGTACAGGGTTTCTACCAGCCTTCCAGACAAGTCATAAACATCAAGAACAACCTGTTCTCCGGCTATCAGGTTTACAGCAATGCCCGCAGAGCCCCTTGAAGGGTTGCTTGTGATTTCCAGAGCTCTGGAAGTATTTCCTGTTCCCTGCGTGGTATCTTCAATTCCACCAAAAACAGGTATTTGCAGTTTGCTGATGTAATACTGGTTATCAAGTCCTTTGTAGCTCCAGTAAACTGCTCCGTCCGGGCTCCAGGTAAGTCCCAGTGATTCAGAAACAGACAGGGGGCACGGCTCCTGACCGTAGACAACATAAGATCCGGAACCCTCATACAGGAAGAAGAATTCATGTCCAAATCTGGTTGTTGTAATAATTGCCCAGGGCGGACTACCGTAACGGGTAGCCACATCATGCCCCATGAAACCACTTATTTCACTGCCTATACCTGGCAGTCCATACAGAGTACTGCCGGAGCCGTCGGGGTCCATGTTGTAGAAACCGCAGGGAACGGTATTAAGTGCTTCGCAAAGGGTGGCAGAGCCTCCGCTGTACATGTCCATCCCGGCACCGCTTGTTCCTGCAGGATTAGCGAAACCTGTCCAGCTGTCTGAGCCGTCACAGTAAAGAATGCTGTCGGATGTACTGCTGTTGATATAGTAGTCTCCAGAACCTGAATAGTTAACGGCAACTCCGAAACCTTCTGAACCTGCAGGCAGGTTAACTTCTCCGGTGGAGTCACATGTGGCTGGATCTGCCAGAAAGATTTTTCCACTGCCGTTGCTGCGGATAACCAGAGTATATGTATTCCAGTTAAAACTGATGTCCTGAATATCGGTGGCATAGGGTACCGACCAGGTTTCTTCCACATAGATGGGTATTTCCGGGAAGTCTGCTGGAGAAATGGGCACAGTTGTTCCTGAAACACCCTGTAAAAGACAAAAGGTAATTAAAAATACAGGCATATCATCTCCTTCATTTACGGCGTGCCAAACAACCTACAGATTAACAATAGCTGCAGTCTGAGATGCTGTCAACAAGCAAGAGTACTATGTGTTTTTGTGTTTCAACGAAACTTTACCGTTTCTTATCACTCTTAACGGGAACCAGTGTTCCGGAAGGTGATCAAAGTACGGAGAGTGAATAAACCTGCCCCCAAGCAGAACAAGGTCTGCCTTTTGTTCACTGTTTCTTATCAGCCTGCCGGCAGCCTGTATTACCCTGTTCATCCCGGGAATTGCAAAGGCATGCAGAAAGCCGTTCCGTCCGGTACTGTCGTATCTCTTCTGCAGCAGTTTCTGTCTCAGTGAAACAGAGGGCAGGGAGGGTCCCGCAATAAAACATCCCCGGAGGTCCGGTATACTCAGGTCAACACCTTCAGCAAAAAGACCACCTGCAACTGCCAGCACAAGATGATTCCCGCCATTTATCAGTTCAATGAAATCCAGTCTTTCCTGTTCCGACATGTCTCTCTTCTGGGCAATCAGGTCCAGGGCGGAGTCGCCAGCTGCAAGAACTATTTTTTCCATCCAGGAGAATGAGGGAAAAAACGCCATCCAGGTTCCGGGATTCTTTGTTCTGGCTCCCTGAAGCCGACTGACAATTATATCAGTCTGTTCATCTCTGTACCTCCAGCGGGTGTTAACGCCGGTATCAACCCATACCGCGAGGTTTTCACGGGGGAAAGGCCAGCCAACCGCCTTTGAAACAAGGTTATCACCGTTTCCCAGCCCCAGCTCAGAAGCGAAATGGCCCATGGGTTCAAGTGTGGCGGAAAAGGCTGCAACACTGGAACACCTGGAATGCTCTTCCGCGATAAACACAGAGGGATCGGTGCAGTACCACTGAACAAGTGTATCGTTTCCCTCTCTTCTGGCCAGCAAGTGGAATCTTTCATCAAGTCGTTCCGCTACCCGTGAAAACCCTGTGATCGACCTGCTCAGCAGAGTCGCCTCTGCTGGGGCTTTCATGTCGCCGCCGAGTATTTTCTGCCATCTCCGCCGGTTGATATTTGGAAGACCTGCATCTTCAGGCAGGCGCACTTCATCATCTCTGTAGGGCCAGGGCTGATCAGCGTAGGCCTGAAGCAGTTTTCTCCACGGTCGCAACAGGTTCTGCAGCCTTCTGTTGCCCCTTGCGTACTTCCATGTTGTCTCCATCCAGGAAGTTTTTATCTCAGGGGACCATATACCCCGTACTCTTTCAGGCAGATTTGCCGCCTCGTCTATAAGCAGTGCGCATCTGGAGGCGGTTTCGTCAAAGTCAAAGAATCTTTTCAACCGTATTCCCGGGTCGAACACATAGTTGTAGTCGCAGGCGATCAGGTCGCATCTCTGGGAGACGAACAGAGAAAGCTCAAAGGGGCAGACCCCGGCTGCAACAGACTCACGCATTATGTCATCAGGGGTTATCAGTATCTTTTCCGTTAATTTCTCAATGATGCCGGAGTTTCTTATTCTGCTTCCGAAATCCTCAGCAAAGGGGCACAGTTCCGGGTTGCACCTCTCCATCTCCGCAGGGCACGAGTTCTCCCGTGACGAGATAACCATGGTTCGAAAGGGAAACCCCCGTTTGATAAACCTGTCCACTGTTTCAGCAAGAATCTTCTTCTGTGTATTCTTTGCAGTGAGAAAAAACAGTATTCTCCAGTTTTCAACAACAGGAGGTATAGCGCCTGCGAGTACGGCGGCCGTTTTTCCCGTTCCTGTGGGAGCCTGTAGCAGCAGTTCTTCTCTGCTGTTGCCAGCCCTTCTCACTGAGTCAACTATTTCCTGCTGTCCGGGTCGTATTTCATCAAAGGGAAATCCAAAGGTCTCCAGTGCAGCGTTCAGCTCAAGATGACGCTTCCACTCACTCTTAACAAACAGTGACACATCTTCAACAAAACCGTTCCAGAGTGTTTTCATCTGTTTATCTTCAGGGTCTACCGGAAACTCAATAGACTCTCTGGAATCGGGATCTGTGTAGACAACAGAGGCATTTCCAGCACCTAGCGCTCTTGCGTAGAACAGAACCTGCAGCAGGTGATCTGACCTGGGAGACTCCGGCATGGGCTGGGCTGTTTTTACCTCGATAACCGTCTTACCGTCTGTGCTGAGCAGATCCGCTCTTCCGGTGATATGGAAGTTTATTCCGTTCCTCTCCGTGACAAGCATTGCCGGTATCTCGATCTCACAGTCCCGCTGTTCAGCAAGCTCTTTCTGCTTTCTTGTGTGTTCCTTTTGCCTAGTCCGGATATCAATGGAGGCACCGCTGCTTCTAAGTGTATCCGGCGGCCGGCACAGACCTGTCAGCACCTTTATTGCAGACCGTACAGTGGCTGTGTCTCTATCAAATGGAACAAGCATCAGTGATCTTTCAGTAAGGGTAAACATCTCCCGGGAGCCTGACCGAGAACAGGCTCCCGGGACAATATACCAACATACTCTCCGGATGGACTCCGGATTGGGAATTCTCTTGGGAATGAAAATCATGCTAATTGAGAATTGAATTGACAATCAGCACGATTGTTGCTGGTTTGTGCCTATGATTAAAAGAGAAGCAGAAACTACAGTGAAGAAACTGGCCGAAGGATACCCGGTGGTGATTATCACCGGACCACGCCAGTCGGGGAAAACCACCCTGGCAAAAAGTGCGTTCCAGCAAAAACAGTATGTTTCACTGGAAAACCTTGATATCAGAAACTTTTCAACACAGGATCCCAGACTGTTTCTCGACAGATATCCGGATGGAGCTGTTTTCGATGAGGTTCAGCTGTGTCCTGATCTGTTGTCTTACATGCAGGAAAGAGTTGACTCCTCCAGCAGAACCGGAACCTGCATTCTCACTGGTAGTCAGCAGTTCGGAGTGCTGTCCGGTGTTTCTCAGAGCCTGGCGGGAAGAGCTGCATATCTGGAACTGCTTTCATTCAGTCTGTCAGAACTTTCTGTAGATTACAGTCTTGATAAAATTCTGGCTACCGGTTTGTACCCGCCGGTACATGACAGAAAACTCGATCACAGATCGTGGGCTGGAAACTATATCAGATCCTATGTGGAACGGGATATACGCAGGTTGATCAACGTAAGAAATCTCAGTGTATTTCAGCGGTTCATAGGTTTGTGTGCAGAGAGAATTGGCCAGCTGGTTAACCTTTCGAATCTGGCTTCTGATGCAGGTATTACCCACGACACAGCAAGAGACTGGATCTCATTGCTCGAGGCATGCTACATAGTGTTTCTTTTACAGCCGCATCACAGAAATTTTCGTAAGCGAATTATTAAATCTCCCAAACTTTTCTTTCATGATACCGGCCTGGCTGCATGGTTTCTGTCCATAGAAACTGAAAAGGGTATGAATCTGTCTTCAATGAGAGGGGCTCTGTTTGAAAACCTGATTGTTTCTGAATTGTTGAAGAGAGGGTTTAATCAGAGAAGAAGGAATGATCTTTATTTCTGGAGAGACAGGGCTGGTAATGAAGTAGATCTGGTCATTGAAAGAGAAGACAGGCTTACTCCTGTTGAAATCAAATCCGGGAGTACATTAACACAGGATTCCTTTAAGGGTCTTAACTGGTGGAGGAAACTGTCAGGCGAAGACAAGTCTTTCCTTGTTTACGGAGGCAACGATTCCCACGAAAGAACCGGTGTATCGGTTGTTTCCTGACACGACCGTGCCGCAATGAAGGCCATAGAGTAACAGAGCTGAAGTGAACTTATCAATGTTTTGGTTTTTCAATTTCACAGGCAATCTGTTATCTTAGGAAAACTATGGCTGAACACGGATTTTGCAGCAAGTCTGCAGGCAGTAACGGCAAGGTGAGCAATGAACAAGTACACAGTATCAGAGAAGTGCATAGGCTGCAGAGCCTGTGTTGAGGTGGCGGGAAACAATTTCAGTATCGGCGGCGAAAAAAAGGCATACCTGAACCGGCAGCCGGCAAGTACAGGGGAGGAGGCAGCCTGCAGCAGGGCTGTGGAAATCTGTCCTGTTGATGCTATTTCCGTTCTCAGCAACGGAGAAGAGATGCCTGATGTTGTTGTTGCGTCATCCAACATTAAAGCAACCCTTGATCGCCACCCGGAGCTTAAACAGGTGCTTGCAGGACTGTCTCCAAAGTTCAGGAGAATGCAGAACCCGGCGCTCTACAACACCCTTGCGCGGTTTGCCAACTTCAGAGATGCGGCAAAGGTTACAGGGTTATCTGTGTGTGAGATACTGCACACAATTAATGAGTTTCTTGGAACAGCAGAGAAGCTTCAGCAGATAATGCCTGACTGCATCAAGAGAACTGACCGTGAACAGGAACACGAGAGCACAGATATTTACTGGCAGGAAAGTCCACAGCGGTATATCTACAATGAAAACACCCTTGAGGATATTGTTTGGAAGGTTTCGGAGCTGCAGCCACAGGGGAATATCGTTGTGATTTCTGTGGAGAGACCTGATGAACTTCTCAAAGTCGCAGAAGGACTGAACTACAAATTCAATATCGAGAAGAACAGAGAGTACAGAATTTCAATATTCAACCCTGCAGCAGAGGAGCAGCTTCCATGGCAGGAGAGGAAAGAAGAATTTGAAGTTCTCGATGTAAGAATGATGACCACAGACCCGTTCGACATCATTATGAAGAAAGCTTACGCAACAGCAGACGACAGCGGGTTTGTTCTTGTTCAGCTTTTTGAGCCTCTTCCCATGATAAACATGCTGTCCGAAATGGGTTTTGAGCACCTGACAGAACAGGAAGCAGCAGGTGAATTCCGGATTTACTTCCACAAGAAGTCAGCGACTGTTTCCGATGCAGAAACCTCTTCAGACAAGGTTGATGCCGTTATTCAATCGGCGACACCGGTCGCATACCCTGTGATGATGCGTCTTTTACAATCGGAGAGAATAAGAAAGCATATAAACATCAAAGAGCTGAAAGTGTGGGAGGAAACAGAGAAGCATCTGGCCTGGATAACAAACGGCAGGGCAGATATCAGTTTTTCCGCACTGATAACTTCAGCAAAACTCAGAAACAGCGACATAAAGATCCCGGCGCTTTTCGTGTGGGACAACTTTGTACTTTTAAGCCGCTCGAAAGTCGAGAACTTTGGCGATATCAAAGGCAGGGAAATTCATGTTCCATTGTTCGAAGAAGCCCCACCTGCAAAAATCACGAAGTATCTCATCAAGGCAAGCGGTTTTGACCCTGATGAGTTTGTGTTCAGGTATGGAAAACCGTTTGGCCGTCCTGAAGAGATATACAGAGATTTTGTTACAGGCAAAGCAGATACAGTGGTACTTCGTGAGCCTGAAGCCAGTTATGCCATTAAGATTATGGAAGACAGGAATACTGAAATCTCAGTAATACCCTTCAATACAATATGGAACGATATAAACGAAGGTTTTGGAAGTTTTCCCAACGCCGGTCTTGTTCTTAAAGGCGAGTTTGCTCGAAAACATCCAGAGGAATGCAGAGTGTTTCTTGAGGAGCTGAAGTCTGCAATTGAGTGGGTAAACGGCAACAAAAAAGCCGCCGCAGAGCTTTCCTTCGACATGATGCGTCAGCCTGTTGACCGGGTAGAGCTGTTCCTGAACCGTGTGACCTTCGAGTATGTGGAAGGTGAGCAGCTTGCCTTCAAAGCAAAGCAGTACTTTGACATCCTCAACAAAAACGGTGTTGTAAACATGGAAATTGATGAAGACTTTCTCTCTATTTTTAAAATGCAGGAGTAGGGCAAAGAGGTGACTATCACCTGGTCGAAGGGTAGAGGTAAAAAACGCAGACTTGTGCTGATTCTTACTGGAATTGCCTTTCTCGCAGGTGCTGCAGACTCTTTTGAAAACGGCGCTTTAGTGCCGGGAGCTGCAGGCGTGGCCGTTGCCCTGTTTAACATTGTCGGAGCTTTTGTTGTTTACAAACACCCTTTCAGAACAAAAACGATTCTGAATTCGGCAAACGCATTGTTTGCAGCTGTATCTGCTATCTACTATTTCCACGCAGGCAGAGCCATCTGGCTGGGCTGGGTGCTGGTTTTTGCAGCATACACAGCAGCACTGGTTGTCTCCATAAGAAAGAGACAGGAAACAAAAGACAATGTATAGAAAAAGCTTAGCATCAATTCCACAGGCCACCGGCTGCGGACCTCAAAACAGTCTATCGAATGGGAGATTTCAGAGCAGGTGTCTGTGGCATTCCTGTTACTGGAAAAATACGGATACACCGTAATAGCTGAAGTTAAGCAAAGAGAAAGTACTGGTGGAGTCGATTCTGGCAGACCTTTGTAACACATGTCCCGACTGCAGATGCGGCTTTCAGGGAAGGGTTGGAGTTTCTGGAGCACCACGGTTATACTGTGAATGATTGTGGTGCCGCCCGATTCGAAGAGAGAGTCGGCAACCGGTAGTATTTTGTATTGGTAAGCTAAGCTCTGCGTGGCTTAGTTGATGGTGGAGTTCTGTATTCGCCGTGCCGCAGTTGAGGTTTACTGAAGAGGTGAAGTTATGCTCTTTCACTGTATGCTCCTCCTGATGGTTTCATTAATGACTATACCCGCCTCTGATGTTGGCCATGACGGGAAGGCAGACGACTTTTCTTCAGATGCTCTGTCACGGGGACCCCATTCATTTGATGCGCTTCACTACGATGTCTCACTGGAGATATTCGAAGGGATTGAAGAAATTGCCGGCACATCCGGTCTGCTCCTTCAGTCGGAGGAAAGTAATCTTACAGGTATTGTTCTTGATTTTAAGGGGATGACCATTGACTCCGCATGGGACGCTCAGGGTGCTCTTTCGTTCCTTCAGGAGAGTGAAACAGTCAGTGTGGATCTCAATTCTCCGCTGAATTCAGGAGACACCGTTACTGTATGGTTTTCATACGGCGGGTCACCCATAATCCAGGGGGGATCGGGGTTTCACTGGAATATGGAACTGGGTAATCATTTATCGCATTACAGCGTAGGCATGACGCCTCATTCTGGTCGATATATGCTTCCCTGCTGGGATGACATATACGACAAGGCCTCAATGGACACCCATCTTACGGTGACGGATACTCTTTACGCAGTGAGCTGCGGAGAGCTTGTTGATGTGGAAACTGGTAGCGGCACAACCACCTATCACTGGCATCATCCACAGGAAATCTCGCTGTATATATGGGCCATTGCCGTGTCAGATTTTATTGTAGTGGAAGACTCTACCTACGGCTGGATCAAATACTACACATATCCGGATGTGGAAATAGAGCCGATATTCGGCAAAGTAGACCGTATGATTGATTGTTTTGAAGCCACCTATTGTGCTTATCCATGGAATCAGAACCTGGGATTCCCGTTTGTGGGAACTTCCGGTTTCTATGAACACAATACCATCCCCTTCACTGTTACCGGTGAAAGCATTGTTGCACACGAAATTTCTCACCACTGGTGGGGTAATTATGTTACAGAGGAAGACTGGCCGGAAATCTGGCTTGCAGAAGGCTTTGCCACTTACAGTGAAGCTTTGTGGGAGGAATGGGAATACGGTTTCGAGGCTTACACGAACTACATGTTTGAGATTATGCAGGGGTATGTTGCCAGTGGTAAAGTTCTCCCCATAGTACCGGCAACCAACTACTGGGGCACTACTGTTTATGACAAAGGTGCCAGTGTTCTTCATATGCTGAGATACGTAATAGGAGAGGATGCTTTTTTCGATGGTCTGCAGCTTTATCTGGCTGATAACGCGTACAGCTCAACAACAACAGCGGATCTCATCGATGCCTTTGAAGCAACTTCTTCCATGCAGTTGGACTGGTTCTTTGATACATGGGTTTACGACTATGCTTACCCCGACTACCAGTTGAGCTGGGAGAGTGTGCAATCGGGTTCGAACTGGGAAGTAAGTATTTCCGTGGAACAGATTCAAACTCTTGGACCGGTATTTGAGATGCCTGTTGAATTTCTGATTGAGGGAACGGAGAAAGATACACTGGTTGTTATGTGGAACAACATTCAAAGTCAGGAAGAAACCTATACAGTCAGCTTCCTGCCACAGGAAGTAACCCTTGATCCCTGTCACAACATTCTTAGATCAGGGCTGGTTTCCGGTATTGAGGAACAAGAAGGCAGCTCTTACTCTAAACCACCCCCGGTAATCTTTCCAAACCCCGCTCACTCAAGTGTTGTAATACTGTGGCAGCATCACAGGCAGTTCACCGCCAGAGTATTTGATCTAAGCGGACGCTGTGTTCTTAAGGGAAGGATATCCTCAGCATCGACAACTATGGATGTTTCTTCTCTGCCTTCCGGATGCTATCAGGTGTTTGTAGAAAGCAGTATTTCAAGAGACTCTGCTCCGCTCACTGTAATTCGCCAGGGAGACAGATGACATTACTGAATAAATCGTATCTGTAAAGAGTGACAGGAAACCTTTACAAAGGACAAGACAGATGTTTAAACTGCCGACAGATAATCTGAACTGACCCATGTTTTCACACGGTTATTTGACGACAGTTTTTCTGGAAGTCCTGTTTATTTGAGCGCTTCTTCCAATATCGGTTTGGGTGTGCTAACGGAAAAACTGATTACTGTATTTAAATGGAACTGAAGTGTATTGACATCATATGGACTAAAGGCTATTCTGAGCGGGTAAGATAAAGAATAAAAGTGTTATGGAGTCGCACTAACAACAGGGAGGTGCCTGTGAAGATTATTCTGGTTTTACTTTTAGCAGCTGGTATGTCTCCAGGCAATGTGGATCTGCTTATTCCACAGTCGGGAAGTGTTCCCGTAGTCGGGTGGACTGACAACAATATCCCCTGGATGATGTACTGTCAGGAACCAGAGCAACCTTTTGGTGCAGGCAGTTCCTGCAGTGATATTTCTCTGTCGCTTCAGCAGGCTTCAGGACAGGACCCTGTTCTCATTGAGATTACCGGCTATCTGAGCGACTGGAGCTTTTCTGTGGAGCTGAGATCTTTAACAGAACTTTAAGAGCTAACCCAAAATAAAGCATGTAACTCGTTGGCTTGGCTGGAGTTCTGTGTTTGGTATGTGTTAGACCTACACATGTATAATACAGGCATGGCACACTTACACAAAAAGAAGAAAAACGGAAGCGTCTATTACTACCTTCGTGAAATGCAAAGAGTGAATGGAAAGCCCAAAGTTATTTGGCAAAAGTATTTGGGAACCGCAGACACCATGCATAAGAAACTATTGGAGAATGAATCAACTGGTAAGCCGGAAAAAGTAAAAACTTTTTCATTTGGCGCAATATTTCTGCTGAATGAATTGGAAAAGAAA
>QNDR01000077.1 GCA_003646025.1 Candidatus Fermentibacterota bacterium
ATGCGCTGCGTAGTTACGCCGCAGAATCGAGTCAGAATACATGCGGATTTGAAGATAATAGCAACGCTATTTGATGATAATACGCGGGTATTGTGGCCGATTATGTGGATGTAAATGCCAGTGCACTGTTTTCGGACAGGCTCCTAGTATCGGGATGTAAATATGACGGCACTTAACGGTAAAATACTGGATGAGGCACTGGGGATCCTTGGAGAACGGCTTCAATTTAAAGGGGCCGACCCTGTGCGGCTGGTTGTCTGCGGAGGATCTGCACTAATAGCACTGAATCCAACATCTGAAGAGATGGAAGCCGCGGCTCTCTGGTGCATGACACACGATCCCTCGGACGGATTCAGAGGAATTCTGATATCAATGTTCGAAGAGCTTGGATACGAAGATGCTGCAAAAAGATTGTAAATCAAGGTACCTTGATGCCATGCTCGAACTTATCTGGTCCCAGTGGATTACCATGGGTGTATCGGGTAACGCACAATTCGCCCGGAAGTGGATTATTGATCCAGAGGCTTTAGTGATAATCACTTGTCGCATAGGCAGGTACGACCCAAGGGTTTTTGATGCTATGCTGGAATGGCTGGGCATCCACCAGCGGTTCCTGAATGTCCAGAGACTTAAAACCCTGAACAGTCAGAAGGGTCTATCCGGGGGGAATCTTCTCACAGCAATCGCTAACCTTCTGATTAAACCCTCATCCCGATCGAAATGGGGCCGGATCGCAGACCAGATTCCACAGGGTGAAGTTCGTCAGGAGTCTCTTTTCTACTTGAAAGACGGCCGTCCCCACCCCCATCCCACACAGCCAGATCCAGCCTTCGGTAAGGCTGGATTCTCGAGGCAGAAGTACTACGACCGTCAGGTAGTCAAGCAGTTCCGGGCAGACTGTTCCGCCAACCTTATTCTGAAGCTCAGAGCCGTTTTCGGCGTGAATGCAAGGTGTGAAATCATCGCCTATCTCGCAACTCATTCTCAGGCGAACCCCACAGAAACAGCTGCTGCGGTCGGGTACTCGCAGAAGGCAGTCCATAATGTTATGAACGAATTGTTTCAGTCAGGTACTGTCACTAAAAGAATCAAGGGCCGGGAAACACTCTACAGCCTTCGTAAGAAGGAGTGGCTCCCCCTGCTGTCGCTGAAACAACCGGAGGTCCGGTGGCTTGACTGGAAAGGTATTTACTCATTCATGATTGCGGTATGGGCCATTCTTGACGATTCGAAACATCAGAACGAAAATCTGATTCTTTCAGAACTGATTCTGCTGCTGACTCAAAAGATACCAGATCTTCCCGGATTCCTCAGCGAACCTCTCGAAGCTGCTCTTCGCGGACCTGATCAGACCAGAGTGTCTCTTCCATCTGTATGTAGCGCCCTGGAAGGGTTCATCCATACATTAATGGAATAGTGTATGATGTATGTCTTCCGTTTCTCCTGCAGGTGTCCAGCAACAGTCTCGTCTGGAACCCGGGAATGTTAATTTCGCTCTTCAGGTCCCGCTATTCTCGTGGGTTCTCCTGTACTCCATTATTTCACCATAAGCGGTTCTCAACACAGAAAACTTCTTCTCTGCCGATTTCTTAAAATCGTCATGCAATTCCATTGAATTAATTCAGTAGAGTCCGAGAAATTTAACAATTTGCAATCCTGCCAAAGTCACGGCTCAGCCCCGGGAGCATGAGTCTGCTGCCACTATATCTCCGGTGTAATCCGAAATCTCCAGCAGAATCGTTATAACACAACAGGCCCCCCCGTCTGGGGAGACTGTTTTCATAGTTTGATAATTACACCATCAGTGCTTTTACCGCAATTGAAACAATCAGAGAACCTGTCACAGACAGGAGAGTCCCGACCAAAAAGTACTCCGCAAAATCTCTTTTATTCAACTCTGAAAACCGGATCAAACCTTTAGCTGTAATCACAAATCCCACCGCGCTTGCACTTCCAGTGAGGAAAAGAATAAAAACAAGCGTGCGTTCAAGTACCCCAATGATTCTCCCCCTGTTGTATTCCTTTTGATCCACTGTGTCATTACTGCCAGGTTCTGCATTCAACCTGGACAAAATCATACGTATTCCCAAATTCAGTTCACTTGCACTAAGGTGAATCCCAACAATGATAATCCAGAAATTTTTCCATATCTCTGCCTCACATCCATCAAGAGGGAAAAAGAACGAAAAGAATGCTTGCTCCAAATAAATCCCAAATCGAGAAGGAGTAAGAGAGGAATCGGGTCTGAATGCCCAGAAGAAGGCAAGAGTGCCAAAGATCAATCCAATTTGTCTGAGCCACAAAGGATTTACATCCTTGCTTTTCCTTCCACCGAGAATGTATTCAAACAATGGCGGAATCAGGAAAGAAACAGCAATTGCAAATGATTCCCATTCAAAAGAGAAAAGGAACAGAACAGGGAAATCAGCGGAAGAA
This sequence comes from Candidatus Fermentibacterota bacterium, assembly GCA_003646025.1. GTDB lineage: Bacteria > Fermentibacterota > Fermentibacteria > Fermentibacterales > JCC-6 > Sabulitectum. Next base: position 2,437 of record QNDR01000077.1, read on the forward strand.
TGGCAACACTTAACCATCTAGCAAAACTGATTGAGCTTTCAGAGTGCACCCATAGAATCCTGCTGAACAAAAAGAGAGAGAAGAAAACATAGAAATCAACATTCATTTTTTTGTATCTCCTCATCAACCATTGAGGCTACTCTGTTGTATATTCTGGTAGTTAAATTCAATCTACCCCTTTTTATATTCTGGTAAACAGCAGATTTTGAAATATTCAATTCACCGGCAATTTCTTCAATTGAAAATTCTCGAAGTAATCTGGCCTGTATCCCAATCCAGTTTTTCTTCCAGTACTTATCTATATCGGTAATAAGGGCAAGAGAATCATTCACAAGCTCCTCACAAGGACCATCTAAACCTGAAACAACAAAAATGGAGGTTGATTCCTTCATGGTCTTCAATGCATCCCTAGCCATATAAAAAGCTTGACCATCCATTCCAACAGAAGTGGTCTTTATCAATTCAGTTGAAATGGACCCAACAGCTATTGATATTCTCAATTTGCTGGGAAAAATTCTTTCCTTTATGGTCCACAAGTCAGAAAACAAGTTCTTTGATTTACTTAGAACAGCCTGGAATTCATCCCCAAGTGTTATTGTGTATGGCGAAACAACTGAATCAGAATTGTTGTTAATCTCCGCAAGAACTCCCTGCAAACGATTTTGAAGTTCTTTCCGGTTCTCCACAATACGAGAATCTACAATATCTGCAATCACAACTATCCATTTGTTCATAAATCAAACATCAGTAAAACTTTTCTCCATGTCAAGCGAAATGCTTCATTTTATACATTTTGAAGCATTTTGCTTCACTTTATATGTTTTGAAGCATTTCGCTTCACTCTTCTCCAACTGTTGTAAACTGTTCCCCAGTCCACCGGTACAGGGTTGTGGTGTCTTCCGCGGCCTCCCAGCTGTGTGTGTTGTCGGCGCACTGTTCCCTTATCAGGTTGAGTTGGATCTGCCCGTCATGTCCGCCTGGGGTTGCTGGAAGTATCATTTCTGTTGTGTACCTCTCAGTGTCTGAGCTGCCTGGTATTACCGTCTGAGGACCTGTGACCAGTTTGTGGCCGGTTGTCCAGGCAAGGATGTCTTCCCGGCACTCAACTCCAGGATAGTCCATGCTGAAAGAAAGAATAATCAGGCTGGACACTCCTTCAATACCTCTGGAGTCAGCCGGAGCAGCAGTCACTTCATAGTCGTAGATTCTGTGATAGGGGGTCCAGTGAGGGCGGTAGCTCTGCGTGCAGATCCTCTCGCCTCCGGCGATCACTGAAACTTCCCCGTCAAATGCGTTGTCTTCAACATCGAAACCTGTGAGCCGGAACACAAACAGTGTATCAATACCCAGCGTCAGGCTGGCAAACGCCAGGTCTCTGTCTATCACAAACCCGGAGAAAACTTCGTTGTTGATCCTGTATTCCGCCTGGTACCAGCCCCAGGAACATGAGTCTGCCACAACTGTCTCCCCTGTAAACCCGGGTATCTCCAGCAGCTCTCCCGGAGGGATGACGATGACGACTTCCGAAGTGTCTGCAGGGGCCTGGTAAAGTAATGTTTCCACTGCAGAGTATGTAACACCATCCTCAAACCTTACAGGATAGTATTCAGCTGTTGAAATTGAAACTGCCAGGAACAGCAGAACTGCCGGGATGTATTTCATTTTATTACTTCCTGTGTTTTTCCTGTAAGCGAACGTCTTTGTACAAGCTGGAAAGCCTTTTCCATAATCTGGTATGAATGAAAGCCCTGTTACGGTTCATTTCAAACCAGGCCACTTCAGGAAACTTTGCATAGATCTCCATCCTTTTCAGCACATCTCTCCCGCTTGCTTTTCCGGCCTCTATCTTCTGGATGGTGTATGGAGCAAAATCAAACAAGCGTCCGAACTCTCTGAGGGAAAGCTCCAGTGATTTCCTGAAAGCAATGGCATCCCCAGCCTTGAAGCTGTCTTGTATTAAAGGTTCAAATACAAAACAGGAAGGCCCTCTCTTTCCAATGGTGGCAAGAAGAACAAGAGGGTCTTTTTCTTCAACTTCAATTCCTGTTGCAGCACAGTACTCACTGTATGCGGGGTTCTCCTTTGAGGGAATTCTGTCACGAAAGGAAGGGAACAACAAAGGAGAGAAAAAGCTTCTTTCCGTAAGGGGCATTTCCGGCCCGACAGCTACAGCTTTGCTCCATTCCAGAAAGTCGTCTTCATATGTGAATTGAAAGCCTTCAACACCTGACTGATTCATCACTCTTCTGAGTATTCCGGCGAGCTTTCTTGTTCTTTTCCCTTCGGCAAACACTGCCAGGGCTTCAACGGGATTCATTCATCTGCTCGATTCTCTTTGTTATCAGACTTTTCAGGGCTTTTGCTCTGGGAGCTGAAAGAAATTTCCATCCGGAAAGCTTTTCGATTTTTCCCGCACTCACTTTTTTGATAAATTTCGATACTGCGTTTTCCATTCCCAGCCTTCTGAACTCGTTCACATAGTCGTTCATCAACGGCTCGTCAGTTGCCAGAACTGCAATCCTTCCCCTGGGACAGAGATCTGCTTCAAGAAAATTCTCTTCCTCAACACCGATGTACGACGGATTGTCGTAGAACGGAGAAAGCCTGTACTTTCCTGCCTTTTCAATGAATCCCAGATTCCTTCCGTGCCTGTCATGGTTGCCAATGAGCGAATCAAACAGACAAACACTGACAAACCTCTCCATTTCCGCGAGTCTCCCAGTCTTCTGCTTAACTACTTTCAGAATTGTTTCGCAGCTGAAAGGTGCTGTATCAAGAAAGTGGTAAAGATGGTGAAGCACCTCCAGCTTTCCGGGTGATATAAAATTCCTTGTTGCAAATGTAATCAAACCATGAAAATTGATAAGATGGTATTCAGGGATAATGAGACCAAGAGAATCCGCGATCTGATTGCTTAAATACTCTACCGCAGGCAGCTCCAGATAGTCTTTCTGCTGTACTTTCATTATGTAGATGGAATCCCCCAGTTCCGCAGAGTATTTCCTGAACTTTCCCTGAAAAAAACTTGAAGTTATGTCTTCATTGACGGATACCGCTTCACTGCCCGCTGCCTTTATGGCAATGCCTTTGAATTCAAGAGGTTTCTCCGTATTGAACCAGCGGCAGAAACAACTGGGATGCAGACCGTAGTGAGCTTCTTTCGAACTTACCGGCTTCCCGCAATAAAAACAGACCACTGGTTACCCCCTTACCGCACAAACAATAAGTATTCATTTTAGTGTTGTCAAGTCTATACACTAAAAAAGTGTTGTTATCTCTATACACTTTATTAGGGTGAAGTCTTTATCATGCAGGTAAAAAACCGGCAGCTCTGATTACCTTAGCAGGGTGAACATGCGCTGTGTTACCTCTTCAGGTGTGCTCAGTCTGCAGATATAGATGCCTGACGGCGTGTTACAACTGTTCCCGTCCCATGTGATGGTCTGCGTTTCACTGTTCAAGGTAACTTCACCGGCATTCCCTATGATTCTTCCAGACAGGTCCAGTATTGTGAGTTCGCCAGTGGTTCCCGCAGCACCGGAGCAGCTTATTGTCAGCAGATCCGTGCAGGGATTGGGGCTGCATTCCAGTGCCAGGATACTGCCTGCTTCTCCTGCGCCGCCCTCTATACCACTGAGACCATCTCCTTCAACTGCATAGATGTACTGGTTTGCAGGTATGTCGGTGTAGGTTTCCACAAGACCGCTGGGCCAGTTGATGGTAAGTGTCTGTATAGATGGGGAATCGTACAGGCCGAACTCTATTGGAAGGCTGTGGTAGTCATGGTAACCCTCTCCCCCTCTTACTGCTCTGGTGAGGGTAAGAGAACCGAGATCGGCTGTTACAAGAGCCCCGATTGCATTGCGGTTTGAAGTTGTTCCCTCAAGTTCGAGAACCACGTAGTTCGCCGGCATCGTTTCACTCTGATCATTCCTGTACAGCACATACTTGTCTATGTGGCCCACTGCAAAAAGGTCGATGTCTCCATCCAGGTTGTAGTCGCCCCAGGCAGTGCCAAAATAGTCGCCTATCCATTCACCGGACAAACCAATGCTCGCTCCCACATCAGTGAATGTACCGTCTGCGTTGTTCCTGTACATGATGTTGCTGTAGGTGTAGAAATCGTGGTGGGACGAGAAGATATCAAGCCAGCCGTCATTGTTGTAGTCTACGAATCCAGAGGTTCTTGTGTCTGTGTGGCCGGTAACACCGGCTGCGGCGGTAACATTGGTAAAGGTTCCGTCGCCGTTGTTTTTGAACAGCCTGCACGCAGGTGCAGAGTAATTGCCCAGATAGAGGTCGAGATAACCGTCGTTGTTGTAATCGCCAACGGTGATGCCGCCGGTTCCACTGTTAAAGGTTACACCGGCGGCAGCCGTTACATCCGTGAATGATGCACCGTCGTTTCTAAGCAGCGTATTGGGGTCATCGCCGTAGGTGCCAAGATAGATGTCCTGATCTCCGTCCAGATCGTAATCTATACACGCTGCAACCCACCAGCTGCCAGTTCCTGCAAACTGGGCCGTGAATGTACCTGTTCCCGAATTCTGAAGAATGCTGCAGCCTGATGATGTGAGTGTAAGAATGTCCAGTTTGCCGTCGTTGTTGAAGTCTGCCATTGAAACCGGAGAACCTGTTAAGCCACTGCCTGAAGTGATGTTTGTGAATGTGGTTCCATCGGTGTTTTGGTAAAGTTTCTGGGAGCTTCCTGTGTCAAGAATAAGGTCGGTGTAGTCGTCTCCTGTTACCTCGCCCCACAGAACACGGGAGGCTCCATTACCTGCCAGACCTGCTGAGGCTGTGATGTTTGTGAACTGGGTAACATCGTTTCTGTACAGCCAGAAGCCATCTCCCCCCTGGTTGGAAAAGGCCACATCGATATCACCGTCATTATCGATATCACACCATGCAACCGAATGACCCAGCCCTGTCTGACCGGAGATCCCCATTGCAGCTGTTACATCTGTGAACTCCTGCACTCCCGCAAAACCAGTTGTTGAAAAAAGAACTGCACAGCCGGAAAGTACGACTGAAAAAATAGATCTCTTTGTTTCCATCCTCACTTTATACCTTCCTCAAGTTATCAACTTTGTATTCCCTGTTCCTCAATGTCTAAGAATAGCACAGTTGCTGCAGCAGGAAAAGCATGCCCTTGCTGTGCAGCCATGTAACCTGTTTACGATTCAGACACTTCGTCACTGAACGGAACTGCAGCCAGTTCATAGTTGAAGAGGGCGAGAATACTGTTAACCTTATCAACACGCATTGTGGTACCACCCTGCTCTATCTTCCGAACAAGAGCAAGCCCCACTCCCGAGAATTCGGCAAGCTGCTCCTGTGTAATTCCCGCCTTCTTCCTCAGATGCTTTACCGTTGAAGACAGTTCTCCCGGTCTGCTACTCATATTCCTCCTCCAAGGGTAGAAGCTCTTTCTTCTATAAGTTGTGTCAGGGCAATCTTCATTTCCTCACTGAATTCCGCAGTTTTGATCAGCTCCTTAAACTCTGGTACTTTTTTCAGTAGACAGCTGATATGCTTCTTAACAGTCTCAGGAGGGATTTTCAGATTATTCCCAAGTGCTTTGAAGTCTTTCAGTCTGAGTTTTGTCAACTTGCCGTTTACGGGTATTGCAGACTGTGTTTCCCCCGGGATAAGAAGAGAAGAAGAGACAAGATCGTAGGCAGGCGCGAGAACTGTTCTCTGCCTGTGATACAAAAAACTGTAGTTCTTCAAATGTGCGTCACCGTTACCTGCAAGAAAATTGAAAACAACAAGTTTAAAGAACTTCTGTTCTTCAATTTTTGGAAAGGTCGTTACTGTTTTGATCAGCTTTCCGCAGAACTCTGCAGACTTCCTGTACTTCATATCCCGTGGAATACCTCCTGCCTGACAAAAGTCTTCCACATGTATTCTGTGTGCACTTCCTGCACGGTCAAACCTTCTAACAATGTAGAAAGTATCTCCCCGCCCGTTTGTGAGCAAACCGTGGGGAGGTATTTCTATCCCTGCAGCGCCGGCAAGAGACATTATCAGATTCTCGTTCTGCGGCATTTCCCGCCACTGCGGAACAGGTGGTTTTAATATGTGTGTTCCATTCTTCGCAGCGGGAACAATCGCTCCACCCTCAACCCTTACTGAGAGCTTTGGCTGTGCCCCTGAAATAGAGAGCCTGCCAGCTGATTCAAGAGCAAGCTCTGCAACATTGTTTTTAAATATCCCTGAGATGTCTGGAATTTCAGGAACACCAAACAGCTTTCTAAGACAGGTCGGGTGCCACCCGGGGGATGGTTTTCCGCAGCCGGGGCAGGCCTTCATGCTTCTTTCCTTATCCACACTGCTCCGATGCAGTCACTGCAGCTGGATGCCAGTATTCCAAACCAGTCATCGTTATCCAGTTTCATTTTGCGGCAGACGATATCGTTGTACCAGCCTTCAGGCAGCAGACCCTGAAAAAAGGGGAAAAGAGACTCTGAATGAAATGTCTCATTCTTGAATGGAAGTGAAGCGGACACAGGAAAACCTTTTTTCATGTACTCGCTGTCGTAGGAAAAGTAGTACCCGGATACATCTCTTCTGAGAGTTCCTGCCTTCTTCCTGCCAAACATAACCGTGAGTTCTTTCAGAGATTTCAAGTTCTTTCTCTTTCTTTTTATATCTTATGCAATATACTCTAGTGGGGTTACCGGGGCAATGTTTGAAGTTATCTCAATATCGCTCTATATTTATATTATATATAGTATAGTTATTTGTTAGAGTCTCAAAAACATCAGACTCGACACTCTACTCAATACTGCAACTATATTGATATCGATATAATTAACGAACAAAGAAAGGAAATTTGCAACGAAAAAGCTGTTTAACACAGGCACCTTCAGGAGGGAAAAGAGGCTGAATGATTCTGGAGCTGGAGCATAACCTGCAAAAGGTTAAACACAAGACAATGACGCATACCAGCATAAATACCGGAACAAGATGTACCATTGATTATCAGACAAAGTTCCTTATGATAGTCTGTACACATGAGTTTGACTGCCTGACTATTGATAAGGAGTATTCCTTGAGAATTCTTGTAACAGCGTTTGTTGCTTCGGCACTGCTTCTTGTGGCTGCCTGTGGCAACAGTACATTCGGACCCTCCAGCAGCGAAAACTGGTTTCCTCTTACAGTGGGTAACTGGTGGCTTTACGAGGTTGAGGGTACTGAGATTTCAGAAGTAGACACCCTTACCTTCTCAGGCACAGTAATTAAGAGAATTACCTCTCTTCAGGATCATGAAGACGACTTCCAGGTGTATGAACTCCTCTCCATATCAAACATTACTACTGCATACCCGGATACCGCACTCACAAGAACTGACACTTCCTCCGTTTACCTTCAGCAGACTACCGAAGAACTCAATGAATACAGCAGTATCACTTCTTCCGAGTATTTTGTCACCATGATCAAATTCCCCGTAACCCTGGGTGAAACATGGCTTTCGCCGGACAGCTTTCCTGGCGGGTTTGAAGTTACAGGCTTCGATGAATTTATCTACGTACCAGCGGGAGGATTCAGCAACTGTGCTGTAATATCCGAAGCCTTCTTTCCGCAGTTTGTTTTTGAGCGCAGCTATCACGAAGGTACGGGAATGATAAAATTTCATGTATCCAGCCCATACTATTCCGGAACACAATCCCTTCAGAGTTACAATGTTCGCTAAACACTGCAATTTACAGAAACCTGTCAAAAATGGATGGATTCTTATGAAAAAGCAATTGCTGGTTATTTTTATCGCAACAGTTTCGCTGGTAATAATTGCCTGTGGAAATGATGCAACAGGCCCAGGCAGCACCGGCGACTGGTTTCCACTATCTGTCAACAACTGGTGGAATTCCGAAATGGATGGATACTGGATTAGTACTGCGCAAGACTCAATTGTCTGGACAGGATCTTTTGAAGGTAGAATAACTGATCTGCTTGAACACAGCTCTGGTTTTCCCGTTTATGAAATTCGGGAATACAAGACCCTGAGCAATACCCTGGATGACTCTACCTGGACCACCGTTGATACCACGTTTACGTATTTTCAGATAACAAACGAAGAGTTACGATGCTACGATGACACCACGTCAACTGAATATGAGATCTGGCTGAAATTCCCGGTAACTCTGGATGAAACATGGGCTCATGCGGACAGCTCAGACAAAACTATGCAGGTTATTGACATTGATGCCACAATAACAGTAGCCTCAGGCACATTCAGCAACTGCGTTGTGGTAAGAGAGACAGATCCTGCAGGCTCTGAATTCTCTTTTGTGGATCACTACTACCACAGGGGAACTGGTCCGGTGAAAACTATATTATCAGTTTCCACCGAAGACCTGTACGCCGAAATAGATCTGCAAAGCTACAACACGCAATAGAACTCTTTTCCTGTGGCAGAGCAGTACCGTTAACTGCTCTGTCACGGATCAAATACACCGGGTAAACTTCAGGGGAGTGAAGGTGAAATGTAGCTTGTTTCTGGCATTGGCTTCCATATCATTAGCAGAGGTGATCTGGATAGATGATCTGGAAAGTGGCAACATCGATGACTGGACAATAACAGGTTCAATGAACTGGGCATTGTATGACAACGAGTTTCAGGCACACTCCGGCGATTTCAGCCTGCAGTACAACTACCATGCTCCCTGGCCCCACGACACAAGAATTATCACTCGAGCATTCACTCTGCCGGAAGCAGGCGAATTCCAGTTCACCTGGTGGTGGAGCGGCAGCTACAACTACTTCGTTCAACAGAACAATGGAGACGCCTTTACAGAGGTAATAGATATGAATGGCGGTAACTGGATAGTGCTCTGGAGTGAAGAAGATGCAGGTGTTTACACAGGTTTTGAATGGTACGAGCAGACAGAGAATCTTGACTCGTCCTGGTCAGGAAAAACCGTTCAATTCGCATTTCACATAATCGCAACCGATGCCCATTACTGGTACATCGATGATACAATGTTAAGCTATACCACCAATGCTCTTGAAAGTGTTACCTGGGGCGGGATCAAAGCAGCCATTCAGTGATTAGAAAGAAAGGAAATATCTTGAGAGATCGTGCCACATTTACAACCGTCTTCATTCTGTTTGCTCTTGTATCCAATGTGCTGGCAGACGCGGAAGACCCTGCAGACTGGTTCCCCCTGGCAGTGGGCAACAGCTGGCTTTACGAAATGGAAGGCTTCTCAGTGACAGACAACGACACCACTTTCTATACTGGAACCAGGTTGTGTGAGATCACCGATCTTCTTACCCATGAAGATGGCTTCCCTGTTTATGAAATGCGTACCATCTGCGTTACACCTGTGGATACGGATGCTGCAGAGTCATCTGCTGATACTACCTTTGAATATTTAAGAAATACCGCCACAGAACTCAGATGCTATATCTCTCCCTCTCTTGATATGTATGATGTCTGGATCTCTTTTTCTATGATGAACAGTGAAATGGAAATGAGGCTGGAGAGCCCGGCACCAATGGGCATAAGACTTGAACCAACAGTTGTTTTACCTGCAGGCAGTTTCAGTGACTGTTCTGTAATTGTTTATCCCGCTGGTTATAATGGCGGTGGTACAGAGGAATTGTACTTTCACCGGGGTACAGGGCTGATAAAAACAGTGCACTCCGTCGAATCTTATCACATAACAGAATCACTGCTCAACTTTGATGTTCAATAACAGTTTACCCTTACTGAACTGACCTCAGTCTAAAGCAGGCAGCTCAATCGTGAAGTACAGGGGGTTACTGCCAGCTGTGCTATCCTCTTCTTCCTGTGGTCAACTTTCTCTTTCAGGTCGGGAACATCCTCTTTTTACATGTAGTACAATACACGGGCAACTCAGAGAGTTCGCTGGATTTTAAGAGACTATACTCCGGCGGTACTACCCGGTTGCGAAATCCAGACCCCACAAGCCCGCTGCCGGCAGTGAAGACGTCTTTGCCCCGGCTGACACCTCCTCAGGGGCGAGTAGAATGATGCCATGCCGGCTTCAAAGTACAGGTTTCCCAGAGAGGGCAGTTCTGCTATCTTCAGTTTGCAAAACAGAATGGATTACTTTGGAAACTGGAAAAGTTCTGCTCCTGCTGGCTTCGGTTTCGGCTCTTTCCGGATTGTACTGTATGGTTCGGATTG
>QNDR01000078.1 GCA_003646025.1 Candidatus Fermentibacterota bacterium
CAAAATACTGAAAACTTTCGGTTATGAAATTGAAAAAGGGGTCTTACAAAACTTGGATCTCTAAGTTATTGATAGAGCATTAGCTAGAGACTTATTTTCATTCCAACTCTTAAACTTCTGTCAGACAGGAATCGGAGTTTTATCGGGGCGAATTGTCTGCCTTTCGGCCAGGTCATGGGATTGTGGAAAATCAATTGTCGTTTAGCTTAATGGGAAACCTATCTGATATGAACGCAGTTTCTGGAGAAAGTACCTGATTCAGTTTCCAGTTGGAGAAGGTAACAGCCGTTTGGGAAGTCCACCGGGGCAGACCATTCCAATGAGAAACTTCCTTCGGTAAAAGTGTCTTTTACTATAAGAGCTATCAGTCTTCCGTTGAGGTCGTAGATCCCCAGTGATACCGCTGAAGGTTCACGAAGAGTGAATTCAACTGATAGGTTGGAACTGAATGGAATCGGGTGTAAAACAAGAGGAATTTGATCCGCTGAAGCTTCTTCCCCGATTCCTTCCATGGGTTCCCATGAAATGCTGATATCCTCCAGGGTGGGTGTAACTTCAAGGTTGGATGTGCTCATGACTACCCTGTACTGTATGTAATCATCTCCAGGTTCGAGAATACCTTCCAATGAGCATGGTGTATAGAGAGTATCGGTCCACAGACCCATGACTGGGAAATTATCTGAGGTTCTAAGCTGAATTCCAAGAACTGTGGAGTCTGGTTCGACAGCATTCCAGTTGACACTGTTCCAGTTGGGAGAGCTAGCAACCTGAAGGACTGATGACTCAAGATAGCCGCTTGTGGCATAATTGAAGAGATTAACCCAAACAACTTCATCTCCTTCTGCTTTCGAGTAAATAGCGTCAGCGTTGCCATCCGGACCCATGTTACCGGAAGTTATGTAATTTGATAAGCAGTCATCTATTGGTATCTGGTTCCATCCCGCTCCGCCAGAAATATTCATAAATCTATAAATCATGAGATGTGAAGTTACAAGCAGGTCAGAGTAGCCATTTCCATTCAAGTCAGCACTATGAAGAGAAATACCCCAGTAGAAGTCGTCATTGATGGTATGCCCCTGCCAGTCTGGAGTAATGGATCCTGGATTCTCAAACCAGCTCACACTCTCGTATCCACCGTAAGAATAACAAACGACAAATATGTCAGGAAATTCATCTTCATTTACAAATCCGAAGTGAATGTATTGTGGTGGGATACTGTTGCAGATTTCCACTTTCTCCCAGTTCAGACCGGTATTGTCCAGATTACGGAAGCAGCTTACAGATAAATCATTCTTATTCCCAGAGATGATATCGGTGAGCCCATCCAGATCAAGGTCAACTGCGAACATGTCACAATCAGAGGTGTAGTTGTCTTGAATCATGTGCTCCTGCCAGGAGAGCCCTGTTCCATCCAGGTTTTCCATCCAACGGATACCAGAGAACCGCGTTGCAAACACCACATCAGGATAGCCATTTTGGTTTAAGTCTACAATTTCAGCCGAGGTAAGAGCACCGGGGGCTCCAGCAATCAGATGCTCTTCCCATTCCAGACCTGATCCATCAGTGTTCTCTAACCAGACAACATTAACATCCGATGTACAGAGCACTAAATCCGAGTAGCCGTCTCCGTTTATATCGCCAATCTTAATATCGTGTATTCCGTACCTGTTCGTAGAAATGCCGTGCTTCGTCCAGTTCTCTCCAGTTCCGTCACTATTCGCATACCATTTCAGCCCTCCTGATCCTGCTGCGACTACATCGGTGTACCCGTCTCCGTCAATGTCGCCAGCCTGAACCTCATCCGGGTTTATTATTTCTGGGTCAATCGTGTTTATTGAGCCGAATTCAAGGGTAAGAGAAGAGTAGGTGGCCAAGTTCTCGGAGAAGTAGTACGTGTTTCCCCAGACACCCAGAGGACCGTAGATACCGGGGTTCCCCCATGCCGTCTGGGTTTCGATTTCCGCATTTGTTTGTGCTGGGAGAACAAGCAGGAATAATACGATGAGTATGATTCGAAACATAATTCACCTTCAGGCTAAAACACTGGTACAACCCGGATATGAAGAAACAGATCAGGATTGTCAATGATAAAGTTCTTTCATTAAGGCTCCTGTTTCATATGTTCTCATGGGAGTTATTATAAAACCACCAATTTTATGTCTTGCAGGATTGAGTGCCTGTATTTTTCTGTCAATTCATAGAGGTCGTTTAAAGGGCGGTCATCATCTTCTCAACTGGGTATTGTTGAGAGAACGACCAGCCAGCAAACCTGGAGGAGGAGAACGATAGTGCTGGAATAGCCTGGACAGAACACACCGTTGATGAAAACCTTACCTGTTCCAGAATGCTGAGCAGAGAGCACAGATTGCAAACTTTAGAAACCTGATTTATAAACGGTACACGAAGCTACATGGCAGGGGTTACTGTGAAGTCGTCGAAGTACACCTGGCTGTCGGCTTTTGACCACACGCCAACCCTGCCGTCAACAGGTTCTTCCAGAGTGTATTCAAGGTACAGCTGCCCGTTGAGGTAGCCTTTTATCTCTCTGCCGCGGACTGTGAGTTTAAGGTCATGCCACTGGTCTGATGGTGTTTGTGTGTCGCGGATCCATTCAACAGAGCTGCGGTTGCCGTGTACAACGCGCCACAGAACAAGGTTGTTTTCCAGAGAGCTGCCTCTGAGGGTGTAGTAGTCGCCGTTTGGCTTGAGGTCGAACAGTATTCCGGCATTCTGATCGATTCTTCCACCGATGTTCTTGAACCGGAGGGTGATCTCTCCGTCTGTGAAGTTGTCAACCTCTGCGGCGATGGCAAAGGGGTAGTAGGCGTAGGCCTGAACATTGTCCAGAAATTCAGAGTAGCGGTCTCCGTAAAGTTCTCTGGCCTGTTCTGCTATGTTTGCCGAAGCCTGCCCCTGTTCCCACCTGCTGCCGTCAAGGAACAGAACTGTGTTGTCGCCGTCGACTCCTGTGGTCCAGAAACCCACAGCCGGAATGAACGAGACCGGTTCCGCACCCACCTGTTCATCTTCGAAATCATCTGTGTAGACGGCTGTTTCAGTTGTTTCCACCGGTGTTTCTGCTGCCGGCATTTCTGCGGTTTCAGCGGCTGTTGTCTGTGTGTTCTGCTGTACAGCCTGCTGCGGTTCACTTTCAGCACCGCAGGCTGCCAGATGGAGAATGACAAGCAGTGCAACTTTCCTTAAAATGTGTTTTGTGTTCATTGTGTTTCCTTCTTCCTGTTTCTGGGAAGCCTGTTTGTGAACCACCAGAGTAGTAAGAACACCAGCGGTAGAATTATGTAAAACCATGTGTTGGAGGATCCAGCATCTGTAACAACAGGGTAGCCCGGGTACTGCTGTACCTCACTGAAGGTTACCGTCTGACCTGCAAGCTGGTGGAGTATTGGCAGAACCTCACCGGGGCTGTTTGACCAGCTTTCATCATGGATGCCATTGTAGTCGTATTCGATAAGGCCGTATTTGTCGTCACTTACAGTGCCGGGCAGGCTTCCGGTTGAATCGTAGGGGTAAATTGTTGTAAGTTCTGGAACTGTACGCTCGAGTATGCTGAGAATGTTTGTGTCGTAGTCGTGTCTGCGGCTGTCTTCCCTGGAAAGGTACACCGTTATCGTGAGTGGCTCATTCATCTGCTTCAATGCAGCTTCGTCGGCGGGGTTGAAAGAGTTGCTTCGGTTTTCAGTTACATCGTCAAAGACCCTGAGTTCTGAAACCGGGACTGAGAGCATTACGCTGCAGGTAATGACAACCAGGCTGCGGAAAAGTTTCCATCGGAGTTTTGTGCCGGAATTAAGCCATACAGTTGAGAGCACAAGGAATCCCAGAGCCGCGGTAAGTGCCTGTCCAGTTGTGGAAAGAGAAAACAGACCGTGTTCAAAGGTGCGGAGAAGGGCTGTGAGGGAAACTGAAGAGATGCTGTGGAGCCAGCTCTGCGTGCCCGCCGCAAAATCAAGTACCCACGAGCCCAGCGTGAAGGCGAGTGTCAGTATTGCCGCTGTTGCAGTTGAGCTTGTAACAGAAGCTGCAAAGAACGCGATACCGGTAATCACAAAAGCGTACAGAGTGTAACCCAGAACAAGGTTGAGAACCTCCGGCAGGAAAATATGCCCGCCAATCATGCCCCATGCTGCAACCGCCGAAAGAGCTGGAACCAGCGCGAGCAGCCACCCGATTGTGAGGGCTGCCGTTTTTACGGCGATGATATATCTCAGGTTTAAAACAGACTGTACAAGCAGCTTAAGGCTGCCGCTGTGTTTTTCAGAACTGATGAGCTTTATGGCTGTAAAAGGAAAAAGAAGTGTCGTAACAAGATACAGAGCACCGAAAGTGGGAATGAATACACCTCTGTACGGGTCCATTCCCCTTGCCATTTCCGGGTACTGCAGTGCGGTTCTGCTGGCCTGTGAGAACAGGTTGACAGCCTGCACGAAACTGTAGCCGGTGAGCAGTGAGAGGATGATGAGCATTATCCACAGAGCCTTTACAGTGAGAAGGCTCTTTACCTCTTTCAGAAACAGCGGTTTGATTATGCTATGTGAGAGCAAGGAATACCTCCTCAAGACCGCCTTCGGTAATCCCGGCTTTTGTGCGGAGAGCTTCCAGTGTTCCCATACCCAGGAGCTTGCCCCCATCCAGCAGAATGAACCTGTCGCAGATACGCTGGGCATCTGCAAGCTGATGGATGGAGAGCAGAAGAGTTCTTCCTCTGGAGCTTGTCTGCTTCAGTATGTCTATTACTCCCAGCATCTGTCTCAGGTCCAGACCGTCAAAGGGTTCATCCAGAATCAGCAGCGGCTGAGTTGAGAGCAGTGCCACAGCCAGAAGGTACCTTCTGTTAAAACCTTTGGAGAGAGCTTTTACCTTTTTCCCCAGAGTAGGTTCAAGCCCGAGCTGTGTTATTACAGTGTTCATGCGGTGAGCCTGTACACCGAACAGCCTGCTGAAAAATTCCAGGACTCTGGAAACAGGCAGTTCGGAATAGGGCATGATTCCATCGGGGAGATAAAACATCTGTTGTTTTCTGTGTGGAACAGACAGAATTTTACCGTGGTGAAGAACCGTGCCGCTGTTGAGTGGTATCAGCCCTGCAATACCTTCCAGAAGGGTGGTTTTACCTGAGCCGTTGGGTCCGATCAGTCCCAGAATCTCGGTTTGGCGGATATCGAAACTGACATCCTTCAGTGCCTGAATATCCCCGTAGTGTTTTGAAATGTTGTTAATCTGCAGATACTCTGAAGAAGATGCTGTCAAATTCATTCCTTTTTTTATCAGGACTGTAACCGAAAGCGATAATACCGCATGATTGCAACCCGGTCAACAAATTGTACCGCGCTGCCACGAGGCAGCAGTGAGCCGTTTAAGTATAATCATGTATCCTGCGGTAGCCTTTTGAATCTCACGAAGGGACTGTGAAGTGTCAGTTGACAACCGGTTCATCAGAAACAGGAAGTACATCGCAGTTAACCTGATTCTGTTTGCAGTACTGTTTCTTTCAGTCTCATTCAACAAGAATTACATTCGTCCTGTTTACAGGCATCATGCCACTGTCGGAGTAATAACAGGCAGTTTTTCGAACTTCATGGCTGCGTGGGTAACAAGTTTGTTTTCCTTCACGTTTATTCTTGTGCGGAAGCTGCAGGCAAAGAAAGCCAGGCTGTTTTTTTACGGAGCTTCTGTTTTCGTGTTCATTGCCCTTGCAGTGGAGGAAATTGTTCCGTACACCGGCGCAAGCAGTACCTGTGATGCCTTTGATATAGCAGCAAGCGGTATTGGAGTCCTTGCTGCAATTGCAACTTATGAAATCTTTTTGAAGAAGCGGATAGTCCGGTAACGATCAGTACAGCAGAGGAGAAGAATTGCAGAATATCCTTGTAATCATCAATGACGCCCCGTACGGTACGGAGAAGGCCTACAACGCCCTCAGGCTTGCCATGAACATTATCAAGTACCACAGAGAGAGTGTGCAGGTAAATGTTTTTCTTCTGGCTGACGGTGTTTACTGTGGGCTGCCGTCACAGGTAACTCCCGACGGATACTACAACATAGAAAGAATGCTGAAGTACGTTCTGAAAAGGGGCGGAGCAGTAAAAGCCTGCGGTGTATGTGCAGAGGCACGGGGTATAGACAGGCTTCAACTCCAGAGTGGAATACAGCTAAGCAACATGGAGGAGTTTGCCCGCTGGACAGTTGAGAGTGATAAGGTGGTTTCTTTCTAAGTACGTCTGAATCAGTTGCAGTTGTTGAACCGTTTACAGGGAGTTAAACTAACCTTGGAAACTCCTGCTGACTGAGCATTGCTACTTAAGCGGCAACCGGTTATTCTCTTGTTAATCCGTGATGAAATTCTTGTTCAACCTGGTACGGAACGCAGTGCTCCGGTGGGGTACTTTACGTTGTTTGTATTGTATTCACATGGTGTTTGTACGGTTAACAGCAGGGGGAGAATCTATGAAGTTTGTCTACAGGGTTGTGCCATTGTTACTGCTGGTGTTGTTTGCCGCTGCATCAGGCTGTGGCGACTCTCCAGAAGACCCTGGTTCACAGTCAGAAGAGGACCGGCAGGATGAAGCAATTCCGGTGAATATTTCTGAAAATGGGAGTCTGCAGAATCCGGCGTGGTCTCCTGACGGTGGATCACTGCTTTTTACGAGGTTTACAGCCGGATACAATTCTGAACCGGCGGATCTTTTTGTGATTGATCTGGGCGATAATTCCCTGCGAACACTGGTGTCAGACGGTTCAGGAAATATCAGTCTGCCAGGGTCTGTGTGGAACGGGGTATCCGGCCAAATTGTTTTCGCATCAACTCGGGACCCCCACGATGAGATCTACATGATCGGTGAAAATGGTGTGCCTGGAGATGAGGTCAAAATTACCGGGAGAGCAGACAAAGTTGCATACGAGCCTTCCTTCTCTCCTGACGGTCAGTGGATTGTTTTCGAGTCTCATGTTCTTGATGTTGAGAATGATGGAGTTATAACGATTTACAAAGTAGACGGTTCAGAACCTTTTACCGCCTTGACAGACGCGTCTGACGACTGCAGGCAGCCGAACTGGTCACCTTCCGGTGATCTCATTCTGTACCAGCGGGACACAGAGGGGCAGTGGGACATCTGGGTGATGAACACAGACGGTTCCGGTCAGACAAAAGTTACAGACGGGGCTGGAGATAAAACAGATGCTTCTTTTTCCCCGGACGGTCAGTGGATTGTGTACAGTTCTGATGAAGGCGGCCTGGACAGTGCCAACCTGTTTATCGTTCCCGTCGCAGGGGGAACTTCCACCAGAGTCAGTTATTTCTCCGGATATGACGGAGCTCCTTCATGGTCTCCCGATGGAAACAGGATTGCGTTTGAATCGTGCCCGGGTGCCCCGGACGAATCAGCCGGAACATCCATCTGGATTGTTGATGTTCCTGAACTTCAGTGAAAGGGGAATTTGTGACAGAGGTAAATGTGCGGAAGCAGTGTCAGTGTAATTATTTGGTTTAAACTACTAAGGAAACGGCTATGTTGCATCTGAAAAACAACTTTATTTTTGCTCCGATCAAAACAGGTTACAGCGATAAAACAGGATTTGTTACGGAAAGACATCTTTCATTCTACGACGCAAGAAGCAGGTATCTTGGTGCGGTTACACCGGAGCCTCTGTACATACACAAGGGCCTCAGGGAGCTGCCGACTCAGATCGGAATTGATAATGACGATAAAATCGAGGGTTTGAAGAAGCTTACAGACCTGATCCACAAGTACGATACGAAAGTTATCGCGCATCTGAACCATCCAGGCAGAATGGCCAACCCGAAGATTCCGGGAAACATTTTTGTTTCGTCAACGGATAGACCGTGTGAGAACGGCGGTGCGGTTCCCCGGCGTATGAACGCCAATGATATTCAGAACGCTGTAAAACTTGTCGCTGATGCTGCTGTAAGGGCAGAAAAAGCAGGCTTTGATATCATTGAGCTTCAGTTTGGACACGGCTATCTGTCCGCCCAGTTTATCTCTCCGAAAGTCAACGACAGAACCGATGGGTACGGCGGCAGTTTCGAAAACAGAACAAGATTTCCTCTGGAGGTTCTGAGTGCTGTAAAAGCTGCGACCGGGCTGCCTGTTGTTGTGAGAATAAGCGGAGACGAAATGATTCCTGACGGAATCAAACTGGATGAGATGATACGGTTTTCAAAGGTCCTGAAGGAAAAATCCGTGGAGGCAGTTCATGTTTCTGCAGGTACGGTCTGCAACACACCGCCGTGGTATTTCCAGCACATGTTCGTACCCAAGGGAAAGACCTGGGAGTTAGCAGGCAGAATCCGGCGGGAAGCGGATATTCCTGTGATCTATGTGGGGCAGGTCAACACTGAAAATGATGTTAAAACTCTCACAGACAAGTACGGAGCCGACTATATAGCACTTGGCAGAGCACTGGTTGCGGATCCTGAGTTTGCGGGAAAGTACACCGGAGCTGTAAAGGGGAACATCCGCCCGTGCCTTGCCTGCGCTGAAGGTTGTCTGGGCGGCGTAAAATCCGGAAAAGGGCTTCAGTGTCTGGTTAACCCTGTGGTGGGAATGGAAACTGAGGTTCTGAAAAAAGCTGAAAAGTCCAGGAAAGTTGCAGTTGTCGGTGGTGGTCTCGCAGGAATGGAAGCGGCACTTACCCTTAGAAAGAGAGGGCACAGAGTAACTCTTTTTGAGAAAGACACCCTTGGAGGACAGTTTGTTCTCGCTCACCTCACTCCGAACAAGAAATCCATGGGCGGACTGGTGCCCTACTTTGTGAAAGAAATACAGGACAACGGTATTGAAGTTGTTCACAAACAGGCCGGAAAGACCGATCTGGTGAACAGTTTCGATGAGGTGGTTGCCGCGACAGGTTCGGAACCTGCGAAGCTGGATATTGAGGGGCTGGACAGTTACCACTGGGCTGAGATACTGCTGAAAGAAAACCTTCCCGAGAACAAAAAGGTGCTGATAATCGGTGGAGGTCTTATAGGAGTAGACATAGCAACGGCTTTGATTCCACTTAACAACAGGGTAACCATAGTCAAAAGAACCACGGATTTCGGTGAAGATATGGAAGCTATTGCCAAACTGCTTTCTCTGAAAATGATGAGGGAGAACAACACTGTGTTCAGCGATCACACCACCGTGAAGAGGGTAGATGGTAAAACCGTTTTTGCGGTAAGAAACGGAGAAGAGATTCAATTCAATGATATAGATGTGATAGTGGTGTCCGCTGGAATGAAGAGCGTGAATACCCTTGGCAAAGAACTTCAGGGTAGTATTCCGGTAAAAGTAATTGGTGACGCTGAAAAAGTGGGCAATGCGCAGAGTGCGATCAGAGACGGTTACCTTGTAGCAAGCACCATTTGACACTGCCTGATTTGTCAGAAGCGTATCGTTTATTCAGAGAATAACTGGTTTGTAATCACGGAGTTACATCAAAGTGATTCTGCAGGCTGCAGACTCGGTGGGTTTGTTCTGATTGCCTTATATTCGGCATATCAATACTGAAAAGGAGAATTCATGCAGAAAAAGCCACTGATAAGTGCTTCAGAGAGGCTCAGCAAGTTACCGCCGTACCTTTTTGCCGAGCTTGACAGACAAAAGAAAGCGGCTGCAAAGAGGGGACTGGATCTGATAGATTTCGGTATCGGCGATCCGGACATGCCCACACCTGAGGCGATCGTTTCTGCGGGGCAGGCTGCACTGGCCGATCCGGCTAACCACAGATACCCTGATGGAGCCGGGTCGCAGTCTTACCGAAACGCATGCCGGGGATGGATGAAAAGTCAGTTCGGCGTTGATTGCGAAACCGCAGCTGTTATAGGCTCAAAGGAAGGAATTGCCCATATTCCCATGGTTTTCTGCAACAGGGGAGACCTTGTTCTGATACCGAACCCGGGGTACCCTGTTTACAGAGCTTCGGCAATACTTGCCGACGCTATACCTGTTGACCTCCCTCTTCTTGGAGAAAACAGGTTTCTGCCGGATTTTGAGAAGATTCCGCCTGCTGTTCTCAGAGAAGCAAAGGTTATGTTTCTGAACTACCCCAACAATCCCACAGGGGCAGTTGTGACCTACGAACAGATGACTGAGATGGTTGAATTCGCCAGGGCGAACAACATCCTTATTGTGAGTGACAATTCATACAGTCATATAAGGTTTGACGGGGTCAGGCCCATGAGTTTCCTCCAGGTACCAGGCGCTTCCGATGTTGTTCTGGAGTTTCACAGTCTTTCAAAAACATTCAACATGACCGGGTGGAGGATTGGTTTTGTTGCCGGCGGTGTTGATCTGGTAAACACTTTTATGGGTGCGAAAGAGAACATCGATTCCGGTATCTTTACCGCAATTCAGAAAGCCGGAGAAACTGCCATGGGTATGGATATGTCAGCTTTTGAGGAGCGTCTGGCAGTTTACCGTGAGAGAAGAGATATCCTGGTGAACGGGCTGAAAGGGCTGAATTGGGATATTGCCGACTCTCCCGGTACTTTTTACGTCTGGGTCAAGCTTCCGAGGGGAGCTGATTCAATGGTGTTTGCCAGAAAGATGATAAACCACGCAGGTATCGTTACCACTCCCGGAAGCGGTTTTGGAACCTGGGGAGAAGGCTATATCCGTTTTGCCCTGACCATTCCGTCTGACAGAATTCATCAGGCTGTGGGAAGACTGGAGCAGATGGAACTTCACAAGGGAAGGCTTCTTAAATGGCTGAAGAAAACAGGAGACTGACAGGTGCCCTTTCTCTTGAGGGTATTTCCCTGACTCTGCGGCTTGGTGCCCTGCCGTTTGAGAGAATAGAACCCAGGAAAGTGCTGGTTGATCTGAAGTGGACAGGAGAGGTTTTTAAGAGCGGGAGACCTGTTGTGGACTATTCTCTGGTGTGTTCGGTACTGAAGAACGGAGTTGAGGCCGAGTATCTCTTTATTGAAGAACTTGCAGCGGATATTCTTGATCTGCTGGAAGAGAGATGGCCAGGAGCGTGGACAGTAACAGTTGGCAAGACGTTTCCCCCGGTTGATCCAACAATGGAAAGGGCTTCAGTTTCCATCACCGGCGGTTATGCAACCTGAGCTTGCAGGAACTGATCGCAGGGCTTTTGCTCTGGGTATCGGCGGTAACGAAGGGGATGTGCAGCAGAGTATCAGAACCTGTGTCTCAGTTCTTACAGAGCACAGGCTGGTCAGCGATCTCCGGGTATCTTCAGTTTACAGAACTTCACCATGGGGAGATGTTCAGGGGGGTGAGTTTCTTAACTGTGCCGCCTGCGGCCTCTGGGCTGGCGGCGACCTTGAACTGCTGCATCTGTGCCGTTCTGTGGAGGGGCTGTTTTCAGTTCCGGTGAACAAAAATGGAGCTGCCAGAGAACTTGATGTGGATGTTCTGTTTCTTGAAGGCGGTGTCTCAAGTGAGGAATTGACACTGCCTCATCCCCGTATGGCTTTTCGGAAATTTGTACTTGTACCACTGTGTGATGTGTGGTTCCAGGCGGTTCCCGGGCTTGGTTACACACCTGCTGAACTTCTAAAGCGGGTACAGGACGGCTCTTCTATTATATTCCACAGTGATTTGCGTTCACAGTAACAGGGAGCTGAACAGCTTTGAAAACTGCAGGGTATCTTGTTGTCGAGGGTCCCGTCGGTGTGGGAAAAACGGGTTTGGCCAGAATGCTTGCAACCAGGCTTGAAGGAAGAGCCATACTGGAGGAAACTGACGAAAATCCATACCTGGAACTGTTTTACCGAAACAGGAAAAAGTACGGGTTTCAGGCACAGATCTCTTTCCTTCTGTCGAGGTACATACAGCAGACAAGGCTTGTTCATCCGGATCTGTTTACCAGATACCTGGTTTCAGACTTTTTGTTCGGCAGAGGCACGGTTTTTGCAAAAGTCAGCCTTGAGCCGCAGGAGTTTTCCCTGTACCAGCGATTGATGGAGCAGTTGAAACCCGGTCTGATCTCTCCGGATCTGGTAATCTACCTGCAGGCATCAACAGGTGTTCTTGTCGACAGGATCAACAGGAATGGAAGGGCATTTGAACGGGACATGGACAGGAACTGGCTGGAACAGCTGGTGGATTCCTACAACAGCTGGTTTTTGCAGGACAGACAGTACCCGGTTCTGGTTGTGAATACAGATTCAGTTGATTTGTCCAGAAGCGAAAACTCGTTTGAAGGGCTTGTGGAAGCCATCAAAGCACACCCGGGAGGGATACAGGGCTACAACCCTGTGCCGAATAAAGGATTGCTGATTTGATAGTAACAGGCAGTGAGAAAACCATATCTGATCTCTGCAGTAACTGGAGGGCAGAGGGTCTCAGCGTGGGACTTGTTCCGACTATGGGTGCTCTTCATCAGGGGCACCTGAGTCTTGTTAAAACCGCTGTAGACTGTGTGGACAGAGTTGTTGTCAGCATTTTTGTAAATCCAACGCAGTTTGCTGCGGGAGAGGATCTTGACAGATATCCAAGAACTCTTGAGCAGGACTGCGAACAGGTGGAAAAAGCAGGTGCTTCTGCTGTTTTCACTCCGGATACGGCTACCGTTTACCCGGAAGGGTTTTCGTCGGAAGTACGG
>QNDR01000079.1 GCA_003646025.1 Candidatus Fermentibacterota bacterium
AAAGGAGAGTTCAATGCACGGTGATCTGACAGCAAGACAAAAGCAGTTTCTTGACTTTGTTCGAACTTTTGTGCTCGATAATGGCTACCCGCCATCTATCAGAGAAATCCAGCGATCTTTCGGCTTGAAAAGCACAAAAGGGGTAAAAGGTCACATAGACAAACTGGTTGAGAAAGGGTACCTGAACAGAAAAGACGGATCCGCAAGGGCTCTGTCTCTCCCCGGGCAGAGGTTCAGCAGCGAAAGACGGACAACAGACTTTCAGGCTCCTCTTATAGGCCGGGTAGCCGCGGGATTGCCTATTCTTGCTGAAGAGAATGAAGAGGGGCGAATGCCGGTTCCTGAACGGTTTCAGGGGCTTGACGGATTGTTCTGGCTTGAAGTCCACGGAGACAGCATGATAGATGCTGGTATTCTGAACGGAGACTTTGTTCTTGTCCGTCCGGTACCCTTCGTTGAAGAAGGCACTGTGGCCGTTGTTCTGATCGATAATGAGGCAACGGTAAAGAAATTCTATCACCGTGGAGACACAATAAGACTTGTCCCCGCCAACGAACAATACAAAACAATGGAATTTCACGGCCCCGCATGTGCCAGTATAAGAGTTGCCGGAAAAGTAATTGCCCTATCCAGGTATTTCTGACAGCATTTTCTTAATCAGGGGAACAATCTGTTCTGCAGAATCAATACAAACAGCTCCCTGGTGTTCCTGTGCCGATCCGTATCCGTAAGAGCAGGCAATCACCGGTAGAGAGTTTTCAAGCCCAGCCTGTATATCGTGATACCTGTCACCAATCATAACTGTAAAATCATAACCCCTGCTTAGTTCTGCCAGTCTGGCTGTTTTTGATGCTTCACCAGTTCTTCCTGCCAGCTCAACGAACAGGCTCCTGATCCTCAGCGTTTCCGTTACAAGATCAAGGTACTGCATGTGTGCATTGGAAAGAACGGCCAGATCAAAATCCATGCTCTGCAGCTCCTGAAGCATCTCTGTTACTCCAGAATAGAGTTCCCCGTACACAGGCAGTGTAACTTTCTGATGCTTCTGCACAAGCTTCTCGAAACGGCTGCAAACAGTCCTTTCATCTGTTCCCACAAGAGCTTTGCAGAACATTTCCAGCGGCTCACCGTACAGAGAATTTATCGTTTCGTACTGGGGTTCCGGTTTTCCTGTTATTTCTGCCGTCGCCTTTGCTATGGCTGGTGCCAGAGCAAGCTCGGTATGATGCAGTGTGCCGTCAAGATCAAAAACTGCCAGTTTTTTCATTCTTCCTCCATAAATGCGGAAGGGGAATATATTACACCCTATGAAAAAGACTTCACTGTTTGCAACCGATCTTGACGGAACGCTGCTCCGCAATGACGGTACTTTCAGCACCAGGGACCTGAATTCCCTGGAAACACTGAGATCCGGAGGCTGTGCTGTTGTACTTGCAACCGGCAGAAGCCCTCTGTCTCTTGAGAAGTGTCTTGGCGGGCGGAAACTGCCTGTTGACTGGTATGTACTCTCTTCCGGCGCTGGCGTTATAAGCTCTGCCGGCGAAATAACCCTGTCAAGAACCTTGTCTTCTGAAGATACTTCCGTAATACACCGGGCATTTGCAGACCTTGGAGTTACTGATACATCCATACAGGGAACATTTCCGGACGCTCATATCCTTCACTGGATGACCGGGAAACACGGTCTTGATTTTAAAAAGAGGCTCGCTTACTATCGTGCTTTTTCCAAACAGATTGAACACCCGGCGATTGCTTCTTCTGAAGTGATTGGCTTTGTTCACCCGGATCAGGCGGATTTGGTTATCCAGAAACTTGTTGAGGCAATTGGCCACCGGTATTCGGTAATCAGGGCAACCAGTCCTATCGATATGAGAACTGTTTGGGTTGAGGTTTTTGCAAAGGGGGTCAGCAAAGCCTCTGCATGCGATGCCATAAGAGAAGAGCTGGATATTCCATCGCAGCAAACCGCTGCAGTGGGCAATGACTGGAACGATATTCAACTGCTTCGCTGGGCAGACAGACCTTTCATCTCCAGTAATGGTCCGGACCCTATGCTGCGTGAATTCGAGAATGTACCCTCAAATCAGAACAACGCTGTAGCTGTTGCTGTTGAAAGATGGATGGAGGATTTTGTGTGAGAGTATTCGCGATTTCTGATCTTCATCTGGGTTTTGCGGTAAACAAGCCAATGGACATTTTTGGCAGTGCCTGGAGGAACCATTCTTCAAAAATAGAAGTCAACTGGACTCAGGCGGCAGGAAACGACGACCTGATTCTTGTTCCCGGAGATATCTCATGGGGGATGAATTTCACACAAGCCGAAGAGGATCTGAAGTTTCTGGATTCTCTGCCGGGAAAAAAGTTCATCAGCAGGGGCAATCATGACTACTGGTGGAGTTCGCTTAGCAAAGTCACTCAATTCGTTGGCGGTTCCATAGTTCCCCTTCAGAGAAATGCCGTTGACTGTGGAAGTTTTATTCTGGCTGCCAGCAAAGGCTGGAACACCCCTCTGTGGGACGGGTTCAAGCCATCAAGCGATTCAAAGCTGTACCGCAGAGAACTTGATCGAATGAAACTAACCCTTGAAAAAGCTGCAGAGATAAAAAAACCAGAGCAGAAGCTTGTCTACATGATGCATTTTCCTCCGGTAATCGACGGTGAACCCAGCGAATTTGCAGAGCTTCTTTCCAGGGCAGAAGTTTCTCTGTGCCTGTACGGTCATCTTCACGAAAAGTGGTCACCCTCTGTTAACATGAAACACGACGGCGTAATGTACAGAATCGTCTCAGCCGATTATCTGAATTTCAAGCCTCTGGATATTACAGAGGAGGTATACGGCCGATGATGCTTTCAGCCAGCGATCTGGGACTGGAATTCGGTTCTGATGAAATTTTCGCAAATCTCAACTTCAATATCAATCAGGGAGACCGGGTAGCCCTGGTGGGCGTAAACGGTGCCGGCAAGACTTCCCTTATCCGAATTATCTCAGGGGGTCTTGAACCAACTTCAGGAAAAATCAGAAAAGCCGGCAATCTCAGAATTGGATATCTGCCCCAGCAGATCAGTGAGTTCCCGGGAGGAACTCTTCTAAAAGCAGTCTGCGATGGTTCCGGTGAGGGCGCCATGGCTCTTTCCCGGGAAGAAGAACTTCATTCAATACTGGAAAGAGAGGGAACCGGAAGTGCTTCTGTTCTGGCCGAGCTCGCCCGTGTTCAAGACCAGATACACTCAACGGAAGCGTACAACCTGGAGTCAAAAGCCAAAGCGGTGTTGTCCGGCCTTGGCTTTTCAAAACAGGACTTCAGCAAAGAGTTGAAGGCTTTCTCCGGTGGCTGGAAGATGCGAGCCATGCTGGGTGCAATTCTGTTGAACAACCCGGATCTGATCCTGCTCGATGAGCCCACCAACCACCTTGACTTGGATGCCCGGCTGTGGCTGGAAGCTTTTCTTAAGAGATTCAAAGGAGCTGCCTGGATCATTTCACACGACCCGACATTTCTGGACAAGGTGGCAAACAAAGTTGTGGAACTCGAATTTGGAAGTATGCGGGCGTGGGGAGGAAACTACACTTTTTACGTTAAGGAAAAACTTGTACAGGCTGCTTTGCTGCAGAAACAGGCGAGAAAAGTAGATGATGAAAGAGAGAAACTGGAAAGATTTGTCCGGAAATTTAAAGCCACTGAAAGCAAGCGGTTTCAGGTTCGAAGCAGAGAAAAAATGCTGGAAAAGCTGGACGCGGTGGCAACGTACAAAAGCCCTAAAAGGATGGTAATCGTACCACCGGATGTTCCCCGGAGCGGAACAAAAGTTCTTCAACTGACTGATGTTACCAAAGCCTACGACAACACTGTTTTTGCCGGTGTAAACCTGGAAATTATCAGAGGAGACCGTATTGGCATTGTTGGCAGGAACGGAGGGGGAAAGTCAACTCTTTCCCGGCTGTTTGCCGGTATAGAAGAACCAACCTCTGGAAAAGTAACAAGGGGAACCGGCGTGGAGATAGGCTACTATTCCCAGGAGGTTGATCTTCAGCTCAACGAGAAACACACAGTTCTGCAGCATGTACACAGTATTTCTCCTGCAAGAAGTGAAAAGGAAATACGAAGCTATCTTGGGAGATACCTGTTTACCGGCGATGATGTGATGAAACCGGTTTCTGTACTCTCCGGAGGCGAGATCAGCAGGCTGGCACTGGCAGGCATACTGATTAAACCCACCAATTTTCTCATCCTTGATGAGCCCACCAACCACCTTGATATTTTCAGCCGTGATGTATTACAGGAGGCGTTAAAAAACTACAGAGGAACCCTTGTTCTTATCAGCCATGATGAAAAGCTTCTGTCTGCTCTCTCTGAAAAACTGTTCGTGGTCAGTGGACACAAGGTAAAGGCCTTTGCGGGTAACTTCACCGAGTATGTTGAAAAACTACGAACTCTGGCTGACCGGCAGTTTACAAAACCAGAAGCAAAAACTGCTTCAGAGCTCCGCAGAGAAACCGAGAAGGAAAGAAAGAGAAAAGAGGCCGCGGAAAGAAACCTAGCCTACAAGGAACGCCGGAAGAAGGAAAAAAGGATCGAGCGCATAGAGAAACTCATGGAACCCCACGAGGCAAGACGCAGAGAGATAGAGGAGCTGTTCTCCCAGCCTGAAATTATCAACAACTCTCATCTTCTGGTTAAACTTCAAAAGGAACACGCCTACCTGACCGACGAACTGTCCGCCCTGGAAAAACAATGGATGGAAATAGCTGCGGAAGATTAATCCACTGTGACTTTTATATGAGCCCATGATACTGCAAGAAGGGAACCCTGGTCTGAAGTTACAAGCACATCATCGTAGTATACTGATGTTAATGCCTTTGAGTCAGAGCTGAAATTGCAGCAGAACGCACCAATTCTACCGGGGTTCTGATACTGCCCGTCCACTGTTTCCACCATCCAGCCTGAAGGTTCATCTGCAACCGAACCCTGCCAGACTTTACCCTGTATGGAAGTACCCTCAAGGGTCAGCCTGAGCCAGTAAGCCTGTCCATATTGAAGAGGTACTGTTGTCAAGTCAAGGGTCTGCGGACCGGTTGACATCATCTTGGAGAGCACCAGCTTGTTTTCAGAAGGTATCATCACCAGGATGTAACCTGTAAATGAAGGCATAAATCCCCGCGCAAGTATTCCAGCCCTATAGCACGCTTCCGGGGTAACTTTCACCAGGATGGAATAATCAGAAGAGCTCATGGTTCCGTTTGCAAGATCCCCTGTGTGCGATGCCGCGGGGATCCAACCGGGCCCCGAATTCATCAAATGATACTCTCCCTCTGCAACTTCGTAGGATGCATTGGAAGCGTATCCCTCTGTCCACTTCAACCATCCATCATCATTGCCGTCACTGAAGTCGTCTTCAAGAAGCACGCCCCCCAGCAGGGTTGTATACAACACTAAAACCAAAAACAGACTAAATACTTTCATAACTTCTCCTTTGATTGCAGCAATTCTTCGAAAACCAGTTTTTCAAAGAGCATAAGAGGCTCTGAACTGTCTGTTACTTTCAATGCAATGAGAGCTCCCTGCCAACTATTCACAATGAAGGTAGCTGTTTCCTCCGGGGAGGAATTCAGCTCCGTTTCTCCATTATCCCGGGCTCTGGACAGGCAACACGCCACGGAATCGTACATCACACTGAAAACGGGTTTTAGCCTCTTCCTGAATTCCCCGTTGACTGCAGCAAGCTCCTGGGCAAGGTTGCCTATTGGACATCCGAGAGGAAGATCCTCTGAAGTAAACTCATCCTTGAAGTAGTCGAAAAACATCCTCAGTCGTGTGGTAGACTTTTCCTCGTACTCACAGCAAAGAAAACTCTGAAAAGCATTTGCTATCTGCTCACCCAGCATGGTCACAAGTTCAAGCCCGAAAGCCTCCTTGCTTTTAAAATAGTAGTAGAAAGAACCCTTGGGAACTTTTGATGCTTTGAGTATCGCATCGAGCCCTGTGGCTGCGAACCCATGTTCCCTTACTAGCCTGGCACCCTCTTCAAGTATTCTTTCTCTTGTTTCTGTGGACATGTTTACCTCCCGGGCTAATATTAGACCGGTCGTCTATAATGTCAACCAGCTACCTGATCCTACACCAGACGACCCAAACTGAATCAATTAAGAAAACCGGTTACCTTTGCCAATAGAGTGATGGTATCCTGCTGGTTCATCTCCGGTATTCCCGCTTTCACCGCCGCATTGTTCAGCAGCTGATACTCTGGAGATGTAAAGATTATTGGGGTCAGCTCATCTTTTATTATCTCCAGGGCTGTCTGCCTGCTCCAGTCCACTCCTGTAATTTGAAGAACCACCGAACCATCTTCAGACGATACTCCGCTGCAGAGAGCACCAGAGGGAAGAGCCATCCTGCTTACAATGCGTTCAAGAAGTGCTGCCGCGTAAGCTGCCCTTGCTCCGCTTCCTGCGTTTCCTGGCATTGGGACACTGAGAATCCCGGGAATATCACCTGTATTCAGGTACGGAATCATACCGGGCACCGCTTCAACTTCAACTGAGGCAACTGCCGGAGGGGAAGGCGATGGAACCATCGACCAGGGGCAGAAGGTCTGACCGCCTGTTCCCCTTATCCACACCAGGGAATTTCTGTTTACAAGCCCGCCGGACATCTGACGCAGAACCAGACTGTCTGCAGCACACAGGAGCGGTGCCCACCTTTCTCCCCAGAAATTGTCCTGTTCCGAAGGTGTGTATTCCAGAGACATGATGTCGCCGGGAGATCCCTCAACAGAACATGTAACAAGAACATTTACAGCCGATGCCCCGTCTGGAATAACCTCAGTTCCTACACCGCGCCATGCAGTAAGGTGATTCTCTCCTGTGCGCGCTCCTCCCCAGAGAAACACAGAGTTTTCTATGGGCAGAGAAACTATCAGAGTGTCTTCTCCAGCCTCCAGCCACCGGCTGGTTCTCACCGGCAGAACAGGAGCCCCTTCAAAAGAATCCTCTACTATCCACGAGCCAGCCATGGCATTTGTGTTCCAGACAAGTTGTATTGTTCTGGCCCACAGTGAACTGTCTGCCATTATGCTGTCTGTTTCAAGGGTTTCCGCAATCTGCTCCAGAATCTGTGCAGATCCTTCAGGACCACTGATAATGTAGCCAGACCAGCCTGAACGGGTAACCTGATAACCCTGTATGCCGTAGGTCCACATCTCCTCCAGCTGGGTATCTGAAAGGGCGGCCCAGGGGTGAACCGGTACACCGGGAAGCATTACAATGGCACCGTCTCCAGAGGGAAGGCCTGCCAGAATTGAAACAATAAGAATTAGTGTCATTTTACCTTCCAGCTTGTGTGGTTGATCTTCTACAGCAATCGCATCTGATCAACACTGCTAAAACAACGCCACATATACCACATACTATAAAACCGTTATCCTTATTGTGCATCACTGTTCGGGGTTGACTGAGAGCAGAATAATTCAGATAATTGACGCCCGATTGAATGCTGCGGAGAGGTGGCCGAGCTGGTTTAAGGCGTACGCCTGCTAAGCGTATGTAGGGGTAACTCTACCGAGGGTTCGAATCCCTCCTTCTCCGCCATTCAATTGCAGAGGATCCTCACTGCGTGGGGGTCTTTTCTTTTTATACCTTTCCGGGTATGTTTGTTTCAGGGGGTATAATATGAGAGTAAAGAATATATTGTTAGCCTCCTTTCTTTTAACGCTGGTTTCTCTGCCTTCTTTTGGCGAGTATCCTTCAAGGGAACAGACTACGTGGCACGGAGGAATCTCTCCCACAATTTTCCAGAATTACTTTGATCCGTATTTTCTTGAGGAAACCGGTACAGCCTGGCAATCTGCAGGGCAGCTTTCTCTGGAGTATCCCATACAGAATCTGCCAGTCTGCAGTAGCATCTCTTTTGGAAAGCAGAGCACAGCTGCAGATTTTACCGGTGATGGATTTCCAGACCTTGTGATTGTTTCCTCTTCTGCTGCCAGTGATGTAATTCTTCTTGAGAACCCTGGTGTTCCCACATTTCCGGAGGAAGAGTGGAACCCGATCGTAATTGCCTACTCTTTTGCACAGTGCCAGTCTGTCTCAAGTGAAGATATTGATGGTGATGGTGATCCCGATGTTGTTATTGGCTGCTATGGGAGTGCTGGAATAGTCTGGCTGGAAAATCACGGTCCCGGTGCCCGGTGGTTACATCATTCCGTCGGAAGCATGGCAGCAATCTCCTCTGTGGACTGCGGAGACATGGACATGGACGGCGACCCGGATATCCTGTTCTGTTCTGCGGTAAAAGACACTCTGGGCTGGATGAACAACCTTGACGGAACAGGCGAAAACTGGTCATGTGAAGTTGTTTCCTCTTCCAACTACCCCTATCAGGCAACCATAACAGACCTGAACTCTGATGGAATACCAGACATCTCTGTCTGTTACAGAACAGAGAACAAGGTCTCCTGGTTTAACA
This sequence comes from Candidatus Fermentibacterota bacterium, assembly GCA_003646025.1. Lineage (GTDB taxonomy): Bacteria > Fermentibacterota > Fermentibacteria > Fermentibacterales > JCC-6 > Sabulitectum. The sequence goes on from QNDR01000079.1 coordinate 8,463, forward strand.
GAGATGCGTCAGACGACACATGGACACGATATACCGTAGCTGAAGTTCCACAGGCATTCGGGCTTTCTGTCGGAGATTATAACGGTGATTCATTCACAGACATCCTTGCGTGCGGTCTGGAAGAAAACTCAGCTGTCCTTTGCACAAGCGTTGACGGGTCAGGTTCCAGTTGGACCGCTGAAAACCTCAATTTGAATCTAATCGGCTCAAAATCATGTCTTCTGCTTGATCTTGAGAATGATGGAGACCTTGATATCGCAGTTTCTGCCCAATCGCAAGATTCAGTGATAATTCTGTCGAACATGGACGGGTACGGGCAGAACTGGCTCAAAACCTCACTGGTGGTGGAGAAGCCCCTTCACTTGCAACCCATTGATGCTGATATGGACGGATCGTTTGAAATTGCCTCTCTTTGCAGGGACGAGGCGAGAGTTCTCTCTGCTAATCCCGGGGGGTTCACCACAACGGGTATTCTTACTTCTGTTATTTCTCTAGTGCTTTGTTTCACAGATGATCAATGGGGAGATCTTGTCTGGGATTCCTGGGAGCCACCTGGCACCTCCATAAGCTTTCAAATGAGGAATTCCGATGATCTTTACAACATGGGTGAATGGTCCGATACAATAAGTACAAATGGGACTTACCTTGGAGACCTCTTCCCCAATATTTGCCACTACATTCAGTACCGGGTATTTCTTAGTTCTGACTCTCCCGACACCTCTCCTTTTCTCTACTCGGTTGAAATAGAGGGCTACATAGGAGATGTGTGTGATTACTCTGAAGCGATTACAGAGGTTCCACTGATCGCCATCAGCAATAATCCTTCCCCTGAATCTGTAACAGTAACTCTCAGCCCCTCAGAAGGCACAAGGGAGCTGATGATCTACGACATTTCGGGAAGGCTTGTTCAAAAACGATCTTACGAACCGGAAAACCGTTCTGTTCAGGACACCATTGAAGGGCTATCTCCCGGGGTGTATCACATCGTTGCAGTTACAGGTAATCGCAGGGAAACTCTAAAGGTGTGCGTTATCAGATAACTACTGCATACCTGACCGTTTCAAACCGGGCATGTAACTGCAAACTGGAAACTATTCTACAACTACAAACTTCTCAGAAAGTTGAATATCGCCATCGGTTATTCTGCAGATATAAATGCCCGGTACCAGTTCTTCCAGAATAACGGTATCTGAAGATTCAACCACATCCAGTTGCATTGCTTGCAGAACCGCTCTTCCCGATAAGTCATACACTGTCAGTTCCAGAGCTGCTGGTTCCGCAACTGATATGGAAACAGACGAAGTGCTGTGTGACGGGTTGGGAGAAATATGGAAGGAGAAAGGCTGCATTGAACTTGTTTGCTCTTCAAATACTCCTGTTGCCGACTTGTGTGCGTAAAGCAAGTCCTCGTTGTTTATGTCGAAATACGCTATGTGGGAAAGGTCGTCGGCATCAGTGCAGATGGAGTTGTCCCATCCAGTGTAGTCAGAATCAACATATTCTTCGTGCCATCCACTGCTGTCTCTGAAAAAATACAAAAGAAAATTGCCAAATTCTGACAGATCTGCCGATATGTGTGCGTTACCTTGAGAGTCAAGAGCGAGCCCCTGGGGAGATCCGGGAAATACCCAGTCCATGCAGTTCACATCCTCAATTGTCCATGAACTTCCATTCCACCATGCATATTTTACATAGTCATCGGGACTCCACGCATAGTAATATGAAATGTGGGGATTACCATTCGCGTCCAGAGCAATGGATGTGTGACCATAGACATTACCGCTGTTGTCTACTACCTGAAGTTCCCAGTCCGTTCCATTGTTGAATGCATAATTGAGAGTACCGTCGGTAATGTTGCTGTAAGAAATGTGTGGCCTGTCAAGCGAATCCAGGTCCAGAGAGGGATCTACGCCTGTAACTCCAACGGAATCAACGGTGACAATATTCCATGCTGAACCAGCCCAGCTGCCATATCGGAGCCTGCTCCCTGAATCATCGTACCATGCTATATGGGGCTGCCCATAAGAGTCCAGCTCTATATCCGTTCGTGGATATTGATAGTCCGAGGAAAGTGCTGTTTCCAAAACGGAAATTACCCATGCTGAACCATCCCTGCAGGCGTAGCAAATCTTTGATGTGGCGTGGTCCCAGTATGCAACGTGAGGACTACCCTCCGAATCAAGCACCATGTTTATAAACCAGCATTCCGCTGTGGTTATAACCTCGGAGTTCCATTCTGTACCATTCTGGAATATGTGAACGAGCTGATTCGCCGTATCATCTCTGTAAACAATATGAATTCTATCCTCTGAATCCATGCGAATTGAAGTCCAGTATCCTGTAACTCCGTCCGAATCCAGTGTTTCAATTGTCCAGCCACCCGCAACAAGCACGATTGCAACCATCAAAACAGACGCAATGATAGTTCTCATTTCTCTCCCTCTGATTACCTGTTAATGCTCTGTATGAACCCCTCAACATCTTCCGGAGTCACCACAATACAGAAATCCTGTCCCCCGCTTGTTACAGAAACCGCATGTTTCCAGTTTGTTGCATAAGCGTTGAAAAAACCAAGCTTTCGGTTCCGGAACCTTCCCGTGTAACCGAACAGCCCTCCATTTCCAAAGGTTCGCAGAAGCCCGACCTTTACTTCCGGCTCGACACCTGCAACTGAATCCGGAGGAAGAACAATTGTGGTCTTCCAAAGCGGTCTTGAAACTATCAGATTGTTGTTTTCAACTACAAACCCGGTAACCGAGAAAAGCCAGGTGACAAACAGTATCACAGGCAGGATGACCACTGTATACATCACCATTCCCGGTACAAATGGAATGGCACCTGCTACTGCTACCATTACGACAGTCACAATCTTTGCCATCATATCAAGTGGAGCTGCCTTGAATTCTCTCTGTATCATCTGCACATCCTCACTCCCCGGCTGCTCCAGTTCCTCCGCCTGTTTAAAATGTTGTTAAGGCTATCTGCAGCAGAACCAGGATAGAATTTTCTGGTATATCCTGATTGTGTTTACCTGAAATCATAGTGTTTCTTGATAGGCTCTGTTACTTTCCAGACACACCTCATGCCGACGGGAAAAGTAACCAGGTCTCCCGGAATTATTGTTACAGGATCTCCTGTCTCCGGCGTAATTGTTGCCTCCCCGGAAAGGATATAGCAGATCTCTTCCATATCGTATTCCCAGGGGAACTCCGACACTTCTTTTTCCCACACAGACCAGTCCAAGACTCCGATGGTTTTAAGCTCTTCTTCACCGGGTCTTTCAACAGTGATCATGATGTCCTCCTGCTCTGTTTCAAGTATTATAGCCATCATAGTCTTAGCATGAAAAGGTGGTAATATCATGGTTAGAACGAGACTGGCTCCCTCTCCAACCGGGGATCCGCATGTTGGAACAGCTTACCAGGCTCTATTCGGTTACGTCTGGGCCAGAGCTAACGGCGGAAAATTCATTCTCAGAATCGAAGATACCGACCAGGAGCGGTCTACAAAAGCTTCCGAAAATGCAATTCTGGAAAGTCTCAAATGGATTGGATTAACCTGGGACGAAGGTCCTGATCTTGGAGGCGCCTTCGGCCCCTACAGGCAGAGCGACCGGCTTGATATTTACAAAAAACATATTGAAAAACTCGTTGAAAATGGCCGCGCATACCCGTGTTTCTGTTCTAAAGAGCGGCTGGATGAAGTAAGGAAAAAACTTATTGCGGAAAAAGCTCCTAACAGAGGTTACGACAGGAAGTGCCGGGACATACCACCAGAGGAAGCCAAAAGAAGAATTGCCGCAGGCGAGCCTTATGT
>QNDR01000080.1 GCA_003646025.1 Candidatus Fermentibacterota bacterium
ACCCTGAGGAATAACCATAGAGTAACCTACACCAGGAAGACCCGGTTCCCCATCTATAAACGGAGAAGCTCCTCCCGGGATGTATACAACTTCTTCTCCGCGGAATGTGGTGAAATCCACATCAGCAGGATCAATTGTAAAGGAAAGATCCGTTGCCTGAACGGACATAAGAACCATTGCAACTTGCAATAACAGTGTCATACTCAACCTTTCTTTTGCTTGGTATTCTGGGAAATAGAAAACCAACGACCGGAGAAAGAATCTAACCACAACAGGGAGAACAGAAAAGGGGCGAAAAAGTTTCACTTTCCCGGCCTGCGAAGATAACCGGTGTTGACGATTTTGAAACTATGAATATATTTTACTTACTCGTAAGTAAGGAGTTGGAGAAAAGCATGCAAAAAAGCACAGAAAAGAAAGAACGACTGTTGAATGCCGGCCTTCTGCTTCTGATGGAGCATCTGCCGGACAGCATTTCCATGGATGATATCGCCACAAAAGCCGGAGTAACAAAACCCATGGTATACTACTACTTCGGCAGCAAACTCGGTTACTATCAGCAGCTTGTGAAGTACATTGAACACTCTATGCAGGAAATGCTTGATAAAAGCTTTAAACCAGGCATTTCTTTCAGGGAGCTTTTAACAAGGATAATCGAGAAGCGGATTGTACAGCTGATATATCGTCCGGAGATCTCCAATGCTGTACAGATCATGGTAACCAGTGAAACCATTGGTGGTGCCAGTTCCAGATCCCGTATTGTAGATGTCTTTACCAGATTTCAACCGGTATTCAACCGTGCGATATCCAGTGGCGAGATAAGGGAAGATGCAGAGCTGCACCTTGTAATGGGTATGGTAAATGCGCTTCTAGAGGGTGTTTTTCGCGTGCACGGTAAAGAGTTCTTTGACGATAAACAGCCTGCCTGGCTGGCTGAAATGCTTATTAGACAGATTTTCGATGGCATAGGAACAGGAAAGAGGTCCTGAAAATGAAAACCCTGATAATACTCATTCTTCTCTCAATGCAGATTTCTGCATACACCCTGGAAGAGGCGGTGCAAACCGCACTGGAACATCGCGGTGATGTTACTGCAGCCCGAAATGGGGTAGACAGCAGTCGCTGGAGCAGAAACGCAGCCCATACATGGTTTTTACCACAGGTGGACTTCTCTGCCTCCTACCAGAAGAGCCACGATGTTCAGGAAATGACAATCCCCGGCATGGGTTCAATTCCCGTGGGATCTGAGTGGTCTTCGCGGTACGGAATCACAGCCAGCCTTCCCATTACCCTTCGCGGACCTGCAGCAGCTTCCGTTTCTTCCAGCGCACTGACACTGTCTGAGATTTCTCTGAAAGAAACCGAGCAGAAAGCTGTGTCCAGCGTGATTACATCCTTTTATGGAGTTCTGCTGGCAGAGATGATGTCTGATGTAACCACAGAGGCAATCAACATTGCCAGAGAGGGCTACCAGCTTGCCGAACAGAGATTCGAAGCCGGAACAATAAGTAGATTCGAACTGCTTCAGAGCCAGGTTGCCTACGAAAATAGGCGACCGGATTCCATTGCAGCCATTGCAGGAGTAGTAAACGCCAGAGCTGCCTTTGCAGTTAATCTTGGTTTTGATCAAAGCCATCAGGCTGTAATAGAAGGAGACCTTACCGATTCTTTTCCCATCACCCTTCCGGAAACCTTTGAAGAAGCCAGAGCAATAATGCAGAGAAACAACACCACACTGGCCTCTGCCGAAGAGATGCGAAACCTCAGTGATGCACAACTCTTTCTATCCTCTTCCGGCTTTGCTCCTCAACTGGTTTTTCAGACAAGCTACGGATACCAGGCCAGCGTGGATGATATCTCTGAAATCAACGGAGATGATTACTCCAGAAACTGGACAACCTCTGCCGCTCTTCAGATTCCGATTTTTCACGGGTTGAACGACTACGGCAGTTACAGATCTGCCTCTGCAGACAGACTTGCCACCATGGCTCAGGCAGACGACATGGAAAACTACGCTTCAATGCAGCTCACAGCAGCATGGAACTCTCTGCACCAGGCAAGAGAAACAGTTCTGGCAGCAGAATCAACAGTTCAACAGGCTGTAGAGGGTTCCGAAATTGCCAGAGTCTCCTATGAAGCTGGAATTATTACCAGGCTGGACATGGATGGAGCCTTCCTGGCTCTTACCCAGGCCAGAACAAACTATGCTTCCGCTCTTTACTCACTAAAAACAGCAGAGACGGAACTTGCCAGATCTCTTGGAATTCTGAGCATTACTTCAGAGGAGATGAAATAATGAAGAAACTGACTGTGCTGAGTTTGCTGCTGGTGGTTTTTTCCGTTGCCTGCGGTCCGGGAGACAACGGCGATGATGAACGGGTAGTCCGAGTTAGAATACAAACTGTTGAGCCATCAACGATCTCTGCTGAAGTTTACGCCAATACCAGGCTCGAAGGTGCGCAGGAAGCCCTCATCTTCGCCTCAATTCCGGGAACGGTAGAAGAAGTTCTCGTTACAGAAGGGGACGAAATACAGGCAGGCGAGAGACTGGTTAGAATGAACTCGGATCAGCAGGTAAACGCTGGGACATCGGCAGCCCTTGCATCTGTAAGTGCAGCCAGGGCAAACGCCGAAAATGCCAGAGCCAACTACTCGAGGATGGAAACTCTGTTTGAAGCCGGAGCTCTCAGCTCTCAGGAACTTGATGGAATAGGTGTCGCCCTTCAGGCAGCGGAAGCTCAGCTTAATCAGGCCTACGCAGGCTATACCCAGGCGAGAGCCGCCAGAGATAACGCATGGATCGTGGCTCCATTCTCGGGAAAAGTGGGACGCATCTGGGCAAGGGCAGGAAACGCCAGCGGCTCTACCCCTCTTCTTTCCATATCCGGGAATGGCGGAGTTGTAGCGAACATACTTCTACCGGAATCTGACATCTTCAGTCTTGAGGTCGGTCAACCTGCCTATGTAACCGTTTCGGCCATGGGTCAGCAGTCTTTTCCCGGCATTGTTACGGCAGTATCTCCAACGGTGGATCCGGTCAGTGGACAGGTTTCGGCTGAGGTTCGATTTGATGATCCGGAAAACCTGCTTCGTCCCGGTCTTTCCGGACGTGTTTCAATCATTACAGAGTCAATAACAGATACAGTTGTTCTTCCGGTAAATGTGCTCAGGCGTACAAGAAATGGGTATCAGGTCGCCGTTGAAGAAAACGGCAAAGCGCAGCTGAGAGATATTGAAACAGGGCTTATCAGTCAGGGGAACGTACAGATAATCTCCGGAGTTAACATAGGAGACAGGGTGATTATCCTGGGACAGAACAGTGTGATTCAGAACGGTTCTGTTGAGGTGGTGAACTGATGAGTTTGTCCAGCTTATCTGTAAGAAGAAGAATCACATTCATGATGGTTTTCATTTTCATTATAGGTGTGGGTTTCTTCGGCCTTTCCAAGCTAGGTATTGACCTGTTCCCGAAACTGGAATTCCCCATGGTTATCGTTACCAGCAACATGCAGGGAGCCGGTCCCGAGGAAATGGAAAATCTGGTAACCAAGTATCTTGAAGAAGCCGTCTCCAGGGTTGAAAATGTAAAAGAGGTCAACTCCATATCCTCCAACGGCTCCAGTGTTATCATGGCGGAGTTCCAGTGGGGACACAGTCTTGAAACAGCGGAAACAGACATAAGAAGACAGCTTGATCTCTATGGAAGTGCTCTTCCTGAAGATTGTTCCGACCCCATGGTTATTGCACTCGATCCGTCAATGCAGCCGATTCTCTTCATAGGACTGTCCAGCCCGGTTCTGGATGATTTTGCTCTGAGAAGACTGATAGAAACCGAAATAGAGCCCAGGCTTGCTCGTCAGGAGGGGGTTGGCTCGGTTACTGTTGCCGGCGGTCTTGTTCGCGAAATACAGGTGGAAGTAGATCCTGCCAGGCTTGAGAGCTCAGGGCTGAGCATAAGTCAAGTTGTTGGTGCCCTCGCCAGGGTAAGAAATGACAAACCGGCTGGAACTCTTGAATCTGGTGGAGAACAGATTAACATCAGAGTTGAGGCAAGCGTTACTTCTCTGGCCGACATGGAACAGCTTGTGGTTGGAAACAACCAGAATGGCCCTGTTCTTCTTCGTGATGTCGCTGATGTTATTGATGGAGAGGCGGATGTTAACGAGCTGATAAGAATGAATCAGACGCCATCCCTCTTCGTCTACATCCAGAGAAGAAGTGATGCCAACACGGTGAATGTCTGCCGGGAAGTCACCGCAGAACTAGACAGAATCGCGGAGGAGTACAGAGGGCAGGTTGTTCCGTATGTGATGTACGATCAGTCTACATTCATCACAAAATCAATCGGTAACCTTGCAAGCACGGCAGTAACTGCAACAATTCTGGCCTTTCTTGTGCTTCTTTTCTTTCTCCGGTCTCCAAGAGGAGCAGCTATTGCAGGTTCTGCAATCCCTATTTCTATAGTTGTAACCTTTGCTGCAATGCACTTCTTCGATGTTGATCTTAATATGATCTCCCTGGCCGGCCTCGCTCTTGCAGTGGGAATGCTGGTAGACAACTCTATTGTAGTGCTGGAAAACATCTACAGACATAGAGGAATGAAGGACTCGGCAATCGACTCTGCCGTGAGTGGCTCTCAGGAAGTGGGTATGGCTATCACCGCTTCAACCCTCACTACTCTTGCCGTTTTCGTGCCAATTCTCTTTGTGCCCGGTATTGCAGGCCAGATGTTCCGTGAAATGGTGCTGACAATTGTATTCAGCCTTGTTGTTTCTCTTTTCGTAGCTCTGAGCCTTGTACCTCTGCTCAGTTCATTTGCCAAAAATCTGGTTCCTCTGCACAAAAAAGGCTCTGTCAGTGCCAGAATAAAAACATGGTTTGAGAACCTTGAGAGAAGATACAGTGTTGTTGCTTCAAAACTGGTGCAGAAGAAAAAGCGAACCTTGATCGTTACTGCTATTGCTTTTCTTGCCAGCCTGGCTCTGATTCCCGTGATAAAAACTGAATTTCTTCCGGACAATGATGACGGAATGATTCAGATAAATCTGGAAGCTGCCATTGGAACAGATCTGGAAACCACCAGTGCCATGGCTGAAGCTCTTGAAGACAGCATTTCAGCTATCTTCGAGGAAGGCGATCTTATCACACTGTACTCTAAAGTTGGAGCTGCAGGCGGTATGGGCTCCATTTTCGGAGGAGACAAAGGCAGTTATTCTGTGGACATGATGTTGAGGCTTGTTCCCGTAACACAAAGAAGCATCGGACAGCAGGAATACGAAGAAAGGATCCGCGAGCTTCTGGATAGGACAGCAGGATTCGAATACGACATTTCAGGTGGCAATTTCATGGGTGGAAGCGCTATAGAAGTTAAGGTGTTCGGCGATAATCTCGACATACTCTCTTCCGAGAGCGAGAGAATGAGAGAGGCTATATCCTCCATTGAGGGGGTCAGAGAACCCAAAACGACAATGGAGAATATGATTCCAGAACTCACCTTCCGGCAGAACTACACCATGCTCGCCCTGCAGGGAATGCACCCCGCAAACATAGCCGGCGAAATCAGCAATGCATTCGGAAACTCTCCTGCCACCATTTTCAGGGAAGATGGAGAGGAATACAATGTAATTGTGCAGTACCCTGAAGCAGTAAGAGATTCAAGGGAAGAGCTGGATTACCTTTCAGTATTCGGATCCCCTGCTGCGAACTTCGGCTACTTTGAGGAAAGGCTTATTTCCACAAGCATCCGAAGAACCAACCAGCAGAGGTGTGTTACCATTACCTGTGATGTCTCCGGCAGAAGCCTTGATGATGTGGCGGCCGATGTTCAGAGGGTGGTAGAAGAAAACAACGACTACAACCTCAGAATTGAATTCGGCGGGGAAATGAAAGATCAGAAAGAGACTTTTCTTTACCTTGGCATAGCAATTGTCGTAGCCGCTCTTCTTGTGTACATGGTTATGGCCAGCCAGTTTGAGTCTCTGCTTGAACCCTTCATCATTATCTTTACCGTTCCTATGGCTATTATCGGTGTTCTGGTGGGCCTGTTTATTACTGGAACCCCCCTCTCCGTGATGTCTCTTATCGGTGTTCTCATGCTTGCCGGAATCGTGGTAAACAACGGCATTGTCATGGTTGACTACGCAAATCAGATTCTTCACAAGAAAAAAACCAGTCTTGACAAGGCAATAGTGGAAGCAGCCACAACAAGACTGAGACCAATCCTCATGACGGCCCTCACAACCATGCTGGCCATGACACCTCTTGCTCTAGGCATAGGAGAGGGTGCAGAGACCTGGGCTCCTATGGCTATAACTGTGATCTTCGGTCTTCTGGCTGCAACAACCCTGACTCTCCTTGTTGAACCGTGTGTTTATGTTGTTATGGGCAAGAGGATTGCAAGTAAAATGTACATCAATCCGGAAGATTAGCAATACCTCAATTACAGGAAGCCTCTACCGCTGTACGGCAGGGGCTTCCTTCTGTTACTTCTGATTTGTACATTAGTAGGCAGGGGATGGTGTTATGCAGAATCCTTTTGAAATTTTCGCCAGAGAATACGATGAAACAGGTATTGCCGTTTACGACTATCACCTGAAGTTTCTTGAGAGCAATCGAGCTTTCGACAGTTTTTTCGGTCCCTGCAGAAACGACTCCCTCTCGACTCTAATGGGTCGTATGGCCAGTGGCGATGATTTTCTATCCCAGATGATGATGTATGTGGAAATGGATCAGGGTGAGGGTTCGTGCAGCGTAGCCTATAACTCAGACGGAGACAGGAAAGAATTCAAAGTAAGGCTGGTTGCCAGAGGCCAGGGAGACGCCAGAAAGTACATCTGTTCCTTTAAGGATGTTACTGAGTACCTGTTTTTTCAGAAAGTACTTATGCATCGCTCTGACGACCTTGAGAGTCTCGACAGGAATTCCCCTGTGGGAGTATTCAAATCAGCTGTGACAGGAAGCGTTCTGTATTTAAATAAGGGTCTCGTTTCCATGCTTGGATACGACAATGAACACCAGTTGTACAATCTGCATCTCTCCGAAGTGTGGGCAACGCTGTCAGACAGGGAAAAACTCCTTGAATTACTGAACGAGAACAGAACCGTTAACGGGTTTGAAACAAGATGGCGCAGGAAAGACGGTAAGCTGTTCTGGGTTTCTCTTACTGCAACATGCCAGCACGACAGAGCAGGTAAGATTGCTTACTTCGAGGTTGTTGCAATTGATGTTGATAAAAAGAAGAAAGCTGAAGAAGACCTGAAAAGGCTACAGAACAAACTGCACTCCCTGATTGATTCAAAAACAGCAGAGCTGAAAAGGGCCAACGATCTCCTGCTTAAAGAAGTAGCTGTAAGGCAGAGAGCGGAATCCATATACTCTGTCCTTCATGCCATAGCAGAGGAAACCATAAAAACACAGTCCCTGCAGGATCTGTTGAAATTTATCCACAATCAGCTGTCAAAGGTGATACACACTCCTGATCTGTACTTTGCTTTCTACCACAAATCGACAGACACCTACACCTTCCCGTATTCTGTGGACAGAGAAGACGGTGTGGATGCCTTCATTGGCTCTGAATCCATGAAGGGAAGCCTCACAGACTATGTAAGAACAACAGGTCAGCCGCTTCTGGTTGACACTGAAACTTATGAAAAAATGATTGATGATGGCCGGATTCTCCCAGTTGGAACTCCAAGTGACCAGTGGATGGGCGTTCCTCTCAGAGGAGCGGAAGGTGTCTGGGGTGTTCTGGCTGTCCAAAGCTACACAATGAAAAATGTATTCTCCCATACAGATCTTGTCCTGTTCTCCGGTCTGGCAGAAAGCATCTCCATGGGTATAGACCGGTATCGTACCGATCAGAACCGGAAGAGAATTGAATCCCTGTACAATACTGTGGTAAACAGCCTGAACCAGGGCGTTCTCATGTGCGACCAGGAAGACAGGATTCTTTTCGCCAACGATGCTTTTTCCAGTATTATCGGTATCCCTGCAAAGCAGTTAAAGGGCATGGAGCTAAGCTCGCTGATCTCCTTGAGGGATGCAGGACGGATAAAAGGGGTAAGAGAGATGAGAAGCATGGGAGAACGAAGTTCCTACCAGCTTACTCTTATCAGACCGGACGGAGAAAAAATACCTGTTACCGTGAATGGTATACCAAGATTTGACGACGGTGATAATTTTCAGGGAACTATCGGTCTCTTCGGAGTAATTGAAGAAGTGGAAAACCTTCTGGAATAAATCAACTTTGGAGCACTTTCTTCACTTCAGATCGAAGAGCACTCAGACCGTATGGTTTTTTAAGATAACCGGCTATCTCTTCCAGACGAATTCTGTTTTCAACTTCCTGCTGGTTGTATCCGCTGGACAAGATTACTTTTACTGCAGGATCAAGTTTCTTCAGCTCTCTGAGACACTCAACGCCATCCATGACGGGCATTGTAAGATCAAGAACTACACAGTGTATAGCCTCGCCATGGTTTGTGTACTCTTCAACAGCCTTTTCGCCGTCAGTGGCTGTGTACACAATGTAGCCAGCTTTAGTCAGTGTATGCTTTCCTATAAACAGTATGTTCTTTTCATCATCGACAAGAAGAACACCGATTCCCGCCTTTTCCCTTACAGAAGACACCCCTTCCCCGTCAGACTTCGGGGAAATCGCAGCTTCTTCTAATCCGGGAATAAACAGCTTTAGTGATGAGCCGCTTCCAAGCTTGCTGTTTACCTCAATAAAACCGTTATGCCCCTCCACAATTCCCTGGACAACAGCCATCCCAAGCCCCCTGCCGGTAAACTTGGTTGTAAAGAAAGGCTCGAACAGTTTCTGAAGGACCTCTTCAGACATCCCGGAACCTGTGTCTTCTACCTGAATAAACGCATATGTTTTTTCTTCTTCCTGCCTGTCCTGTACGCCAGGTGGAAATCTTTTCTCCTGCCCGGTTGTAACCGTAATTATTCCAGAGGAAGAACCTATTGCTTCGGAGGCATTGGTCAGCAGGTTCAGTATTACCTGCTCCAGCTGCGTACTGTCTACTCTCACCATGGGTAATTTCCCGGCAAGATGAAACCTGAGCTCGGCTTTTCTGGACACAGAAACCTGAAACATAGGTTTCAGCTTCTCTATGATGTCGTTGATTCCGACGGTTTCAAGAACAAAGTTCCCCCTGCCGGAATAGGCAAGCATCTGACCGCTGAGTTCGCTGGCAGTTCTTACTGATTTGTTTATCTCACTTAAATACAAAAAAACCTGATCTTCCTCATCCACGCAGGAAACGGCAAGGTCTGTGTAGCCACGAATAGCCATGAGAATATTGTTAAAATCGTGGGCAATTCCCCCAGCCAGTACCCCAAGACTCTCCAGCTTCTGTGTGTGTTGAACATGCTCTTCCATTTCCTTCTGCTTCTTCTCCGCAGCTTTTCTGGAAGTGATGTTTCTCGCTACATGTATTATTCTGATTGAACCATCCTCAGGATCTTCAGAGGTTGCCATACTCACCTCAAAATCCCCATCAAACTTCTGTATGTGCAGCTCTTGAAGATGAGTATCCTTGATCTTTCCCGCAAGAAGATCAGGTATTCTGGAGAGATGTATCTCGTCATCGGGAAACATCAGAGAATGAAGATTCTTTCCCTTGCATTCTTCCCGGGTTAATCCAAGAGCCATAGCCTGTGCTTTGTTTACACGAACAATAGTTCCCTCGAAATCAAGTACTGCTATCAGTTCAGGAAGAGCATCGAAAGTATTTTCCCAGTCTTCCACGGCTTTTCTTACTAGATATTCTGAATGTTTTCGTCTTGTAACATCCTGATGAATACCCGCTATTCTCGTAGGTCTACCTGTTCGGTCTCTTTCTGTGACTCCTCCACGGGAATGGATTGAAATCCACTTCCCGTCCCTGGTCTTCATCCGGTACTCACTCTCAAACTGTCCACTACTTCCACGGAGAAATTCATCCATATATGATTCCAGGTGTTGTCTGTCTGCAGGATGTATAAGGCTGAGCCAGCTGGACATGGAAAAATCCATCTCGCCGGGAGAATACCCCAGCATCAGCGAGTACCGGTCGTTGTTAATCACTTCTCCCGTAAGAATATCGCAGTCCCATGAGCCCAGGTTCGCCTGGTCAAGAGCCTGATGAAGTCTTTTTTTGCTGTCCTCCAGGTACTCTGTTTTCTTTTCCACCGCATGACGAAGCCGCACATTCCACAAAAAAAACAGGACAACAGCAGAAACAAGAACCACAAAAGCCACCTGAATTTGAACAAGATAAGGAAACTTGTGTCTTTCCGAAATATGAAATGGACTTCCCCGCCACTTTGTGGATATTCCGGAGATAATCCCTTCCTTCCTGGCATACATTATTCCCTTGTTAACAATGGAACTGAGCAGACTGTCTCTTTCAGAAACAACCATACAGACAGGTTCTGTGTAAAGAACTCCACCAACAGCAACAGCATCATCCAGACTGTGATGGTTCGACAGATGAAATTCAATTATCTGTTCTTCCCCGATAAGTGCTTCTACTTCTCCATCAAGCAGAAGGTGCAGGGCATCTGTTGAATTGTCTGCCTCAACAATGGAACAGCCAATGCCCTGTTCCTGAAGAAACTCAATGGAATTATCACCTGCCGGAACAGCCACGGTTCTTCCCTGAAGATCAGTGGCGGATGAAATATCAGTCGTTCCCGGAGGAACATAAATCCTGACGGCAAGATCGAATAAGGGTTCTGAAATACTTAATAGACTGTCTACAGAGTCTGTGTAGACAAAGCTGGTAATGACATCTGCTTCGCCGGAGAGAATCGCCTCCCGGGCTTCCTGCGCAGTCATATCGATGAAAACTGCCTGAAAACGAAACTCTGTGGACATCCACCTTATCAGTTCTACGGACATCCCCTGACGCTCACCGTTGTCATCGATGAACTCGAAGGGAGGATAATCGGTCAGAGTCGCAAACTGGATTTCAGGATTCTGCTGCAGGTACAGCCTCTCCCCAGGAGAAAGAATCTCTCCCCGGGCGACAACCGGAAACAGCAGAACAAGTAAGCAGAAACCCTTAAACAATAAAGACATCCACAGGCCTCCATCAGGATGCAAGTATGCATGAAAACCTGTCTTTGCGCAACGGGGATACTACAAATATATGCATGTGTAAAGCACAGTGTGCCAATACGAATCAGAACTGCTCCCACTTTGGCGTAGAGCCTATAGCCTGATTGTTTATTTTTTCTGAAAATGGCTTCGAGCGTATTCCTCTGTGGCACGCCCAACTTCGGCTCACTCGAACAAGAACAGGAACTGTCTTTACGCTGAGTTGCCCTCGCCCTGACTTGCCGGTAGTATCTTCCCATATAAGAACCTATCGTAACCCGCTGATATATGCCAGAGAATTGAATGATGAGCTGGTCGGTGACAATTTTACCAGAAAACAGCTTGCCGAAAGGCATGGGGTTTCGTCCGACAGAGTAACCCAGTGGCTGTGTCTGTTGAAACTGCCTGAGAAAACTCAGAAGCAGATTGAAGCTCTTGGAGACAACTGGGAAAAACAGCTGGTCACAGAGCGAGAACTGAGAAATATCCGAAAGAATAACTTGAATTAGTACAGTGAAGCAATCATTGCCTGAACTCTTCCTTTCCATGTCTCTGTACAAACACCCTTGACATACCCCCCCCCATGCACTGCCATATTCGGTTGTACTTTTCACCCGGAATGCTTGTTGTCTCCACTCTGTTATCTCTGGCTGCCGTTTCTATTTCAGACAGCGCGCCGGCAAACACCATACCGGTAGTTTCAATTAAAACAGGGCAGGATGTCACCTGCACCGATATTACCATGGATGTTCTCCTCATGCTACTCTGGCACAACTTCGACGGGATATGGGTGGAGGGCAAGTTTACGGATTACCTTGAAGCTCCGGCAGATTACTGTGACAGCACACAGGCCATAATGATAGCAGCTCCCGGCCCTCTTCAGGGATTGAACAACTGGCCGCCGACCCGCTGGGGA
>QNDR01000081.1 GCA_003646025.1 Candidatus Fermentibacterota bacterium
CTGAAGACCTCTCTGCATCATTCAGAAAAACAGTATGTAACCTGCTGGTTTCAAAGACAATCTACCAGGCCGGAAAGCTCAAAGCAAAATCTGTGCTTATTGCCGGTGGAGTTTCTGCAAACACCCTGTTGAGATCCAGTTTCAACCGCGAGTGCAGAAGCCGTGGAATGTCTGTTTTTATGCCGGAGATTAAGCACACAATGGATAATGCAGTAATGGTCGGCCGGGCAGCACTTTCTGCTTTGAATTCTGATCCGCTTGCCCGATCTGACTATTCATGCAACACCTTTCCCCGGTGGCACGGAGAACGTCTTTCGCCTCTTTCCCTATAGATTCCTCTGTTTCAACAGCATGACACCGACATCGCTTTCAACTATCTTTGTTTTCATGTGGGGGAGGGAATATGAAAACGGGCACGGATACAGTTGAAGTATCGAGGTTTATAAGATCAGTTACCAGAAATCATGGCAGACTGAGGGATAGGCTGTTTACTCCGGAAGAGCTTGTGTGTAATCCAGGAGACCGCGATCTGGCCGTAATGTTCTCTGCGAAAGAATCGGTTGCCAAGGCTCTTGGAACCGGATTCGGTCCATTTCTTTCCTGGCACGATATTCAAATATTCATCAATGGAAGCAGATTAAAGGCCCAGCTCTCCGGACCGGCTCTTGCTCTTGCAGGAAACTGTGAGATTCATATCTCTGCTGCATGGGGAGAGAACACATCCTTTACATTTGCTCTTTTAACAGAAAGGGAATAGCATGGCTTTCTGGCAGACACCCTCTGAAATTACGGAACTAGACAGAAAGGCAATCAGTTCCGGTACCCCGGCGCTGGTTCTTATGGAGAGAGCCGGGCGATCTGTTGCAGAAACTGTGAGTTCAATGGTTTCACCGACAGAGGGCACTGTGGTTGTTTATACCGGTCCGGGGAACAATGGAGGAGACGGTTTCACTGCTGCCCGGTTTCTTCTCCAAAAAGGTTACAATGTAATAGTGCGCCCCTCTTTCAGTTCCTCAAGTAAAATTACCGAAGGCTGCCGCACAAACATGGACAGGTTTCTTTTTGCCGGAGGAATTATTTCTTACGAACCTCAGGTGACTGCATCTGTTGCAGTTGATGCTCTTCTCGGTGTTGGTTTTGCCGGAAATCTAAGAGGGGGAACGCTCGATCTGGCCGTGGAGTGTACGGGACTAAATGCTCCTGTTGTGGCTGTAGACATGCCCACCGGTGTAGATGGTCTAACCGGGCAATGCGACCGCTCTGCAATACAGGCCAGTGTTACCGTTACTTTCGCCGCACCCAAACTCGGGCTTCTTCTTCCTCCGGGGTGCGGTCACTGTGGTTCTCTTCTCTTGAAAGACATAGGAATACATGTTCCCAGAAACGATGTTCGCAGAGTAATGACAAGACACTATGCTCATTCTTTACTGCCGGAAAGACCTGTAGACAGCCACAAGGGAACCTTTGGCCGGGTATTGATTCTAGCCGGTTCAGAAAGAATGCCCGGTGCTCCGCAGATGGCGGCAATGGGGGCGTTAAGATCCGGATGCGGTCTTGTTGAGATGTGTGTACCACTGCCGGCGTCTCCGGCAATTGCCGGAAGAATACCTGAAACCCTGTGCTCCTACTTTCTTCCCGGTGATGTAACCTCCCTGCCGGATCCCAACAACTACTCTGTGGCCGTGATCGGCCCCGGGATGGGAATGAACGGAAGCACTGAGAGAATACTTAGACATGTTCTGGGAACCTGGAAGATTCCTGTAGTTCTCGATGCCGACGCTCTGAATGTGATTGACTCCACCATTGCAGAGATGCTTAAGTCTTACCCCGGTGAAGTTGTTATGACTCCGCATCCGGGAGAACTCAAAAGGCTGACCGGCTGCGGAGACCACCTGAACGCCCGGTATGCTGCGGCAGAGAAAACAGCCATAGCGCTGCACTGCTCTGTTCTCCTGAAAGGGAGACCCACACTGGTATTTTCCCCTGAAGGACACAGAACTACTATTCCAACAGGCAACCACGGCCTTGCCACCGGCGGCTCTGGCGATGTTCTTTCAGGTATTGTTGCCGGTCTTATGGCCCAGGGCAGCCCAGGGATGGAAGCGTTGACTCTGGCTGCTTACCTCCATGGTCTCTCCGCCGATCTTCTTGCGGGAAAAACGTCTGCACGAGCGATAATTCCCTCGGATGTAGCTGAAAATCTGGGTAATGCATTCGCAATTGTGGAAAAAGGAAAAAACGATTCTCTTCTGTTCGGAAATCCCTACTGGACTCAGAGCTGAATTATGTTAAGATTATAGGTCTGCGTATTTGTTTGATCTTACATATTTATTCTGAGGGGTTGGTGATAAAGTGAAAACAGTAAAAGAGCAGCTTTCAAAACTCAAGTTGCTCATCTCTACACAATCCGTTTCCCGGGCAGGAAGCACATTTGCCGTTTACAAAACAGACAGTGATCCAGGCTCTATTTCGGACAAGCTTGATCTTCTGGGGAAAATTTCCGCACTTACCGGAAAATGCAGCGATGTAATTCTCCATCACCCTTCCGACTTCAGAACAAAGGAGGAAGCCACCGCTGTTTCTGAATTACTTAAGAAAAACAACCTTACTCCTGTTACTGTAATGGCCGATCTTTACATTCCAAGAAAACGCGGTGTGCTTAATCACCGGCTCATGTACGGCACGCTGACTTCCCCCTATCCGGAGATCCGTGTTGCTTCAATCAACCAGATAAAAGCTGCCATGGAGCAAATGAGGGAAATAAAGTGCAGACAGCTTGGGCTGTGGATTCCCGATGGAATAGATTCTCCCGGAGAGAAAAACACTGTGGATATGCTTTTTGGAATCCTGAAAGGACTGAGACAGATTGGGATGAATATCCGGAAGAGTGAGAATATACTTCTCGGATTCAAGCCATATAATCCATCTTTCTGTGCTACCTCTGTTCCAGACTGGGGAACTGCAAGCTGGCTGTGCCGGGAAACCGATCCTTCCTGTAAAGTTCTGCTGGACACTGCCTCTCTTCTTCCCGGCGAAAGCCTTGAATCTGTAACTATTTCCCTGCTGCATCAGAAAATGCTGGGAAGGCTTGTATTGTCAGACAACAAACTGGGAATGGGGGCAATGCCCGCAGGTTCTCTTGATGCTGGTGCTCTGTTCCGACTTTTCCTTAACCTCCGTCTGGCTGAAGAGGCAGGACTGTACAACCCGGAGGAGAGCAGCATAGAACTCAGAGTTGACACGCGGGTTGGCTCGCCTGCGGAAAATGTACTCTCCGCCATTGAGAACACCGAGCATGCTCTAGCCAGGGCAAGTCTTGTTAATCTCGATGAATTAAAAACAGCTCAGTCCAGGCCCGACCCGACTGCGGCGAACAGAATACTGAGGGACGCCTTTGTAACTGATGTCCGCCCTGTAGTAGCCTCTTGGAGAAAAGACAACAAGCTTCCGGAAGATCCTGTAGCCGAATTGTAAACCTGAGGGGCGGCTATATGCCGCCCTTTCTATTCTGACGATCCTTTCAGGGATTACATCTGGTGCAATAGTTGCACACACCCTGGGTATGCCCGCTTCCCCATCTGAGCCATGCATCTTCTATTTCCGAGTCGAGGAATTCCGGATCAAGTTCCAGAAATCCGCAGTGCCCCACCAGGCTCACCACGGAGGGAAAACCGCCGAACCCTCCGGCAAGGCTTGCTATCTCTGAATAGCCGGAAGCGTTAACCGACACAAAATACAAATATATGCTGCTGTCTTCAGCGCCAAGCATCTCAAGTGAATGGGTTATTTCCAGAGCCATTTCCTTGTTGGCCACCGAGTCTTCTGACATTATCAGAAGAAAACCGAAATCGGTAGGTCCGGCCACAGCATCAAGATCCGCAA
The DNA here is from genome assembly GCA_003646025.1 of Candidatus Fermentibacterota bacterium. Classification (GTDB taxonomy): domain Bacteria; phylum Fermentibacterota; class Fermentibacteria; order Fermentibacterales; family JCC-6; genus Sabulitectum. The sequence goes on from QNDR01000081.1 coordinate 3,883, forward strand.
AGCAATCAATGGGAACAAAGCTTGTTGTTGACAGTAGAACAATCAGAACTGAAAGCAAAACATCCTCCCGGGATAGCACACACCGAAAGTAGTATATATAAAACTATGCTAGTGTTTGCACTTTTTTGTATTATGAGTTCCCTGCCTCACTACGAGGTTACGGTTGAGCCGTATTATCTGGAACAGCTCTTAGCCGATCCTGCGGCTGATCTTGAGGTTCCTGCCACCGTTTCTCTTGACGGTGTAACCGGAGAATGTACCCTCGCCTTCAGGGGCGCTACAAGCCTGGGGTGTGCGAAGAAAAGCTGGCGAATAACTACACTGGATGCAGATCTTTTCCCCGGTGGAGATCACATACTGCTGAATGCTCAATTCCGCGATGCTTCGCTTATGCGAAACACTCTTGGGCTCTACATTACAAGGGAAATGGGTTTTCCCGCGCCGAAAACGGAATTTGTAACTCTGTCAATAAACAATGCTAACTACGGTGTTTACGAGCATGTGGAGCGCATCGACCGCCTTTTCTATGAGCGAAACGGGGTTTCATTCGGTCCTCTGTTCAAGAATGTAGACACGACGGGACGCCTTTCCCAACACTTTGCAGACACCACCGGGATGGCTGGATACGAGCCGAAAGTAGACAGTTCTCCCTATAAAGCACAGCTTCTGGAACTGATTGAAAGCTGTTTCCGGGGTGATGTTTCTTCCCTTGCTGTAGACGAAGTTCTGGCAGCTTTTGCTGTGCATGTTGCAATCTGCGACAACGACGGTATTATCAAGAATTTTTACCTCCATCGTTCCGACAACATCTGGCACTACTACCCGTGGGACAGAGATGCGACCTTTGGCAACACCTGGCAGGGTGAATATCACAGCAGTTGGGTCAGAGACGCGCACTTAGCCGATATAGGATACTTCGGAGCTTCAAGGGCAATTCTCCTCGAGCCGGGGAATATTGAGATGTTCAACGACCTTCTGGAAGAGTCTGCCGAAATAATGGGGGAAGATCTTCCTGAAATAGTTGATTCCATTCGTCTTCTTATTCGAAACGATCTCGCCGAAGATCCCTTTTATCAGTACTCGGTTTCGCAGTTTGATTCTATCTGCAGCACCATCGTATCCGATATGGAACTGAGATCCGAATTTCTCGAAGATCTTTCAATTCCCAGTGAAATATCCGCGATCGGAGAAATAAGTATTTCCTCCTGCCTGGATATGCAGTCAGATATTGACATAGAGGTGGAACTCAGTGGTGGAGACCCTTCCGGGCTGGTATGCCTTGTATCGTTTGACGGCCAGAAGGAACAGTGGTTCTACATGGAACACGACAGGGAAGATGAGTGGAGCATCAGCATACCGGTTCCATCTGGTACATACTGCGTTCACACTGCTTATGGCCCATACGAAACGGCGGATTTTCTGCCTGTTTTTTACCCGTCCTGGGGTATGAGAGGTTGTCCGGTTCGGCTGGATCCATGCCCTTCTGCAAGGGTGTCTCTGGCCGATCTTTCTCCTTCCCTGTTTTCCATTCAACCCCCTGTCTGGTGTGGAAACAACCTGTGGGTTCTTCCTGTTGTTAACACAGGTTCCCAGCCGCAGGACCTCTCTTTGTGCAGGTTCTCTCTCGGCGACCCTGACGGAAATGTATTCCTTCCCGGGTCAACTCTGGTTGCCCCCGGTGAAACATTTCTGCTTTCAAATTCCAGAGATGATGCATCGAGTCTTTACGGAGATGTTTCAATCTTTGGAGATGCTGGAACAGGGTTCCCCGCAGGCACTGAACTAACTCTTTACGATCCTTCCTGGAACAGTCTTTTCTCATGGCAGATTGGAGGCGGAGACTCGCTCCCTTCAGACCTGGAGGCTTTTATCCCATCAGAAATAAGAGCAGGGGGCGGCAGTGACTGGGTAGAGATCTACAACCGCTCCCAAAACAATATTGATGTTTCACAATGGTACTTTACAGATTCGAACAACAATGTTTCTGTAATACCGGATGGAACAACTGTTCCTCATCACAGTCTGCTTCTGGCTGCAGAGGAACCTGGTTCTTTCTCACACCTTCCCCGTCCGGCTGCTCCGCTGACATTCGGAATTGATTCGGAAAAAGATTTCCTCTCTCTGTTCACCAGATACGGAGATCCTGTTTTCAGCATAGGGTGGGATGAACGGTGGCCCATGGAAGAAACCGGAATCATGTACCTCAAGGCACCATGGCTGTACGCGTCCTCCTCTTCAAACTGGGCTGCGGCTTCTCTCCCGGGAACTCCAGGAGAGGCAAATCCCGGTTGGAATAGTGCGGTTAACTACACCACAGTGAGCCTTGTATCGCAAAACCCGTGCGATGGTTCATTTATCTTTCACTATCAGACTTCAGCCTCTCCAGTTGAAGCAATGCTGTTTGACCTGACCGGAAGAATCGTTGCGCGGATTGATCTGCCGGAGGAATTTCAGGGAGATGTTACAGCAGACTTCAGCAGCACATTACCCAGCGGTGTGTATATTCTGTATCTAAGGTCTTCAGCCGGTGCAGCATCAACCCGCTTTACCGTCTTGAAATAGGGAGTTAATCATGATAAGCAAAGTTCTACTTGTTTTGTTACTCGCAGTCGGAGCTGCTTCTGCAGACATAGATGTGGAAAACAACCATTCTGAAGGATTCAGGATCAGCGGATATTTTGATGGCGGATTCTCAGAGTGGGGCTCCTACAATGCTGTACCCTCCAGGGGATTCACCGTTCGCAGATCAGGTTTTGAACTCAATGCCCGGATCGTTGAAACGCTGAAAGCCGAGATAAAGATAGAGGCGCGCCCTGATGAACTGTTTTTGAAAAACGCAGCAATTAACTGGTCTCCTTCCAGGTGGGCTGAACTACAGGCCGGTCAGTTCAAATCTGCAACTCTTCTGGCCGGTGAACAGAGTTACTGGAATCTCAACATGTTTGACAGGCCTCTTGTTTACAATCTTCGTGAAGACCTCACCTTCTCCGGTAGAGATATTGGTATTGATTTGTGTGTAGCTCTTCCTGAATTTCATGGTATGGAGCTGAGAGGTACTGCCGGTGTTTTCAACGGTGATGAGCGCGGGGCAGAGAAAACCGATGATGAGCTCCTCTATACCATGCGAGGAGAAATTGGGGTTCCCTCCATTGATCTCGTTCTGGGTGGATCTGCAGTATCACATCGCCAGGGGACCAGCAACCCGGAAGATCCCTCGGGATACTCTGTAAGCAGCCGACAGAATGCCATTTCTGCTGATGTTTCCCTGAACTGCAAAATAAGCAACTGGTACGGCTTTTCAGCAGCTGGCGAAGTTAGTACAGGCGACAACTGGCAGCAGGCTGAGGTTATTGCCGGCGACGAGGCTCCTGTTTTTGTCGGCTACTGGGGAAAATTCACCGCTTTTTATCACCCCTGGAGAGTGGGGGGAATAAAAACTATTTCTATCACTCTGGGATACGATTATCTGAATTCCGATACTGATAATGACTACGATCATCGCAGGATTTCTGTGATCGGAACCGTTTATCCCTCAGACAACATTCGGTTCCGATTCGGCGGAATAATGAACAGGGTTGATGGTTTTCCTGTCACCAATAACTACACTGATTACATTGCCGAAGTAGGTCTCAGGTTCTGATGGAACAAATTGCCGAGAACCTCCATTTTTACAGATATGAGTTCAAGTACTTTCTTGAAGGAGAAAGGCTTGCAAGGATTACAAAGGTGCTTGATAACCACCTTTCAAGAGATAAACACTGTGGAGAAACCGGAGACTATCCCATAAGAAGCGTTTACTTTGATTCTCCCGACATGAGGTGGTTTCACGAGAAAAGAAACGGCCTGGAAAAGAGATTCAAATACCGCCTGCGAGCCTATTCTCATGTTCAATCAGGATTTACTTCTCCCCTTTACCTCGAGCTTAAAGGCAGAGACGGAAGCCTTGTTATCAAACACAGAGTCAGGCTGCCTGCAGAGGAATTCAGTCAGGGCCTTGGCGGGGGAGCCGGATGGCTGCGCGACCTTCTGTACCGGACGTCTCTGGACAACGGTGTTGCAGAGAGGTTTATAGCCCAGTCTTTCAGATACAGGCTCTTCCCAAGTGTTATCACCGACTACAACAGAGCCGCCTGGGAAGATCATACCAATCCGGATTTTCGGGCAACAATTGATACGTCTTCCATAGCATGGCGTACATCATGGAAAGGTCTGCCCCTGGGAATACCTGTACCTCTTCTTCGAGGTGGTGGTATTGTAGAGATAAAGTTCAGATACAGGATACCTTTCTGGTTTCAGAGGCTTGTACGGGAAATGGAACTCACTAGAATTTCCTTCTCAAAGTTTCAGAGAGCTGTTGAGGCTGTTTATCTGAGCGACAATGGAACACGGCTTAACCGCCTGATAGAGAGGAGAATCGCTTGTCTGCGATGACTGCATGGTTTAACACTACCAGTGAAACCCTGGGTTACAGCCCTGGTGATCTCGTAATTAATCTGTTTTTGGCCCTGGCCTCCGGGCTGATAATTGGAATTGTCTACAGGGCGACCCACCGCGGTCTTACCTACTCTCAGAACTTCGTTGTTACACTGGTTCTGATGTGCATTACTGTAAGTGCTGTTATGATGGTAATAGGCAGTAACCTGGCAAGAGCTTTCGCCCTTGTGGGGGCTCTGACCATCGTCAGGTTCAGAACAGTAATCAAAGATACCCGTGACACTGCCTTCGTTTTCTTTGCCCTCACGGAAGGCATAGCCTCTGGAACCGGCAACTACCTGCTCTCTGCCATTTCAACTGTATTCATCAGTCTGGTTGCCGTGTTTCTTTACAAAACGAACTACGGGGCATACATGAGAAGTGAGTATGTGATCCGGTTCCGTTTCGACCGCAACTCCGGAGATGAAGCTGTCTACGCAAAACTTATCAACGAAAAAACCTCAAGATCGGCACTGATACATATCGAGCCGTCGGACAACGGCAGGTATCTTACTCTATCCTATGATATTACACTGAAACACGGTGTTACCGCATCAAGTCTGGTATCGGCAATGGAGAAAACCGCTGGTCTGGACAGAGTTAGCCTGGTGAGTTCAATGGAAGACAGTGAGTTCTAGAAGCCTGTTCTGGAAACTGATTTTCTTCCAGGAGAAAGAATGTCATTTCTGTTGTTATTGCTGGTTTTCTGCTCTCTTCCTGTTTTTGAAGTATCTGTTGATCCGGATCTTCTTGAAGAACTCTACAGTGACCCTTTTTCAGATCGGGAGATACCTGCAGTTGTTGAATTTGAAAGCATCTCCGGTAGCTGTACACTGGCTTTCCGCGGGGGATCAAGCCTGTGGTGCGACAAAAGAAGCTGGCACATCAGAGTAGATAATTCTCGGCTGTTCCGCTTTGGTAAACACATTCTGCTGAATGCTCAATTCCGCGATGCTTCTTTGATGAGAAACTCCCTGGGACTCTATCTTACAAGAAAACTGGGATATCCAGCGCCGCAAACCGAGTTCTGTACCCTGTCTATAAATGGCGAAAACAAGGGAGTTTATGAGCGGGTAGAGGCAATTGACCGGTTGTTTTATGAAAGAAATGGATTGCAATTCGGCCCTCTGTTTAAAAGTGTAAACATCGCAGGCAGACTGTCACATCAATACTCGAATACAATGGAAACAGCAGGGTATGAACCAAAAGTAGACAGCAGCCCCTACGGCAGCCAGCTGGTACAGCTGATAGAGGAATGTTTCCGTGGTGATATCTCTCCGCTGGAGACAAATGAAATCCTCGCCGCCTTTGCCGTTAAAATTGCAATTGAAGATCAGGATGCCGTATCAAGCAACTACTACCTCCACAAAAGCGGGGGGACCTGGCACTACTATCCGTGGGACAGAGACGCCTCATTCGGTAATTCCTGGGAGGGCACTTATGATTCTTTGTGGACACATAACTCAAATCGCATTCTCATTAGCATCTTCGGACCGTCGAGAGCTATTCTTTCTGTTCCTGAAAACAGACAGACCTTCAACGAAATACTCGGTGAGACTGCTGATATCTTCACTAACGATCTTTGTGGAGTCGTTGATTCCCTGAGGTTTCTACTGCGAGATGAACTCGCCTCCGATCCCTACTATGAATACACTACCGCTCAGTTTGACTCCGTGTGTCTTGTGCTTAAACAGGACATTCAGGCCAGAGCAGATTTTCTCGGCAACCTGTACCTTTACGATGAAGTTCCGGAAATACTTGACTTTTCCATTTCATCGTGTTTGAACATGCAGAGTTCCGTTGAAGTATCGGTAAGTTTATCAGAAGAACCTGTTCAGGGTGTTCTTTGTCTGGAATCCTCAGGCAATAATCCCGAGCAGTATCACATTTTGCACCAGGCTGCCCCCGGGGAACCGTGGACGGCCACTTTTGACATTCCTTCCGGAGCATACAGTACACACGTTGTTTTTGGTGTGTTTGGCCCCCAGGATGGCCTGCTGATGTTCTATCCTTCATGGGGCATGAGATCTTTCCAGGATATTCCTCTTCCCTCTCCATCTGCCAGAATCGCCCTGGCTGAACTCTTTCCGGAGAAACTCACCCCGGGTCCCCCTGTCTGGTGCGGAGAAAATCTGTGGGTGCTGCCGGTTACGAACTCCTCTGCGGAAACACAGGATATCTCCCTGTGCAGGTTTTCTCTCGGTCTGCCGGAAGGGAATATTTTTATTCCTGAATCCACACTTGTGGCCCCGGGAGAAACTTTCTACCTTACCAACTCTTTTGCCAATGCTGAAACTGTCTTCGAAGGTTCCGCTGTGTTTGGCGGTGCTGGAAATCCATACCCCGGAGCAACCACCTTAACTCTTAAAGACCCTTCGTGGAACTCAATTTACTCATGGGCCGTTCCGGAGGGAGACTCTCTTCAGGAAGATTACAGTGCTGTTATCCCCTGTGAAATATCTACCGGGACCGGCGACGACTGGATAGAACTTTTCAACTTTTCCGAATACACTGTGGATATGTCCGGGTGGTACTTCACGGATACAGACAGAAATGTCTCAGTAGTACCGGAAGATGTTGTTCTTACGCCGGGAGAACTGCTGCTGGCATCTGTAAACCCCGGCAACTACGAATTCTGCAAAACAATTCCTCTTTGTTTCAACCTGAATTCCGACCTGGATTCTCTTACTCTGTATTCGCAGCTGGGAGATACTGTCTTTTCTCTCGGGTGGAATGATTCCTGGCCGGTGGCGGCAACGGGCATTTTCTGTCTGAAGTCTCCCTGGGCCAATTTCCAGCTACCCTGGAACTGGGAAGTTTCCGTGTATCCCGGTACTCCTGGAGAGATAAATCCCGGGTGGCCTGCTGTTAAGAAACCGGTGGACCTGCAGATTGTTTCTGCAAACCCCTGCAGCGGTTCTTTCAGCTTCAGTTATACCGTGTTTTCTTCCACGGCTGAAGCTTTTCTCTACGACTTTTCAGGGAGGGTGATTATGCACATCGAATTACCTGAAAAAAAACAGGGAACGGTGACTGCAGTTCTTCCCCGCTCCCTGCCTGTTGGTATCTACTTTTTGTATCTCAAGACAGCAGGCGGCACGGCCTCTGCCAGGATAACCCTTCTCCGGTAACTCTTACCGGGAAATACTGTTTTCCGCGCCCGGTGTTCCCCAGCACACTGCGTCTCCACCGGCATCCGCGGTTGGATTGGCATAGTCTTCCGATGGCTGCCAGTTTGTTGAATCGTTGGGTCCGGCCGGGTCTATTCTTTCAAGAGATGCC
>QNDR01000082.1 GCA_003646025.1 Candidatus Fermentibacterota bacterium
CTGACCCAGGGGCTGCGGCTGATTTCAAACGAATACATGCCGGGAGAGGAAACCAGTTTCGAGATTATTGCGTTTCCATCTCCAGAGATAGAGGGTAATTTCGAAGAGATATTTAAAGACACGATAAAACTCAACACACTCTCAAACGATGTGTACCGGCCGGTTCAGCAGGCTATCATAGATGCTATGGACGGGGCTGAATACGCCCATATTCTCGGTAGAGGTACCAACGAAACTGACCTGAGGGTTGCCCTTCATCCTGTTACAGATCCGGAGAAACAGACAATCTTTGAGAACTGTCTTGCCTCAGTGAATGTTCCCCTTGGCGAGGTATTTACATCGCCTGTTCTAAAGGGGACAAACGGCTTGCTTCATGTTGAAGAATCCTTCCTCAAGGGGCTCAGGTACGACAACATTCGCCTTCAGTTCAAAGATGGCTATGTGTCCGACTGGTCATGCGCCAATTTTGAAGACCCTCAGAGGGGCAGGGATTATATCGAGGAGAATCTGTTCTTCCCTCACAAAACCCTTCCACTTGGTGAGTTTGCCATTGGAACCAACACTGTTGCTTATGCCATGGCTTTGAAGCATGGAATAATGGGCCTGCTCCCGATTTTGATACTGGAGAAGATGGGGCCGCATTTCGCAGTTGGAGACACATGTTTTACCTGGTCGGAAGATGCTCAGAAGCCCAGCCCGTTTACGGGAAAAACCATGATAGCAGTAGACAATGAAAAAACTGTTCAAAGGAAGCAGGACCCCTCACTTGCCTACACCAACAAGCACACTGATGTAACACTTCCATACAGCTCTCTTGACTCTATCAGCGTTGTTCACCCAGGCGGCAGAGAGGTGTTTATCATAAAAGGCGGAAGGTTTGTTCTTCCAGGTACAGAAATGCTTAACGAAGCCATTGATGAGGCACACAGCTATCTTTAGCAGCTGTAAGCTCTGTCCACACCGCTGTGGCGTGGACAGAGCTTCGGGAGAAACAGGCTACTGTGGAGCTGGTCCGGTAATGGAGGTGGCTTCATGTGCTGTGCACACCGGGGAGGAGCCCTTTTTTACAGGCAGTACGGGAACAGGCAATGTGTTTTTCAACCACTGTTCCATGTCATGTGTTTACTGTCAGAATCATCAGATAAGCACTTGTGGCGGTGGCAGACACTATACCCCGGAGGCTCTTGCGGAAGAACTCCTCAACTTTCAGTGGCAGGGATGTCCCACTGTGGGCTTCGTCTCCCCGGGGCACTACCTCCCGCTGGTTGCGGAAACCATAGAGATTGGTAGAAGGAAAGGGCTTACCGTTCCAACCATCTGGAACTCAAACGGTTTTGAAACTGTTGAATCTCTCCGAATGCTGGAGGGTCTGATAGATATCTATCTGCCTGACTTCAAATACTGGAGTGAAGACAGCTCGCTGAACTATTCCGGTACTTCAGGTTATCCCGGCGCGGCCAGAGCAGCTGTTGAGGAAATGTTCAGACAGGTGGGGCCGCTTAAAGTCACACGCGGCATTGCAGAGTCAGGTCTGTGTGTGAGGCACCTGGTTCTTCCAAATGATATTGCAGACACCGGGGAAATTCTCAGGTTTGTCGCCTCTGTATCCACACAGATAACTGTAAGTCTTATGTCTCAGTACAACCCGGTTTACCGGGCAGAAGAGTTCATTTTGCTGTCCAGAAAACTCCGCCCTTCCGAATACTGGAGAGCGGTTGAAACCGCTGAAAAGCTGGGCCTCGTAAATCTGCTCATCCAGGAACCGGATTCATCGCCGGACAACTACCTGCCGGATTTCAGCAGGAAAGATATTTTCAGTAAATAATGGATATCCGCAAGTAAGCGGGAGAGTACGCTATCCCATACAGGTTCCAGTGTTTCTATAATACTGCTGTAAGTTATTCCCTAAGCCCCACACTGGAGACAAGTATTTGGAGTATCTAATTACTGCGGGAAAGCACAGCAGAAACGCATGGCTTCTTATCGCTGTTCTATCTGTCTGGTTGATCGCAGATGTGTTCTCTGTATTGTCGACATCGCCTGAAAACCTTGTCTGTCGTTTTGAAGATGATGCTTTTTTCTATGCTACTGTTGCTCGGAATACGGTGGAAGAAGGAAAAGTTTCTTTCGACGGGGTTTCTAAAACCAACGGTTTCCATCCGTTGTGGATGGGAATTCTTACAGTAACCCGTTTTGTCTTTCCAGATGAGACAGGTTTTCTTCGGGCAGCAGGTATCTTGTCTTCTCTTCTTCTTTTCACTGCAGGGATCTTTGCTGTGAAATTCATGAGCAGACAGTTCTCTCTTGAAGTGATCCTGCCGGTTCTGATCATCTTCCTTCGGTACATGAGGGATTTTTCCCACCTTGCAATGGAAACCTCAATTCTTATCCCTCTGGCTTTTGCCGCTCTGGTGATGCTGGACAGGGTTACGCCGTTAAGCTCAAAACGCCTTCTTCTCGCCTTTGGAAGCCTGCTGGCCCTCACGGGGCTCGCAAGGCTTGATGCATCGCTTCTTGCAATACTGGCAGGAGTATGGGCAGTGAGCCGGTGCAGGTGGCGGAGGAAGTGTGCTGTCGCAGTCTTTCTTCCCGGGGTGATTGCTGGAATACTGTATCTGGCGGTGAACAGGCTGGTGTTTCATTCCTGGCTGTCTGTTTCCGGAAGTATCAAGGCATCGGGCTTAGGTGTGAATACTTTGTTTGCAAAGCAGTTGTTCCTGCTGTCAGATCCCATGGGTATCAGAAGCCCATGGGGGCTGTACCTGCTGTTTTTCCTGTTGTCATTTGCCGTTCTGTTCTTCAAAAAAGCAAGACCGTCTGTGAAGGTGACAAGTCTGTTCATGATCCTGTTCACAGCTTCACAGTTTTTTCTTTCCTCCTGGAGGCTGTGGTACTGGTACGCCTATCCTGCGGTGCTCTTCTGCGTATTCGTACTTCCCCTGCTTTTGCAGAGACTGCTCACACTTTTCAGGATCCCAGATGGGGCTCTTTATACCGCCGGTGTAATACTCGTTGCACTATCCATTGTTCCTGCAGCTTTCTGGGGCTGGCACTATGGAGAAGGAAATACAGACGATTTCAGGGTAAGAAACATGCATATCGCTGAGGAACTGAACAGGGTAATGACTGATTCAACACTGATAGCCATGGGAGACAGGGCAGGCAGCTTCGCCTACTTCTTCCGCGGAGGAGTGGTGCAGGCTGAAGGTCTGGCGGGAAATGCAGAGCTGGTTAATGCCATTAAGCAGGAACGGCTTCAGGAGTATCTGGAAGAGGCAGGTGTGGAATACATACTGAGCTGGACAGGACCCGGCAGTTCCGTGGATTACACCTCGTGGGATCTTCTTGTTCCAGACAGGGCCCAGAGCATGTCTCCTCAAAACAGAATAACTGTTTACAGGGATGATGAAGTCGGAAGATGGCCAGGTAGCAACGGAACTGTAATACTCTGGCAGTTCCGGGAGAGTCAGTATGTCAGATAGGCAGTGTAATGCTACAGCTGTTTTCGTTCTTTTGTCAGCGGCAGTTCTTGGTTATTTCGGAACTATTGGCAGCGGCTTTGTTTCGGATGACTTTGTGCTGGTTCACAGAGCTGCCACCGATGGTTACTTCACGAGCTGGGGAGGAGAAGATGGTTCGACATTCTTCAGACCTGTAACTACATTGTCTTACCTGTCCGATTTCCGGATCTGGGGCAGCAATCCTGCAGGATTTCATGTTACAAATGTTCTGTGGCATTTTCTTGCCGGAACGGCAGTATTTCTGCTCCTGTTTTCAGTGCTGAAGCAAAGCCGGATTCAACGACCCTGTCTGCTCGCGATTTTGTCATCTGTTCTTTTTGTAAGCCTGGCTTCCCACTCTGAATCTGTAGCATGGATTTCCGGAAGAACAGATGTCCTTGCAACAGCCTTTGCACTGTTCTCCATTTTCTTCTTCTACAGATATATGAGTAAGCCTTCTACATTAGAAGCCGTTTTTGCAGTTGTTTTTTTCTTTCTGGGATTGCTGGCCAAGGAAAGCGTAATAGTAACGCCATTGCTGTGGGGAGCTCTTTTTGTTTACAGTTCTTCAACAGGTAATGAAAACCACAGCAGAAGCAAATGGCTTCTCGCAGTTTCACTGCTGCTTACAGGAGTTTATCTTGCTTTCCGTATTTTTCCGGATGGTAATTTCTTTTCAAATATGAAGTCAGGTGGTTTTCTCAATATTTCCGCTACCGGTATGGCAGAAAGTCTTGTGCGCTATTCATTCAGAGTATTTATTCCTCCGCTTCCTGTTTCATTCAGGCATCTGGTTCTCTCACATCCTGCACTGGTTCCCGCCACTCTTTTTCTGCTTGTTGTCCCTCTGGGAATTGCTGTTCACAGAAAGGCAGACAGAAATCAGAAATGGCTTCTTGTTCTGCTGGCCGGGAGTTTTGTTATCTCACTGCTTCCGGTACTGAGTATGAAGGTGTCTCTTTTTGACACACGGTCTGAGAGATTTCTGTATCTCCCAAGTGTGTTTGCTTCAGGTTTTTTAACTGTCGCCGTGGCTTCTGTGTTCAGGAAAACCGGAACCGCTGTTGTGATTCTTGTGGTTCTGACAATAATTCAGGGGATATTTCTTCACAGATCCAGCGAAAACTGGCGGCAGGCAGGCGTCCTCTGCTCGCATATTTCGGAATCAGTTTCAGAATACCATCCCGACAGTGTTTTTATCCTGGCTGTACCCGACAGCTTCCACGGGGCGTATGTGTTCAGAAACGGTCTGAATGAAGCAGTTGCTTTGCTTACAGGGGAAGAGGGGGATTACACAGTTTACTGTAAAATAGGTTCTTACGGAGATTCTCTGTTCTGTGAAAATGCAGAACTGCCCGATTCGGGAGAAACAGAGCGAACGGTAATCACCTGCGTAGACGGAACAATGCGCAGAGCACCAGCTGGGTTGCTCTCCAGAAAGGCACTGGTTTTGCAGAGGTAAGGTCTATCATTGGAGAAATCTCGCTGTTGAAGCATTTGTCATTTTATTATTCGAGAATCCTTTTAAGCCTTTCAAGGCTGGCAGTATGATTTGCTTCGTTCATTTTCCGGATATTGATAAGCTTCCATTTAAGTGCAGGAAGTTGGGCAAGATGATCTATGCCCAGCAGGTTCCAGTCAGGTGTACCTCTTTTCAGGGATAGCAGGAATTCTTTTTCATTATTATCAAGCAGCTTCACAAGATTGGGAGCAAGGTTGCTCTGAACTTGCTTCAGTTCATCCAGTGATACTTCGATCCGGGTCATTCCTGCAAAATGGTTTTGATAAAGCTCTTCGATATCATGAAGTCCCGGATTGAGAAGTTCATTGATTGGCCTGTTGTTACTGGCAAGGTAAATCACAAAAGCTCTTCTGATCTCCGGAGTAATACCTGTATCATCCAACAGGAGTTTTACGTCAAAAAGATCTCTTGGATGCTGTCTATCAAGGGCTGCACATATTTTACCAGCATATACATCCGCAAATGAAAGTGTACTGACACAAGTAAATACTTTGTAACGTTCCTGAGCAGCCTGGCACAAGTCCCGCCGCTCGGAAGAATATACTGATCCTCTCAGGATCAGATTGGGTTCAATCTTAATAATTGCATCATCTGCAGATACTATAAGCTTACTGGCAGAATTCCTGTTCGGAATCTCCTTAACGCTTGAACCGGGGATCCTGCGTTCAATATCACCTTTAATGGACAAAAGTGTTTCACGTATTTCCGATAGTGCTTCTGCCCGGGGTTTCAGGGGAAGATATGTCAGATCAATATCCACTGATAATCGGGGTAATTCCTGAAAAAATAGATTGATAGCAGTCCCGCCCTTAAGAGCAAAACACTGATGTCTGGCAGTTTCAGGAAGACAGCGAAGAAGAAGTTGAACCTGAGCGTTGTATCGGAGATCAAACAACAGGCAGTTCCTGCCTGTCAGGCACCGTTATCATGTACTTTCTGTCATACCTTCCTCCGCTGTATATCTGGCGTTTGCCTTTTCCGAGATCTATGCAGGAAAGGTCAAGTTTATTGAACCAGTCATGCCCTGCTTCTTCCGAGTTCCATAGAAACAGGCGCTTAACTTTTATTGACAGGCAGTTCTCCAGAAGTTCCTGTACCATTGAAGGTCTTGCTGTGGTAAGCCCTTCCATCAGCAGGTATACCTGTTCCAGATCGCTGTTGCTTCTGACAAATCGCATCTGCTCCATCATAGCTCGCTCTCTGCCGGACATGGTTATTTTGAAACCACCGCAATCGAGTTCAGTTACAGACTTTTCAGGAACATGCTCAAACAAGGACAGGCACCTGTGTTCCATATTGACATTCCATTGATGGTTACGGAACCATGTCGGTAGCCGTTCCTGCAGATCGCTTACAAGGAGAATTTTCCTCTTCTGTCCTATCGGTATGAAGTGAGACAATCCCTGCAGCTCCAAGGCTGTTTGCCCGCCAACGTGAGCTGTTTTATCCAGTTGAGTCTGCAGAGCATATACTCCCCCCTGCCATTCAACCTGATCTCCGGGACGGATGTATGCCCCTGTTCCGAATCGCTGCAGCCATCCTGAACCCACGTGCCAGTTTGCCAGTTTGCTTGACACTCCAAGCAATGTAAGCCAGGGCTGAGTCGCAACTGTGTTCTTCGGCCACTCCTGCAGCACCTGGTTTATCTTTGATGCGTTTCTACTAGTCATGCTGGACATTTACCAATATTTCCAAACCCTGAACAACATTCAGTTTCGTTTCATACCCATATATCTAGGAGCTTGTCCGAGAATAGGCGTTGAGCAGTAGCGCCTCACGGACGAGATAGAATGCATGCCAATTAGAGAAGAATAGCAACGCTATTTGACGAAAATTGGCGTGTATTATAGCCGTTTGTGTGGTGGCTAATGCCGATGTTGTATTTTCGGTCAGGCTCCTAGTAACACTAGATGCATAATTAAAAATATAAACTATATGTGCTTTTCCCGAAACCCTCATTAAAATAAGTACTGTTTCCCTGAGAAGAGACAGTCTGATATTCTGCCGATAATCTAATACCAGGAAACTGGATTTTCAGCATTTTCACAGTAGCTCCCAAAACCACTTTTCAGTTCCAATATTTGTAAGTTTTCTTCCTGAAACCAACATGCCAGAAGCTTGTGGTTCCCGGGTAAACCCGGAAATTAACCATACCGCCTGAAACATCTTCAGTCAAACATCGTTACTGCATATTTTCACTGGAAACGCAGCATCATGGTGCACTACACCCCTTGAAGTTCGATCGCTGACAACTTACCCAACCTCTATCTCAGGCACATCATCCTGCCATGGAACGTAGTCCGCGTATGGTTCACAGACACGCTCCAGTGGCTCAGGCGTAGGTCTTGGATCTCAAGGTGTTTCAGTATGCGCTTGATGACCGGGGGCTGTTCTATGAAGGATATGACCTTCATCTGTCCTCCGCACTTCGGACACTTCAATGCATCAACATCCCAGACCTTCTTCAGAAGTGCAGCCCACTTCTGTCTTCTCCGTCTGTAGTATGACGAACGGTTTTCTATCGAAGAGGCGGATTTTTCTTTGCCTGATGCTTTCGGTAAAATGCCCTGACGGTGCTCACGGCTCCGCCATGCCTGGCTGTACGCCCCGTAGTAGATAACCTGCTTCGAGCCCTTCCCTGGTATATGGGATGTTATCCGTGCTATCCATTCCAGGGAACCTGCAACATCGAAGTTTCTGGCAAGAGTGGGGTGTTCTCCCAGGTAAAGCACGGTATCCGAACCTTAAATGCCAGCTGCAGCCCATTGAACTTCCGCTCGGGAGAATTGGCTTTGGTTATTGATAACAGGTATTTCTCTGGAATTGCTTTTTTCCCGCAACGCCTGGCCGGCTGCAATCACAACGCTTCAAATCAGCAGACAGCGATAACCAGTTTATTGCACATTGAGTTGCTGTTCTGTAGCATTTGTTTGTTCAGTTTTTTGTCGTCCTGTGTCTTTTTCTGCTTACCATAGGATGATAATGCCCAATTTTATCAATCACAAGGGTTTGTGGGAATATCATTCTGGATTTGCCTTGATACATAAATTATCGGTGGTTCCAGTTCCATTCTTTGTTCTGAATCCAAGCTCTTGTAGATAATTATCCTAACGGTTGGCGATAGAGCGCCTGCTGAGCAATTGTTGTTTACCCTTGACAATACAAACGGTATGACCAATGGTACTACCGGAGGTGATTTGCATGAGTACAGCAAAAATAGCTATCAGTATGAATGAGAAGCTACTTCATCAACTTGATGATCTTGTTTCAAAGGCGGAATTTCCCAGTAGAAGTAGAGCCATACAAAATGCAGTTAGTGAAATGCTTAAGAAGAGGTACAGTAACCGTCTTGCACGGGAATGTGCGAAGCTGAATCCTGAAGAGGAAATAGCTATAGCTGAGGAAGGTATGAAAACTGAGCTTGGATCATGGCCGGAATACTAAGAGGTGATATTCTCTGGGCTGATCTGAATCCTACAATCAGGCATGAACAATCAGGGAAAAGGCCTGTACTGGTTCTCAGTAATGATGTTTTCAATGACCGCTCTGGAACAGTGATCGCTGTTGCCCTTACCAGCGTAGAACCCAGGGCTGGATTTCCTCTGACATATGAATTATCAGAGACATCGCTCCCGAAGAAGTCATGGATCAAGATCAGCCAGATCAGGACTCTGTCGGTTCGGCGTATTGGCAAGAAAATCACAAGAATATCTCCTGAGGAACTTACTTCAATTCTTGTTGGTCTGAATGAGATTATCGGGGACTAACAATTGCCGTTCCGGTTTTTGTTGTATTGTGTGGATTAACAGAGGTTCTGCGTTAGCAATTACCAGAGCAATTGTCCGGATTATTTTTGATTGATAAAGCCCGAAGCAGATTATGAACTGAACAATTGTTACATTGACTTGCAGAGGTGTTAGGAGCATTGTCATGCGATGAGACCTTTTTACAAAACACAGTCGGTTAAAACAGTTGTAGCTGTAATTTCTCTACTGTCTGCCGTTTACTTCGTAGTGGCGTATGCTCCTGCAAGGCTGTCAACTGAATTTGACGATGCGTACATGTACTGTCGTTACGCTTCCAATTTTCTGGCGGGTTATGGCTTTTCCTGGAATGCCGCAGATGGTCCTGCTTTTGGAGCAACCAGCCCGGTGTTTCTGTTTTTAATCACAGTTTCTAAAAGTTTGTTTACGGCAGATAATTCATTTTTACTGAGCTTCACTTCATTTTCTACAGGTCTTCTGGGGCTTGCTGTTCTTGTTTTTGCCGGATACAAGTTTGGGAAACTGTTATCAAAAAAGCACCTCCCGCTTCTTTCAGATACCATTCATTCACTGGAATGGAAACAACACTGGCGTTTCTTGCAAATGCGATACTGATCCTTTCGGTAGTTCTGTACAGTAGCAAGCCCGGTGAAACTCGTTTTGTATTCATGCTGCTTGCATCTGTTCTTACCTTTATGGTCAGGCCGGACTTCCAGGAACAAGGTTTATGTCTGCTTTTCCAATAGCGCTCATATACAGCGATGTTGAGGCTTCAGACTCTATGGATTTCAACTACAGATCGTTTTCAGATATGGCAGGGGAAGAATTGCAGTTTCTTACAGAGCTTGGGGAGGACATCCAGGCAAACAGACCTGCACTTGTGTTTATCGATGCAGAGACAGGGCTTCAGGCATGTCCTGCCGGATTTGTTACCTATGATTATCTCGCCGGCTCTGGATGGCTGGAAAAGTATATGACCGACTACCGGTTCCTGCTTACCTGCAGAGGATTCAGAGCATACCTGCTTAATTGAGCACAGAAAAACACAAGTGTATTACTGTGAGGCTGCTACGAGAATATCCAGGAACCTGTGCACTTCAAGGGCTGGTGAGTCTGCGTTCATTATGGCTGTGACCACGGCAACACCGGAGCAGCCGGCATCCATTACGAGCTTTGTGTTAGCCGGAGTAATTCCACCTATTGCTACAAGAGGGAGAGATGAAGCCCCTGCAAGCCTTGAAACCATATCAAGACCCAGAGGCTTTTCTATGTCTTTCTTTGTATTTGTGGGAAAAACAAGATTGGCGGCAATGTAGTCTGCGCCGTCCTTTGCGGCCTTTTTTGCTTCCTCAACTGTTCGTACGGAAACTCCGATGATGGCGTCAGGCCTCATGAGAGATCGTGCTATATCGGCGGGCATATCACTCTGTCCCAGGTGAACGCCGTCTGCCCGGGCAGCCATGGCTACATCTATCCGGTCGTTAACTACAAAGTAGCTGTTGTGTTTTCTGCACAGTTCACGCAGAGCAACAGCAGACTTGTAAAGAGATCTGGTTGATGCGGTTTTGTCTCTTAGCTGAACGAATCTTACACCTGCTTTGAGGGCGATTTCGCAGGTGGCTTCAACTCCTCGCCCATGGTGAAGGACCGGGTCTGTGACCAGGTAAAGCTTCAGCATCCGGCTTAAATCAGAGTCCGACATCGTCATTGTCACCATCACCATCAACTTCAAACCGGAGCCTGCTTTGTATGGTGTACTCGTTTAGAGCGAACAGCTGATCAATGAATTCAGGGACGAAAGATCCAGGACCTCTGGAGTTCTCAACCGCCAGTTCTCCTGCGATGTTGTAACAGGCAATTGCCGAGGCTACCGATTCAAAAAGTGGTTTTGCAGAAGCGGCAAAACAGGCAATTGCAGTGGTTGCTCCGCATCCTGTGCCGGTTACAGAAGCCATCGCAGGGTGACCATTGTGAACTTTTATCCAGTCTGTTCCGTCTGTAATAAAGTCAGTCTCTCCGCTAACCGCTGTGATTATTTCTGTTCTCTCTGCAAAAGCCATGAAGATGCTGTCTCTGCCTTCACCTGTGGCGAGGGAATCCACTCCGCGAACTTCTCCCGATGTTCCGGTCAGAGAAAGAATTTCCCCGGGATTTCCCCTGACAACTGAGATTTTAAGTTCGGAAAGAAGAGTGTTCACTGCATCTGTACGGAGCTTTGTGGCTCCTGCACCTACCGGGTCGAGAACGATGGGAATCCCCTTTTCGTTTGCAGCCCTGCCGGCTGCCAGCATGCTGGCCAGCAGATCAGGGTCAATGGTTCCGATGTTGAGGAGCAGAGCACCTGCATAGCCTGCCATCTCAGCCGACTCTGCAAGAGATGGAGCCATTACAGGGGCTGCTCCCATTGCAAGTGTGATGTTTGCGGTGAAGTTTGTAACAACGCTGTTCGTTATGTGGTGGATCATCGGGTGTTCTTCCCGAACTCTTGTTGCCATTAACGCCACAGTCATTCCGTCCAAAATGGTACTCATGGATTTCCTTTCGCAGTTTTCATATCACTGATCAAGTTCCAGGGGTATGCTGCCTGCATGTACAGGGGACATCTTTTGGCTTTGGCACGACAGCTCTCTCAGACTTCACTTTAAAGCCACCCCCAACCCAGCAGGAATACTGGAAAAAATATTCAGGTTTGTCAATGAGCACAGTGCAGTTTGCTGTTGAAACAGGTACGCAGGTGTTATCGCACGGTGCAGTTGAGGTGGATTCCAGGTGCATGGAACTTACAA
>QNDR01000083.1 GCA_003646025.1 Candidatus Fermentibacterota bacterium
AAAGCCTTTTCCGTTTTCCCCGAATTCACGCACAAACGGTGAGCATTAACAAATTCCCGCTCGGCTTCATGCCACTGAAACGCCTGAGCAAGGATGTCTGCCAGAAAAGCCCGTTCACTGCTTCCCTCAGAATTCTCCTCTGCCAGTGAAGTCGCCACGGCAACCGCTGCGTCTTTCTGATCCAGCTCGAGAAGAAGAACAGCCTCGAGCCGCTTCAGAGACGCTGTTTTTGCTGCTGACTTTTCTGTCCTCTGCCGGTTCCTCGTCACAAGCAGTTGACGACCGGCATTTCTTGTCGTATTAGGAGCCATAATTGGAGAAAGGAGTCTCATTTCTTATGGGTAATTTGATCGACGAACTAACCGACGATCCAACTTCAGGCGCATCGGGAATATACATAAAAGTTCTGAACCACATAGTTCTTGGATACCTCAAAGGAGATGATCTGGCAGATGTTATCCGCGAAAAAGCCGGAGACATGATTTCTCTGAATTACCTTGCAGACCGTCTCCAGGGCGTACCGCTTTTCCAGCAGAGGGAGATTGCCAAAGAACTTCAGAAACAGGTAAGAGCAGACTCCTCCGCGGCAGGCATCCAGCTTTACAAAGGTCTTGCCAACTCAAAGAACATCATTCTGTGCCACTCCAACAGCGGAACTGTTCAGAGGGCACTGGAGCACAGGAAAAACCGTATAGAGCTTGTTTACCAGACACAGTCCAGACCGGGAAGTGACGGACAGGAAAGTGCCAGGATTTTTAAAAACAACGGGTTCACGGTTAAACTTATCGCTGATTCAAGAATTTCCACAGCTCTCAAAAACGGTGCCGTGCCTGTTCTCGGGGCAGACAGCGTAACCCGGACTTATTTCGTAAACAAGGTAGGCTCCGCTTCTATCGTAGAGAAGGCTCTTGAGGCCGGAATTACTCCCATAGTGGTTGTGGGCTCTGAGAAGGCCTGTACAGAAGAAACCTACGGTGACCGGCCGAAGAGCGATCTGTTCGAAAGAGTACCTCTTGACAAGATCAGACTTATCGTGGGAAGCTCAACTTACAGGATGCCCCGCGACAGGAAACGCCTGTGGAAAATGCTTGAAGAAACCGACAAAAGGTAGAAGTTTACCGGTGAGTACTGCAGTCTTTTCATCTGCTTTTCCTGAAAGAATCATCTGAATGGCACTTAGATCTGTTTTTCAGGGGCACTGGCGTGCTCTGGAAAACAGGTGGCTTTCAGAGTACAACGTCCTGCGGCACACAGGAAGTACAGCGGTAATTACCGCTGGACAGTCTGTTGCCGCCCGTCTCATGGGCATGATAACCGGAGAGGCTTCAGGCACAAGGTTCATGCCTGGTTTCCCTGCTCTGGCAGAAGCTCTTGCTGTTTCCCTTTCAGGTCAGCCGGTTCCACGCTGGCACCTCGCGGCGCTTGCGTGCAGAGCTGGCTATCGCCCTGAAAGCGCAGAGGCGGCTGTATCCTTTTTTGAAAAACTCATAGAGATGGGCGTTTCGGCGGAAATCTTTCGTATTGTTACCCAGTCCACAAGGGGGCTTCACCCTGAAGTAATCAAAACGGCAGATAGTTTTGCCAGCTATTTTAAGCTGAGAGAACAGCTTCACCCCAGTTCACCTGACCGTATCTTTGCTGAAGGTCCTGTGAACACCCGCCGGTTTGAAACCTATATGTTCTACGGATTTTACGATCTCAACCCCCGGCAGAGGGCCTACATAGAAAAGCTCTCGGAATCCGCTGATGTAGTGTGGTTTTCTCCTGTTCACCCCTCTCACCACTGGCGGAAAACATCTGCCAGAACCACAAAATTTCTTATGAAACTCTGTACAAAAGATATCGTTCGGGTAGACGGGGGTACACCGCTTTCTCCCATGGCACAATTCGCTGAAAACCTGCTCACCGGAAAGGTTCTCAGCGAAAACGCGGAAATGCAGCTGCTTCGGTGCAGTTCCGGTATGGGTCTTGCCAGAGCTGTTACCAACACAGTACAGGAACTCCTCGGTAAATATGCCGCTGACGAAATAGCGGTAGTTTCAACAGGAGAAGATTCCGATCAGATCACAGCCGGGCTGCACTCTGCAGGTATACCCTGTGCCTCCCCCGTGAGAACGGAGATATCTTC
Organism: Candidatus Fermentibacterota bacterium; assembly: GCA_003646025.1. Classification (GTDB taxonomy): domain Bacteria; phylum Fermentibacterota; class Fermentibacteria; order Fermentibacterales; family JCC-6; genus Sabulitectum. The sequence goes on from QNDR01000083.1 coordinate 2,129, forward strand.
TCTCCCGGCGGGCCGTTTCATTGAACGGCTTCTGGATCTTCCCGGGAACAACTTCCACCACAAAGACATAGAAAAACTGCTTCTTACCGGAGTAATTTCCATGCACAACACACCGGATGCCGGAGAGTACGCGGAACACGCAGGCAAAACCGGAGCCAGGTTCGGGCTGAACTCCCTGCGGCAGACGGGATTTCCGTTTGCCGGGCTTGTGGCCGAATACTTCCAGAAACTTCCGCCAGAGGCAGATCCCGAAGACTACCGGACACAACTGATGGCTCTTGTTTCAAAACTATGTGAAGACTCTGTTCCCCGGGCTATCACCGATTCGCCGTTGCAGCCGGGAGCTTTCAAGATAAACTCCAGTGTAACTTTCGATGTATTCACACAGATGGTCAGGGTTGCCATGGATACCACCGTTAACCTCAGAGAAGCAAATGCTGGCGGTATTGCCGTGTTGTCTCCCGAAAAGGCAAGGGGAATTCTGAAAAAAGCCATTGTACTCACCGGCATGGAAGAGGGTGTTTTCCCGAGAAAATTCATCAGCGATCCAAGACTGCCTGCAGAAATAAGGGAACAGCTTCAGCTTCCTTCTCTCGATCTCCGGGAAACCGATGACGCGTTTCTTCTGAGACAGGTTTTTGAAGCTGCCGGAGAGAAACTCACAGCAGTCTGCCGAAACATCGATGCATCAGGCAGGCCCCTGGCACTGTCACCTTTTCTTGCTCCACTGTCCGGTAAGCATTCTCCGGTGAAAGAAGTTACGGTATCCAACTCCCCGCTGAAAATACTGGACATCCCACGGAATCCGCCTTTTCTTGTGTCCTCCACACAAGCCCAGCTGGAAAGGCTCAGGTACGACCCGGAAAACCCGTCACCGGACTCGGTGCACTGCGGGATGATTGGATCGGGAATCTACAAACTGGATAAACTGTATGCTACCGTTCTGGAAAACTACATCAGAGACCCTTTTTCGTTCCTCAGGGACAGGGTCTGGAAAGTTAAGGAAGCCGTTGAATTTCCAGTGAGTTCAGAACCCGAACCGCTGACCAGGGGAAACATCGTACACCGATGCATTGAAACTGTTCTGGAGGAAAACAGACCTGTGGATCAGGTTGTGAAGTCTGTCTGCCTCGGCAGTAACCTCACAGCCCTGCTGGGCTCCGAAACTCTGGCACAGATCTGGATGCAGCACCTCACACAGGGAATAATCAGACTGACAGCAGTTCTGCAGGAAAACAAGTGGACTCTTGTGGAAACCGAGAAACGCCTTGATGGAACTGTTGCCGGTTTTCCTGCCGGGGGAAGGATCGATCTGATATTCAGGAACACACACAACCAGTACATACTTGCCGACATCAAAACAGGAAAACCAAAATCACTTAAAAATCGAAAAACTGTAACCATAGTTAAGAACGGATTGTTTCAGCTTCCATTCTACAGAAATCTTGCTGTTCAAAACGGGTATACACCTGTGAGCGAAGCCCTGTATATCCACCTGATGAACAACGGCAGTATAGAGCTCAGGTCACTTACCGATGCGGAACTGGAATCGGTACAGCAGGAGTTTGAAACAAAGGTGCGGGAGATTGTTAAAGCAATCAACGCAGGAGATTTTCACCAGATGCCGGAAAAAACCAGCTGGGACGCCAGACGATGATATCCGACACAGCAATACGGGAAGCCATAAGAACGGAGAAAGCCAGAAGCGTTGTTGTTGAAGCAAGTGCTGGTACCGGCAAAACCACCCTTCTCACAGACAGGGTTAAAGAACTGGTAGAAGGCGGGATTTCACTGGACAAGCTGGCAGTGGTAACTTTCACAGAAGCCGCGGCAAGCGAACTCCGCCAGAGAATAAGGGAAAAACTGCCACCGGAACACCGGCGAAACATGGATCAGGCCTGGATAACAACAATTCACGGATTCGCCTCCAGAGTTCTGCGTGAATACTTTCATCTGTGCAATGGAGTTCCGGAGTTCTCCATGGAAGCCGCTCACTTCAGCAGATCTGAACTCGAAATACAGTGGGACCTGTTTCTGGCACAGGCCGCTCCGTCTGTGCTTCAGGCGTCATCGGAATCACTTCGGAATCCCGGCAGCCGAAGTCTGCTCGAAATCGCGGGGCAGATTGAAAAGCACAGGTGGTTTACCAGCTCAGCGCCTCTGGGAAACACACACGAGCAGCTGACAGAATTGATAAGCAGCTGGAAGCGGCAGATGCAGTCACTTGTTCCCCGGTGTACAGATCAGGCAGACAAACTGCTGAAGAGCATTCAGAACACCCTTGATTCCCTCAACCAGGGAGTTGCGGTAAAAGTTAACCTGCAGGGCGGGTCTGCCAAAAACTGGGGCGGGAAACAGCCACTCTCTGAAGTGAAGGCTCAACTCAGGGAATACAACAACCGCGATCTCAGGCTTGTAGAACAGTACTCCGCCATGCTGCCGGTGCTCCCGGCGCTGGAAAACCTTGTAATTCCGTTTGCGAACAACATGCGCAGCCTGTGGGACAGCAATCCCACAAGGCTCTCATTCAACGACCTGCTGCACAAGGCGTGGACTGCCGTTGAAACTTCGCCGGAACTACAGGCAGAGCTGAACGGCAAGTTCAGTCATATCTTTATCGACGAGTTTCAGGACACCAGCCTGGTTCAGATAAAGCTGTTTACAGAGCTTCTGGGAAAAACAGGTTTAAAAACAAAACTGACAGTTGTAGGCGACCCCAAGCAGTCCATATTCGGCTGGCGCGACGCCGATATTGAAACCTACAAGGACACCCTGGAAGAACTCAAGAGAAACAAAGCCCTTTCTGAAACCATTCAGGTTAACTTCCGAAGTGAAACCTCAATCATTGACTTCGTAAACTCTTTCGGCAAAACTCTTTTCAATCAGATTTCTCCAGAGGAAAAGCCTTTCTCGTGCGGTTACAGCCCTATAGAATCCAGACATGACGCGGGGCAGGGCACAGGAGTTACAGTACACCGGCTTTCCGGAGACAATGCCGGTGAGATGGCGCAATTTGAAGCGGCAGCCATTGCGGATATCATTGAAGATCCAGGCAGCACCGCCGTTGTGTTCAGAACAAAGACCCATCTTGACGCACTGGTACAGGAACTGGACAGACGGGGCATTCCATACCAGGTTGAGGTGGGAAGAGACTTTCACAAAAGACAGGAAGTAAAAGACACGGCAAGCCTTCTCAGAGCCGTGCTTTGTCCGTCGGATTCATACGCTCTGGCTGAAACTTTCAGGTCGATCTACTTCGGAATAAGCGACAGGGATATATCTCTGTGGCGGGACGACAAAACACCACAATCGATAAAAGACGCAGAGGCGATCATAGACAGGCTCAGAGATGTTGCCCGATCCCGTCCTCCCGGACCGTTCATGGAAACACTTTTCCGGAACACCTGTCTGCTGCCTGCAGTGAAGGCCAGCGGCTATCAGGTAACGCGACGTCTTGGAAACCTCAGATTCATCCTTGAAACCGCCTGCGCGGTGCCGGATTACGCCCTTCTCCTGGAAACCCTGCTCGGGATGGCCCCTGTGAGCGCTGATGAGCCTTCTGCTCCTCCAGAGGGCGGCGCCGGAGCAGTAACGCTCACAACCATACACAGCGCAAAAGGGCTTGCGTGGAAACATGTGATTCTTACCAATCCCGGAAGCTCTTTCAATAACCGGTTCCCCGGTGTTCTGGTGAATGACCGGGATCTTTCCGCAGGGGTAAAAACAGCCGACGGCGCAACCGGGCTCTACAACGGTCTCAAGCTCAGAGAAAAGGCCAGAAGCCGTGCGGAATACCGCCGCCTTCTGTATGTGGCGGTAACACGCCCCAGAGACAGGCTCGATATTTTTGTACCGGAAGACCCTGCAGCCGGTTCTCCATCGGAAATTCTGTGTAATGCTCTTGCCGGGTCTGAGAATTTCTACGACAGTGTAACTGTGCCTGAACACAGCGGAACCCGTGCTGAAAAAGCCAGGAAAATCCTCCCGCACCCTGCGCGGAAACCTGAGGAATTCGTGGTTCTTTACCCCGATACGGAACCCGATGTACAGACCGCAAGGGAAAAACAGATGCGCCTCGGAACAGAGGTCCACCGTATACTGGAGTTAATTGATTTTGATGAACCTGCTGTGTGGATAAAGAACAACCTGGATCAGATACACAGCTCCCTTGAATTCCCGGAGGAAGCCTCTGCCCTGGCCCTGAATTTCTTTTCAGCCTTCGATATCACCGGCGCGGAACTGCTGGGAAGAGAGCACCCGCTTCTCGTAGACGGGAAACAGTACTACATAGATCTGCTCATCAAAAGAAACGGTGTTCTTGAGGTAATCGACTACAAAACTGACCGGGCAGACCCGTATGCGAAAGCACAGGAATACCGGGACAAGCTGCTTCTGTACAGAAACACACTTGAGAAGATCACAGGCACCGCAGCCGTTGCAAAACTCGTTTTTCTCCGCCAGGGAGTAGTGGTAACGGTGTAGCCCGGAGATCATCTCTCCGGGCCTAAAAAACCTGTCTTAAATGTCGACCTGAACCGGAGCGACCGTGTCGTCTCCACCGCTGTGCTGAACAGGTCGCGCAACAAAGTATACCTCTCCGTTTATGTCTCCGCCGGCGTAGGATTCAAGATCAATCTCCCACTCGCCTGCGTTTGCTCTCGTGCATTCGATTTCCAGGTAGGGGTTGAAATCACCACCGTCATCGTCACTGAAATACTCTTCGCCGGCACGGTCCACAACGGTAAGAGTCAGATCGATATCATCACTCTCCGCAAAGATCTCGTAGGTGTTGCCGGACTCGAACATCATGGACATGTACACGTTGGAATGCATCTGGAAGGTGTCTTCCATGGGAACCATTCCCCGCTCGCGTACAACAGGTGCAGCAAGGGTGTACCTGAAGTCCACATACTCGGAAGAGCTGGCATAAGGAGCGATTACCGCGCTGTAGAAACCCGGTGCAAGCTGAAGGGTCAGTTCCGGGTCAAGGGTACCCTCGGGACCATCATCGTTGTAGTCTACCATGACATTCTGGCTGTCCAGAATAGCCATTTTTGTGTCATCGGAACAGGAAACCTCAAACAGGTATTCGCCCTCTTCCTCTATCTCGAATTCAAACACCAGAGCCGGGTCTTCAGGAAAGATGCCGTAGTAATCGCCGGCTTCCGGCCAGTAGCTCATAACCAGGGCACCCTCATGAAATTCTCCAGAGAACCATTCATCCATCCGGTCGGCGGAAACCACTTCAACTGCCATATCTTCAGGATCAAGCTCTTCCACACTGATTGTAAATTCAGCATCCTCTGAATCGCTGTAACTGTCTACAACCACAATGTAATCTCCCTGCTCCAGCATGCCGGAAAACACAGGGTTCATGTCGTCGGTATCGTCGTCGTAATCCCGGTATTCAAGTTCACCGTCAACAACCTGAAGAACAGCCATCACGCAGTCCACATCGGAACTGACAGCAATCCTGATCCACTTCTCTCCTCGAACTTCAAGGGGCATGACCCTGCATGTCTCCCAGTCTGTGCGGTAGAGTTCATCAACATCGTTGAGAAGATCTTCCCACCGGTCGTTCTCTTTGTCTTCAAGAGCGGTTAATTCGACTTCCATTCCCGTCTCGAGCTTCCAGGCATAGTCCTCCGGTTCACCCAGCTCGAGAACAAACTCTCCGTCGTCTCCTGTGTTATCGAACACGATAACTCTGGCTCCGCCGGGAACCTCATCAAGGGAGATGAATGCATCCAGCTCCTGGTCCCAGTCGTTTCCCACAGAAACAATTCCGCCTTCAGCGTCTACAACAACCATCACAGGGTCAATATCGTCCGCCTCAACAAACAGAGACACACCGTCCCCGGACTTCAGGGAGAATTCAACTGCAGGCCAGTCATCTTCCACCGCAATACCGAAAGCGGGCAGAACCTCTTCAGCGTCCGGCAGCAGTTCATCTATATCAACTCCAGTTTTCAAATCACCTTCTGCAGTGTCTCCCACTCCAAGGCCACCGCCAAGAAGAGAACATCCTGAAAATCCCAATACCACTGCAAGCACCACAGGAACCGTCTTTCTGAACACCTTGATCTCCTTTCGACTGAACCGCTGCAAAATACCCTGCGGAAAAGGTACAACTCGCTTCGGAGATTCATTCCAAAGCTGCATCATCGCCAGCTGTATTATAAAAAAGTACATGCGGGGAAAGAAATCCAGCCTGTGCCTTTCAACATTCCGACAAACGCTGAGCTTTCTTCCCGAATCAATTTTATTCCGCTCAAGTTCAGCTGACTCAAGTAAACTATGGGAATTGCTGGGTTATTTATACATCCGTTTACCTATTATTTCAACCAACTGCATTGACACCACTAAACCAATCCATCATCATGTTGTGTGCTCATATTTTTCACGAGTGCGTCTGATGCAGTACAATCGTTGTCAGGCAGGGAGAACAAGATGGATCATCCCCTTCGTCTCACAAATGGCAGGAGGTGGTTCTGGAAAGTGGAGAGCTGTCATGAACGGCCAGAAGACGCGCAGCTATAAAGTAGCTGTTGCCCTTGCATTTGGTTTGATCGGATTCGGCGTCAACTTCCTGAACATTGAAATCCTGGAAGGTGCAACCTTCAAAATCAGCATCCTTGCCGGGTTGTTCTTTCCACTGCTGATTGCGTTGGCCTGGGGCTGGCGCTATGGCCTTCTGGCAGCCCTGGCGGGCGGGTGTCAAACGATGTGGCTGCTGTGGCACAGTGATGGCTGGGGGATACTTTATTCGGTTCCGGTTTTCACTTTATGGATTGTCTGGCATGGCTGGTGGGCGGAGCGCCGGTCCGGAGACCATCCCTGGTATACAGCCTCGTTCGCTGTGGAGGTTCCGTTTCGTATCGTCATTGAGCTGGGCTTCCTGGTGGTGTTTCGATGGCTGGTCTCGTTGAATCCACCTCCCTGGAATCCGGCGATTTCCTGGGATCACGTAAGTTCGGCCTGGCTGCAGACAGTGGCCATCAAGCACACCGTTACAGCCTACATCCTGCTGACGGTGGCTTATGCAACACTAAGCCTGGGCACTGTTCGACAATTCTTCGGGCTGCCCCCCCGCCCGGCCAGGCGTGACACCAGGACCATATACGCTGGCTCCGCACTTTTCGCACTGCTGCTGTTGATGCTGGACATCCTTGTACGCTACTTCGTTTTTCCGCAGGAGGGGCAAACTTTCTGGAACATTGTGCTGCATGGAGCAAGTGCGCACGGGATGTTTATGCGTACCGTTTACTTAGCGGTCGTTATGTTTGCGGGTGTTGTGCTGGCCCGCATGAACCTCCGCCGAGTAGAACTGCAAAACCTCCTGGATCGCCGGAACCGTATCCTGGCGGCCATTCGCAATGTCAATCAACTCATCGTCCGGGAAAAGAACCCGCTTCAACTGCTGGATAAAGCCTGCCGCCTTCTTGCGGAAAATCAGGGGTATTACAACGTCTGGATCGTTCTGATGAAGAACGGTCGTCCCAGTGAACCTTTTTTCCACACGGGGTTCAACGGCGGTTTTACGCCTATGGCTGAGCGGTTGCGGGCCGGTGAACTGCCATCCTGTGCGCAAGCGGCGCTGTCCTCCGATGATGTGCAAATAATAGATCACCCGCCTGTTCAGTGTGCTGGATGCCCTTTGGCCTCCTCATACGCAGGCGGGGCTGGGTTGAGTCTGCGCATTGAACACGATGGCCACGTTTTCGGTTGGATGAGTTTGTCCTGTCTAAAGAAGTTTGCCCGCAGCGCCGAAGAGCATAGCCTGCTGATGGAAGTGGTCGGCGATATCGCCTTTGCGCTCTGGGCCATTGAAGCCGAAAAACAACGGGAAACCGTCGCAGACAAGTACGCCGCAGTGCTGGCCACCACCACTACGGCGGTGGTGGCCTGTGATCTGAACGGCAGAATTACTGTGTTCAACCCCGGCGCGGAAAAGCTGTTCAGGTGTTCAGCAGACGAGGTTACGGGCTCGCATATCACTAACTTCTGCCCGGAAGACCACATGGAGGAACAGACCGAAATGATGCGCCGCGTGCGAGAAAAAGAGACCGTGGCCGATTATGAGTCCGAACTTCTTACTGCTGACGGCCGGCGCGTGCCGGTGGAAATCACTTTGAGTTTGAATACAGACGCCCAGGGACGGCCCCAGGGCATCAACGCTATTTTTCGGGATAACACCGAACGGAAACAGGCAGAAGCCGAACGTGAAAAACTCCAATTCCAGCTGACCCAGGCCCAGAAGATGGAGTCTGTGGGCCGTCTGGCCGGAGGTGTAGCCCACGACTACAACAACATTCTCAGCGTGATCATAGGCAATGCGGAACTGGCCCTGGGCAAGGTTTCCCCGGGCGATTCACTGCATGCGGATCTGAAGGAGATTCTTGATGCGGCCGAACGTTCCGCGAACATCACCCGGCAACTGCTGACCTTCGCGAGAAAACAGACTATTCAGCCTGATGTTCTGGATCTGAATGAAAGGCTGGAGGGCATGCTCAAGATGTTGCGTCGGCTTATTTGCGAAGACATCAATCTGTCCTTGCATCCCGGCCCGGGCCGGATGACAGTCTTCATGGATCCCACCCAGCTCGACCAGATCCTGACCAACCTGTGCGTCAACGCACGGGACGCCATCGACGGGGTTGGAAATGTAACCATCAAAACGGACCATGTCCGCTTTGATGAAAAATACTGCGCGGATAATCCCGAATTCATCCCTGGCGAGTTCATAATGCTGAGCGTCAGCGACAACGGCTGTGGCATGGACAGCGACACACTGGTCAATATTTTTGAACCATTTTTCACCATCAAGAGCGTGGGGGAAGGCACTGGGCTGGGTCTTGCCACGGTACACGGCATTGTCAAACAGAGCAACGGTTTTATCAATGTAGACAGCGAACCTGGCAGGGGAACGACTTTCCGGATCTATCTACCCCGTCATGCAGGAGAGGCCAGCCCAATTGAAGCACAAAAGGTGGCGGAAACACCGACGGGCCTGGGAGAAACCATTCTGATCGTTGAAGACGAAGCATCCATTTTAAAGCTGACCCAAACGATTCTCGAGAAATTGGGATACACTGTCCTGGCCGCATCCACTCCCGGCAGGGCTAAGGTTCTGTTGGAAGAACACACCGGTCATATCCAGTTGCTGATCACCGACGTAGTCATGCCGGAGACAAACGGCAGAGACCTGGCGGAAAGCCTGAAGGCTCAATATCCGATGCTTAAAGTCCTGTTCATGTCCGGTTACACGGCCAGTGCTATCGCCCACCGGGGGGTGCTGAACTCGGGGGTGAATTTCATCCAGAAACCCTTTTCCATAC
>QNDR01000084.1 GCA_003646025.1 Candidatus Fermentibacterota bacterium
CTTCCATGAGAAACCTGTTAGGCCTGTTTTGAAAAACAGCGGGAACACAGCCGGGTATGGACAGCAGGCGGGCAGAGTTCAAAACAGTCCTTCCATAAAACTTCCGATACGAAATCCTTTACATGGGTAAACTACAGCTATTGCGAAAGGCGGTACACCGGTGGACTATCGTGATTGATTGACCGGTATTCAGCAGAGGTGTATAGTTCCTCCCGTTCGTTATCGGGATTGAGTACAGACGGTTTCAGAACTCATTCAAGGGAGATGCCATGGTTACAAAGATGTTGTTTGTTCTTGCGGCTGCAGCAGTGCTGTTTTCCGGTTGCGGAAGTGAAACACCGGGGGAAGACGCAGCGGAAGCAGTTGATAACGCTGTTGATGAGCAGAGTACAGCCGCAGAAGAAACTATTCCCATTGTTGAAACTCCACAGGTTGAAGTCGCAGTTAATCTGGAGTCAACAAACGGAGCATACACAGCGGTAGATCCCATTGACTGGTCGGAAATCCTTACGCAGCAGGCTCAGTTCTCAGAATTCACAGACAACAGTGTCTGCACCATCTTTATGGCTAATTTTGAAACCGAAGAAAACCTCAGGACCGTTGAGCTTCAGCCAGGGCAGGCGGTGTTGTATTTTGTTCTTACACAGCCAGCAGGCAGCGTTCCTGTAGCCGGGGTCTACGATCTTACATTGATGGATGTTGATTTCAGCGGCACAGTATCAATCAGGGTTGCCGGGGGATCAACTGTTACACTTTCGCAGCCGGCTACAACAGTTGGAGAGCTGGAAATCCTTGCAGTAACACCTGAATCTGTTACTGGAACATTCAATGTGGAAGAAAGATGGACTTCAATATCCGGAGCATTTGAAGCTGAGATTCTCTAAGCCAGTTTGTACTGAAAGGCCCCGGTTAACGCCGGGGCCTTTCTGCAGTATTTGTATCTGAAGAAAGTTAGAAGGTAAATCTGTGTATGGAACTTTCTAACAGGGTTGTTGCTGCTGCTTTTGTAATGCTGCTGATACTGTTTCTAACTGGCAGACCTCAGACGGTGAACAACGGATGCGCCCACGGAGTATGGCGGGGTAAACTGACGACGGTTACAGCAAAAGGCGGTATGCTGAGCACACAAACCGGGAACTACTGGGTTTCTGACAGTGTGCTGGCAGGCGAAGTGCTTCGTGGTGATTCGCTGCTTGTGCTGGGGTACCGCAGCGGAATGTTTATCACCCCATTTGGTATCAGATCAAAGCTTTCCGGTTCTTTTGTTTCCCGAATACGCCGAAGCTATCGGGACAGACTGTTTAATACAATACCCGATTCTGTGGCCCGAGGTCTTACTGGAGGGCTTCTAATGGGGCTCAGGGGGTTGATACCGGCAGGTACTGCCAGTGTATTCAAGCACTCTGGAACATCGCACCTGCTGGCTCTTTCAGGGCTTCACACGGGAATTGTTGCGCTGGTTCTTCTGTATCTCACCAGGCTTGTTTTCGGGAAGGGACTTTTGTCTGGCTGGGTTGCGGTAACCGGAATAATCGCTTTTACAGTTCTTTCAGGGGGAAGGGCATCAACGGTAAGAGCTGGAATTATGGCTTCGTCTGTGGTGCTGTGGCTGAGCTATCGAGGGGGAGGGGTACACATGCTTACACTGTGGTGGACTGCTCTTGTCTTGTCTCTGATCGTCAGTCCCGGCATACTGTCTGACAGAGGTGCACAGATGTCATACGGAGCAGTTCTGTCACTTATCGTGTTTGGCGGTAATCCCGGGGGAAAGTTTTCTGTGATTCTGGCTCCGCTTTACGCCGGAATTACAGTAACAGTCTGTCTTGTTCCGCTTATCACAGCTGTTTACGGGGGTTTTTCCTGGACAGGACCTGTTGCAACTGCCGTTTCGCTGCCGTTTATGTTGACAGTGATGGCACTTGGTCTTCTAAATTCAGCAGGTTTTGCTCCGGTTTCTGTGCTGCTGAATCCGGTTACCCATCTGTGGATGCAGACACTGGAATTGTTTCAGTGTGCACCGGTATCCCTTTCACCCGGGATAATGTATCCTGCGTGGGTATTTCTGCTTGTTTGTCTCAGGATATTTTCAAGATGGAACCGGTTCGATAGAAGGTTCAGATAGAAGTGGTATCAGGAGGCAGACTGTCTACCTCAAAGGAAACGGAGTCTTCCGGTGTTTCCAGCGTGGTTACAGTATCAGCAACCATTTCGATCTCAACAGTTGGAACAGTGTCTGCTGCAATGGAATCTGTTTCAACAGCAGGGGGAAGAGAATCCTCATCCACAGCTGGAGTTTCTGGTGTCTCAATTGCTTCCTGAACGGTATCCACTGGAACAGTTGAAACTGAGTCATCCCCGACAAACCTGATGAAAATAGACCCCACATTGTCCAGGGCACCTTCAAGGTTATCAAGGCCTACTGCCTCAAATTCAGCTCCAAGTGGCAGATCTACGCTCATTGTGTCACCGGGAAAAAGTGTCCACGCGTCTCTTACGCCCCCGGGGAAATGCCCTATCAGTATGGTAAGACCATCGTAGTTCTGCAGGTTTTCGCCTTCGACGATAATGGTGTAGCTGCCGGCAGGAAGAGAAAGAAACCGGGATCGCTCCAGTATGGCAAGGTGGTAGGCACTGGATACGGTAATGGTAGGCGTTACCTCGAGAATTACAGGAAGAAACCTCACGGTGTCTGTTGCAGACGGAGTAACCACCACAACTGTTACACTGTCCAGATACCCCGGAGCCGCCTGCCAGGTTACGCTTCTGCCGTAGGCTTCAGCTGAACCGGTACTTGTAAACTGGCCTGAGCTGCAGCTCCACACTGCCTGAGCCCCGTCAGGAAGAATTGTAGAGAGATACGCGGTTCCATCACCGGATGGGTCGATGGATGCGAGAATCTGAACAGGATCGTTCAACTGTCCCAGACTTTCCCTCACAAGGTATGTGAGAAGAAGTGCCACAGGAAGAAGAACAGGGAGCAGAACCGGGAGCAGCTGTTTGAATTTTCCTTTTCTTGCCATAGTACCGGGGAATATAGTTTCTCAAACACGGGAAAGGAAATTATCGTGCAGAATACAATGGAGTTTCTTATGCAGCTTCTCAGAACGAAAAGCGTAACAGGGAACACAGACATGGTGCTGGAGATCGTAAAAAACCGCATGGTGTCCCTTGGACTTGATGTAACCGTAACCAACAAGGGATCTCTGGTGGCATCCATGGAGGGAACCACAGACGATTCCGCCGTTATAAGCGCGCACATGGATACCCTTGGAGCTGTGGTGTCAAAGATTGAGAACAGCGGAAAACTGAAGTACCATATAGTGGGCGGGTTCACAGCCGGCAGCATAGAGGGCGAATACTGTACTGTTGAAACATTCTCGGGCAAACTGATTCCAGGCACCATTCTTTACAAGAATACTTCTGTTCATGCGCATGGCAGAGAGAAAAGCAGCGCTAAGAGGTCACACGAAGACATGTACATAAGACTTGATGACAGGGCAGGCTCTTCTGAAGAGGCTAAAGGGCTTGGCGTGAGTGTAGGAAACTACGTCCATTTCGAGCCAAGGGCTCAGCATCTGAGTACCGGTTACATAAAAAGCCGTCATCTTGATGACAAAGCCGGTGTGGCAGTGCTCGTGGCAGCAGCAGAGAGACTTGTAAACATGAAGGTGAAACCGCAGAGGAACATCCACTTCCTGTTCACAGTTCATGAAGAGGTTGGTCACGGTGCCGCAGGATGGCTTCCTGAAAATGTTTCCGACTTCCTTGCTGTAGACATGGGTGTGTGCGGTGCAGACCAGACTTCAGATGAGAGAAAAGTAACGGTATGTGCTGCAGACAGTTCCGGCCCGTACAACTACGAGCTGACGAAGCATCTTATAAACCTGTCCGAGATGAACGGAATACCTTACGTGGTGGATACTTTTCCCTTCTACGGTTCTGACGCAGGAGCCGCGATGAGGATGGGGCTTGATGCCAGACATGCTCTTGTGGGACCGGGTGTTGATACATCTCATGCCGTAGAGAGAACCCACGAAGAGGCAATCAAAGCAACAATTGACCTGGTGACGATATTTGCTATGGAGTAAGTATAAGTTCAGCGGCAGACACCACAGAGTCTGTTATGTGGTCCGGCATGGGGAGGTTCTCAGAAGTTATCTTATCCAGCTGAGTGGAACCGCGGCCTGAAAGAACAAGCACTGTTTCAAGACCAGACCTTCTTCCAAGCTCCATATCACTTTCGGCGTCACCTATCATCCAGCCACCGGAAGGCAGGTTAAGTTCGAGCCTTGCCTGATCGACCATGCCTGTTTCAGGCTTCCTGCAACTGCACCTGTCATCTGGATGGTGAGGGCAGTAGTAGATGGCTGCATCAGTGACTCCGGCAGCTTGCAGGGCCGCCTGCAGCACATCGTGGATCTGATCAACATCTTCAGCAGTGTAGATACCTCTGCCTATTCCCGACTGGTTGGTAACAATGATGATCCGGTGACCTGCCCTGCGGAGAGAGGCAATGGCTGCTATTGCTCCGGGATAGGGCTTCCATTCAGATGGAGTTTTTACATAGTCCGCTCTGTTTTCATTGATAACTCCGTCTCTGTCCAGAAAGACAGGGAGTTTCACTTTGTGATCCTGTTTCTGTGATATTCCACAAGGTCCCTGAGACCTTCCTCAAAGGGTATTTCAGCTTTCCAGTTAAGAATGGAGTTCGCCTTTGACGGGTCAAGAGCCACTTTCAGTATCTCCTCCGCGAGTGCGGGGCCGTAGGATGGTTTCAGATCGGTATCTGTATAGCCCCGGATAATTCTGTCCAGCTCTTCCACGGAGCTTCCGATACCCCAGCCGATGTTGAATATTTCCCCCTCGATGTCTGAACGTGAGAGATCCATGGCAGCCAGGTTGGCCCTTGCGATGTCCTTTACATGAACGTAATCGCGGAGCTGCTGGCCGTCTCCGTTGATAACCGGAGCTTCTCCTCTTAGGTATTTGACTGTGAATATCGCGGTAACACCGGCTTCGCCGTAGGGGTTCTGTCTGGGACCGTACACATTCGGATACCTGAGAACAACATAGCCAAGTTTGTAGAGGTATCTGTACAGGTACAGGTAGTGTTCCACGGTGTGTTTGCTTATTCCGTAGTGACATATAGGATTAATGGGGTGGTCTTCTCTCACGGGGATGTACTGCGGTTCGCCGTAAACCGCCCCGCCTGTAGATGCGTATACAACCCTCTTTACTTTGCCTTTAACTGCAGCTTCAAGGATGTTCAGAGTTCCCTTGATGTTCACATCCGCGTCAAACTGAGGTTCTCTCACTGATCTGCGGACATCCATCTGGGCGGCGTGGTGGCACACAATATCGAAATCGCCGTTTTCAATGAGCCTGGCAGCATCTTCCGACCTCACATCAAGCTCATGGAGAGTGATCCCGTCTGAAACATTGTCTCTGAACCCGGTGGACAGGTCATCCAGAACGTGCACGGAATGGCCCGCTTCCTTAAGGGTGTCTGCAATGTTGGATCCGATAAAACCCGCTCCGCCTGTTATGAGAATCTTCAACTGTCAACCTCCGTGACTGGTTCAGTACAATTTTGCAATGGGCAAATATACCAAAGATAGACCTTGTATGTTGTTCCCTTTTATAATCACCACTACCGGTAGACAAGGAGGTTTCCATGAGGGTTCTGGTTGTGTCCGGTGGAAGATCGGCGGAAAGGGAGATAAGCATTCAATCCGCCATGTGGGTGTCAGAAGAACTCAAGGCGGCTGGGCACGAAGTTCTCGCTGTGAACATCAGTCGCAAAGGCAGCTGGACACCTGCAGACTCGCCGGGTTCAGACGGGCTTCGTTTTGAGACAGGTTGTTTCCCGTGGAAGATAGTGTCTGACGGGGAAGAGCTGCTTTTTGATGTGGTATTTCCAGTGCTCCACGGTGTATACGGTGAAGATGGTACAGTTCAGGGTCTGTGTGCCACTGCAGGATGGCCCTGTGCCGGTACTCCTGTTATGGGTTCCGCGGTTGCAATGGAGAAACACACACTGAAAAATCTTGCTTCAAAGGCAGGTATTCCTGTAGTTCCCTGGGTTTTTCTCCATGAGGGTACACAGGCATCTGATGAAGCTGTAAAGCGGAAGATCGCTGTTCTGGGCTTTCCGTTGTTTGTAAAACCTTCCCGTCTCGGTTCAAGCGTGGGAGTTGGAAAGGCAGATAATCCAGAGGAACTGGCTGAAGCAGTCCGGGAAGCATCCGGCTACGATTCCATGATTCTTGTGGAAAAGGCTGTTGATTCCCCCAAAGAGATTGAAGTCAGTGTGCTGGGCAACGGTGTTGAGATTCTCAGTTCTCTGCCTGGAGAGGTACTTCCTGAAAGAGAATGGTACGATTACACGGCAAAGTATGTCAGTGGCGACTCAAAGCTTGCAATTCCTGCCGATCTGTCCGCTTCATTGCAGGAAAACATCCGGATGATGGCTGAAAAAGCATTTCGTATACTTGGTGGACGCGGGTTTGCCAGGGTGGATTTTTTTGTTAATGAAAATGGTGTCTGGCTCAATGAAATAAACACAATTCCCGGGTTTACGAGTATCAGCATGTTTCCCAAACTGTGGGCGGCAACAGGTATGAACTCTGAAAAGCTGCTAAACTTCATTCTTGATGAGGCTGTTTCAAGGGTGGAGTACGGTCTCAAGAAGGATAACGATGAAATGTAGTCTGGAACTCAGGAGCGACACCTTTTCCATGCCCACCAGGGGCATGAGAAACGCCATGGCGCAGGCTGAAGTAGGCGATGACGTTTTCAGGGAAGACCCTACGATCAACTCACTGGAACACAGGGTGGCAGAGCTTCTTGGTAAACAAGCCAGCCTGTTCGTGCCATCAGGAACAATGGGAAACGGGCTCTGCATCAGGTCTCTTACTTCCCCCGGTCAGCGTGTACTCTGCGGGTCAAAGAGCCATGTTTATAACTTTGAGGGTGATCAGTTCGCCCTTAACTGCGGTCTTCAGATGCACAGACTCGATGAAAAACCCAGTGGTATGATACCGTTCGAAGAGATAAAGGCCGCCCTTGAAATACCGGAGAACATACACCGTGCTCCGGTTTCCGTTCTGGCGCTGGAAAATACCCACAATTTTCAGGGGGGAACGATACCTCCACAGAATGAAGTTGTGGAAGCGTGTTCCTTTGCCCATTCAAAAGGTGTCCGAACCTACCTTGATGGAGCCCGTCTGTGGCACACCCACGCAGCCACTGGTATTTCGCTGAAAGAGCTGGCACAGCCTTTCGATATGGTCTCCCTGTGCTTCTCCAAAGCTCTGGGCGCTCCTGTAGGCTCTATTGTCGCAGGGCCTTCCGATCTTGTGAACACAGCCAGATGGTTCAGAAAGAGAATGGGTGGTGGAATGAGACAGGCAGGTATTCTTGGCGCAGCGTGTCACTACGCCCTGGACCATAATCTGCCGGAGCTGAAAATTACCCATGAATACGCCCTGAAGCTTGCCGACGCATTCAGGTCTACAGGCAGGTTCAGGATCAACAGGGTGGATACCAACATCGTTATTCTGGAAACACAGCAGGGTAAGGCCGCAGACCTTGTCTTAAAACTTGCTGAGATGAACATTGCCGTTCTGGCGATAGACAGCAGTTCCGTGCGTTTTGTAACACATCTTTCCCTTGACCCGGATTGTGTGGATGAAGCTGCAAAAACGATTGAAAGGGAGTTTTAGATGAAAGCAGGAGTCACCGGAGTTGGTCACCTCGGTTACCACCATGCCAGGATAATGAAAACTCTGGCGGATGAAGTAATGATTCACGATACAGATCCGGTTCGTCTTCAGAAGGTTTCAGAAGAACTTGGAATCCAGACGGCAGGCTCTATTGAGGAGCTTGTTGAATGGGCAGATGCACTGGATGTTTCCTGCACAACTTCCGCCCACTATGAAGTGGTGCAGACTGCACTTAACAGCGGTGTACCGGTTCTTGTGGAAAAACCCATTGCGGCCACGGTAGAGCAGGGTCTGGAGATGGTTGAAACAGCAGGAGAAAAAGGTCTTGTTCTTGCCGTAGGCCACATCGAGAGGTTCAATCCGGCGATGATTGCCGTGAAAGATGCAATTCAGACCCCCATCTTTATGGAGGGCCACCGTCTGGCGGGGTTCAGCGTCCGCGCCACGGATGTTTCCGTTGTAATGGACCTGATGATACACGACATAGACATTGTTCTGTGGAAAGCGGCTTCACCTGTTGCTGAAATACATGCCTCCGGTGTGCCGGTGCTTACAGAAACTGTAGACATCTGCAACGCAAGAATTCTGTTCGAGAACGGGGCTGTGGCAAATCTTACTGCAAGCAGGATATCGGCGGAACCAAAAAGGAAGCTCCGCTTTTTCCAGAAGCACGGCTATGTATCAGTTGATTTTGCCGCACGGGAGGTAACTGCTCTGCAGCTCAAAGGCGGTTCTATTGTTCCTGTACCGGTAACTGTTCTGGAAAGTGATGCCCTTACAGCTGAGATCAGAAGTTTCCTGAGTGCCGTCACAGACAATACACCAGTTGCAGTGTCCGGCAGGGAAGGGCTGAAGGCTCTAACAGCAGCAGCAGCAATTCTGGAGAAATCCGAAAAGAGTATTCTAAACCTCCCATGAAGCTGCTTATATCCGCAGGGGAAACTTCAGGAGATCAGCGGGCAGCGGAGGTTCTGGCCGCACTGAACAGAACCGGCACTGTGGAAGCTTTCGGTCTTGGTGGAAACATGCTTGCCGCAGGGGGAATGAAAGTCATTCATCATCTGAGCAGTTATGCAGTTATGGGCTTTGGAGAAATACTGTTATCCCTGGGAAAATTTCTTAGACTTGAAAAGGATCTCAAAGCCCTGTGCCTCAGAGAACAACCGGACTGTGTTCTTCTTGTGGATTACCCCGGATTCAACATGCGTTTCGGCCGGTGGGCCAGGAAGCACGGTTTTCCCGTTGTGCACTACATTGCTCCGCAGATGTGGGCATGGGGTCAGTGGCGGGTACGCAAACTTAGAAAGAGCACACACATTCTACTTACACTGTTTGCTTTTGAAGTGCCCTTTTTTAAAAGCAGAGGGATAACGGCAGTGTTTACTGGCCATCCTCTCAAAAACAGTATTCAGCCGCAGCTTTCAGAGGGCGATGCTCTGGGGCTGCTTCCCGGGAGCAGACACCAGGAAGTCAAAAAACTGCTGCCGCCGATGCTTGAGGCTTTTAAATCTCTTCGAGCCAGAGGTGTTGTAAACAAGGCACTGGTTGCTGTTTCAGCACATATTGACAGAGCAATTTATGCCGAGGCTGAAGCCACACAGGGTGTTGAGCTTGCCGATGGAACTGAAAGTGTTCTTGCTGGTTCGAAAGCTGCTCTGGTGTGTTCCGGCACCGCCACTCTGGAAACGGCACTTCACGGAGTTCCTTTCGTTGTGTGCTACAGAACAGGTGCTTTTACCTATGCACTGGCAAAACACCTGGTGAAAGGTGTGGACACAATCGGCCTGGCAAACATTATTGCCGGAACGGAAGTGGCCCCGGAACTGATACAGAACGATGTTACACCAGGGAAGATCATCAGTTTTCTGGAACCTCTGCTGACTGACAGAACAGCGGCAGAGGCTGCCCGAAAAAAACTCCTGCTTGTTGGAAAAGCCCTCGGTGACGGAGATCCTGCTGAGAACGCCGCTATGGCAATAGTGAAATTTGTTAAGGAATTCAATGAAAGATGATACGGCTGGCTCGGCGGGAAGAATCGTTCTCAGTCTTCTTGGAAAGTCCTGGAGAGTTTCCAGGCTGAAACCCCCAACAGGCCTCAGGGGAAGTTCAGTTCTGTTTGCCATGTGGCACGGTGTTCAGCTGCCGCTGATGTACACCCACAGAAAAATGGGAATACAGCTGCTTATCAGCCAAAGCAGAGACGGTTCTCTTGTCTCATCACTTGGCAGAAACATGGGGTTCGGAGCCATAAGAGGTTCATCCAGCAGAGGAGGGGCCTCTGCCGCCCGCGAGATCGTAAGAGTTCTCCGCAGAGGGTATCCGGTGGCAATTACTCCAGACGGGCCTAAGGGTCCGCCGGAGGTGGTTAAAAAGGGAGTTTCCCTTATTCCGCAGAAAGCAGGTGTTCCTGTTGTCCCTTACGGTGTTTCCGCGTTTCCCGCACTTCACCTCAAGAGCTGGGACCGGTTCACAATTCCCCTTCCATTTGCGAAGGTGGTTGTAAGTGAGGGCAGACCGATTCCACCTGAACGGTGTACACAGCATACACTTAATGCTGCAATAGATGCAGAGGCTCACAGAGCGGAGCTTGTTGCCAGTCCTGCTGCTTCTTTTCTAATTTGGTTCCTCAAAATGGTATCTCTGATTTTAACCCCTGCGGTTGAACTTGTTCTTGCGTTCAGGCCGCACAGGGAGCGAAGGGAACGCAGAGGGATCCTTTCTGAAAGCTTCAGCAGACCGGTTTGGCTGCACGGTTCAAGTCTTGGCGAGCTCAAAGGGCTGCTTCCTGTGGTAGAACTTCTCAAAGCAGAAACAATTCCGTTTTTCATTACATGTTCAACACCGGCTGCAAGGGAATTTCTGGAAAGGGAAAACCTGCCGGGAGCTTTTCAGCCTGTAGACACTTTCGCTGCGGTGTCGAGGTTTTTAAACAACCTGAAGCCCTGTGCACTTATCCTTGCTGAAACAGAATTCTGGCCTGTTCTTCTTCACGAAACAGTTTCAAGAGGAATTACAGCAGGAATGGTAAATGCCAGGCTCTCTGAAAACAGTGCCGCACGGTACAGATTGATAAAACCCCTGTTCAGCAGAACACTGCGGTGTTTCAGAGGCATTCTTTCAAGGTCGCAGGCGGATTCCACCAGGTTCCTTAAACTTGGTGTGGCTACGGAAAATGCCGGAGACGGAAAGGCTGCCGTAAAACCTGAACCTGCAGACCCTTCATGGATAAAGATGATAAAAAGGGGAACCGGTGGGATCATGGTTGCAGGTTCAACCAGGAGTGGCGAGGAAAAGGTGCTGCTGGAGATGGCCCGCAATGCGGGGCTTACTCCGGTAATAGTTCCAAGACATAACAGTCGTGTGGCTGAGGTTGTTGCCCTTGCGGAGAAGGCAGGGTTCAAACCGGATCTCTGGTCGGAAAACCCAACGGAATCCTCCTGTCTGATCGTCGATGTCAGGGGTATTCTCGCGTCTCTCTACAGCCTTGCGGATATAGCCTTCGTTGGTGGAACACTTGTTCCCGTGGGAGGACACAACATTCTTGAACCGCTTGCCCACGGTGTTTCAGTCATAGTGGGGCCTGAACACTTTCACTTTGCCGA
>QNDR01000085.1 GCA_003646025.1 Candidatus Fermentibacterota bacterium
AAGTTGCGCTCATATGCGAAAGCACCAATTTGCTTCTTTAATTCGTGAAAGGTTGTTTCTTTATGGGCTTCTAACCGGCATAGATCCTTCTCGGGTAAAAGAAATTCACTTGCAACTTTGTTACAGAACTTCTCTATGTCGGAATCAGAATTTGTGCTACTTACGCCGGTTTGACCAAGCCAGATATGAGTCAGCTCATGAAGAAGAGTGAAAGACCATGCTGCGTGGGAGTCTTGATCGTTAATTACGATAAATGGAGCAACATCATCTGCGAGTGCAAAACCCCGAAAAACTTCTGGCGCAATTGCTGTATGATAACTGCCTAGATTGCCTATCAGCAGTACATAGACTCCTGCTTCTTCAACAGAGGATCTAAGAAGCGAAAACGCATCACTTGCGGAATGCTGTCGGTTATATTGTATATCATCAAATTTGATTACTCTCCTGATAGATTCCAAAACAGCCGGAACACCGTCAGAAACTCTCATGGAGCCAACAAAAGGAAGAATCTCTGCTTCTTCTTCATCCTCCATAGTTGCACGAACTATGCTTTGTCTTGCCAGAACATCCCTCAACAAAACATCAGTGATTGCTAATGCCGCCTCTGGAAATTGATCTGGAAGCATACGGAAATCCTGGCCACGATCCCCTTTTCGGGGGGGCTTCGACATGTAGAAAGCAAGAATTGGGCGATGATACTGCCTGGCCATTTTTAGAAGCATCGCTCTCGAAGGCTCAACAACACCTGCCTCAAGAGCAGCAAGTCGATCCTCAGCCGATACGCCCTTTGCCTTTGGGAGGTTCAGTTTTCTACACGCATCCTCTGGCGAAAGACCAGCAGTCTTTCGAGCCCACAACATTATCTCAGGATTCACCTTGGGCATTTGCTCGTCTCCTAGCTTCTTGCTTCATGCTTCCACTGAGTAACTAATGATTCAGGAAAACATAGTCAATCCTACCTGTTATCTGTGCTTTCAGATAGTTAGAACATATTTGATCGGATAGATTCTTAACAATTCGCCTGTAGACTCCATTATACCGGCAGTACAGACAAGTTCACCGTATGTGGAAGAGAGAGTAGGATAGGTTTTCACCGTAATCAATACTCTCTCTTTTTTCATAAATTCCTAACCTCTATACCGGTTAAACGGCTTATCTCTCTTGCGACAATTGTTCTGTGGCACTGGGCCTGGTTTGCTTCATAGCATGTAACTGCAATTCTTGTACCACTATTAACCATTTCAGCCAAAGAATCAAGCTCTTGTTTTCTGTATTGAAGTACATTTCGCTCGTAGTCATCAAACAGGTCGTCATAATCCTTCTGTGTGTAAAGTTTCTTTCTCTTAGCTCCTTCAATTCCCAAAGATGGAAAATGAATGTACTTCATACCAAGTGCTTCGGTAGAACTCTTCAGAGTCTTCTTTGAGAAACCATATTTCATACTGAAAGCATTTTTCCTTACATCTACAAGAACCTCTGTGCCTGCTTTGAAAAGACGAACCAGGTACTCATCCAGCGATAGCCCCTCATACCCTATTGATTGCAACGCCGAGCCGGAATACTCCGGTCTCGTCAGCTCAATCATTGCATTCTCTGAATCTGAAAGCAGATCCCCGGCAATTTCACTGTTCAATGCGTAGAATGGAAATTGACTGTACACATACCGAATAAGTTCATTACCGGAATAACGGCCGAACTCTCTTTTCACAGAAGTAACGGCCGCAGAATTGCTTTCCTCCAGTTCCTTCAACATTCCATGCCCTGCTGAAGTAAGTTCCCAAACATCACTATCCTCAAGCAGCCCTTTCCTAATCAGTGATCTCTTATCTGCATAAGCCTGATAGGAAAAACATCCAAACCGATGGGGTACGAAATGATAAGAGGGGCTTCTCTGCTTCTGTGAAAGAAGAAACAGATACTTCATATAGTCCACAGCCCCAACAGAACTGCCAAAAGCCTCCAACAGAGCAAGAAGCAGCTTGTGTCTCTTGTAAAGAACAGTGCGTTTCATGTGGCTAATATATTCCTATTCTTTGACGCTTCCGGCAGCAAGCAATGAACTCTTCAATTGCCAGTTCGTCTGCAAAGGCTATTTCGCATTACATAAAAACCACACCGGTCAGACAGGTACAATCTGTGTTCTGCCAAGCATACGTCTCTCTAAACAAATATCCAAACTACTTTGAAGAATCTCTCCTGATCCTGCTGCAAACCCCCATGGAAACAAGGGTAAGAATTGCCTCATCCACAAACGGTATTGGATCCGGAATGAAATAGTCTGCAACAGTAAGAACAACCAGCACTATACAAAGCATAGAACATTCCTTACCATATTACATTGCTTGAGCAACAGATACTGAGGACAGCGTTCGATAATCATGTCAAGTCCTGTTGCTTAACGCTGTCAAAGCCGGTTTCTGGCGCCAACAAACGCTTCGAATCAGTAGACAGCGTTACCGTCTACTTATGACGAAGCACACTGTGCTACTGCATTCGATTGTTCTGCTTTAATATTGGATTATATCAGGCTTTAATTCTGTAATCAAGTATGTGTGGAGACTTATTCAGGAGATCAAGAAGTACTTTTGTTGATCCGGTAGGTATTCGTTTGCCCTGTTCCCACTGCCTTACTGATGAAGGTGATACATTTAAGAGTTTGGCAAATACTGCTTGGCTTAGCCTTGTTTTCTCTCTTATCGCCTTTATTTCTTCTGAAGTTATTTCAACCTCTATAAAGTCATATCCCAGTTCATCGAAATCCCTTTTCGTGAAAGAGACTGGCAGATCAGAGTTAAGCAGATCCACTACCGTCCCTCCGATTGCTTCTCTCATTGCCTTTCTCATTTTACTTCCTCCAAGTCGAACAACACTTTGTCCTTGATTGCCTTCTCAATCTGGGATTGACTCAGCTTCAAAAGATCACTCCCCAATTTCTGGAAGAAATACAATTCTTTGCTGGTAACGTTTTCCTTTTCGTTTTTCGCAAACCCATACAAGAAGATGGCTCGTTTCCTCTCTCTGTATACTACTATCGTCCTGTATCCAGAGCTTTTGCCCTGGCCTTGAAAAGGTTCTTGCCAAGACCAGCAGCTGATAACCCCTTCTCCAGATCGACAAGAGACTCGAGAATAGCTGAATTGGTTAACCCCGCTTTCCTTGACCACTTGCTGAACCATTTTGTTACGAGTTTTTCCATGTTGATAGTATATCACTTAGTGTTATAGTTTGTAAAGGAATCAGCAGTAGAGTCCGAGAAAGTGGTGTATGAAGGTCTTGAGAAATTTCAGTAACCGATACAACTGTTTGCACGACTGAATCAACGGGGAAGTGAAAGAAGCAGCTCCTGCTCAAGAGCCCGGCCGGTACTGTTCAGGATAGACACAACCCTGCGTACAGCTTTGTCTGAGGAGCCTCTCAGCTCCGGCATGAGTTTTCTGCTTTTTGCAAGAAGCTCTTCGCTGCCGTATTTTGCCACAAGCTCTTCCAGATTGTCGGGAAGATACAGCTCTGTTCTGTCTGTGCGTTTGTTCTTTATTCGGAGGTATTCTCCCAGCCCTACCGGATCGTAGTCTCCGTAGTGTGTAACAAGGGTGTTCTTCAACTGCTGGGATGACAGCCAGTCAAGCAGCAGTTCAGATGCCCGCCCGGCTGTATACACCACAAGCGTCTTCTCCCTGGATATCTTGTGAAACTCCGTGAAGAACTCAAGATTCTCTACTGTGGCAATTCTGCCGGAATAACCGGGGTAAATGGCTGCATTGTTAAGCGTAAATGCAGCACATCCAAAAAGCCGTGTTTGTTCCGACACATTCAGTGTACTGTCTGGAAATGTCAGACGCACGCCTTCAAAACCCCTAAGCAGCACAGGAATGGAACTTCTGCTGCTGTGCTTTTTTGAATTTCTGTGTAAAAGAACTGCACTGCCTCTGGAACCGCTTTCCCTGTGAAGCGCGTCAATTCCCGAAGGGTAAAGGGAATCAATGAATTTAAGGAGGTGATCTTGTTCCTCCACCTGAAGAACACCACCTCTGCCTCTGGCCTTCTTAACAATAACACCGGCCTCAAGAAGAGGGTTAAGAGCGGCAAGTGATGACCGGGAGACACGGGACAGGGCGATACTTCCAGAATCCCGCAGGATTGAAAGTGCAACCGCAATACCGTCAGGCGTTGTCATTAACTGTTTCTCTCCCAGGCCTTCGGTTCACTCTTACCCGTGACAACTCGGGATCAAGAAAAACCCGTCCTCCTGTGTCTTTCATAAAGTAAACACTCGCGGCAACATCCATTGCCTCTGGACTTGCAAGTACAGCGGGGAAACCCATATCAAACGCGGTGTCTACAACCGAAGCCAGATTGTCTCGGTCAAGGCTTGAAGCCTCATCAAGATAAAATGGTATCTGTGCCTTGTTTTCCGGAAGCAGATCACGAAGGAGAATAAGGTTTACAAGAATCTTTATTGTGATGGTTGTTCCGTTGGATTCAATGTTTTCAAGTCGCTGGAATTTTCTGATTCTGTCACTTGCATCCAGTATTTCGAAGCTGAGATTGAACATATCTTTCAGTTCGATCCTTCCAGCACCTGCTGTTTCAAGCATGCTTCCAAGCGACTGCAGAGCTTTTTCAACCTCGGATCTGTCGCTGAAGAGGGGCAGTTCATCCGCCTCGATTCCGGTTCTGACCCTGCTTGTCCACCGGGTATTCTCTGTCAACACAAGTTTCAACTGTTTCAGATCGGAAACAGAAACCTTTGCCAGCCGGTTGTTGAGCTGGCTGACCTTCCGCTTCAGAACATCAAGACTTGCCATAAGTGATTTCATCGCCTGAGAAACATCACTTGCAAGACCGGACCACAAACTCCTGAGGGCTTGTTCCTTTTCCTCCATGGCATCAATGTCTTCCTGAAGCCTTTTAAGAGTGTCTTCCTCGTCAGAAGCTCTGTACTCCTCATATGTAGCAGCTTCAAGGCTGCTTAGATGGTCTCTTATTCTCAGTGACAATTTGTTCCGCTCGCTGTATTTTTTGATGAACATATCTATCAGTTCAAAGACATCCAGCTCTGACTCTGTGTGGTCTTCCACAGCCCATTCCGGCTCCGGATCAGGAAGCAGTGCTGCCTTTCTTTCCAGGTCGGTAAGCCCGGAATTTTCCGCAGACATGCTCCGTTCAAGTACTTTTTCCTTCTTTGCCAGTTGTTTCAACCGCTGTTCCGTTTCCCGCTGCTTCTCCGAGAGCTGTTCAGTTGCCAGTGCAATATCGGTAAGCTCTTTCTCCCACTCCAGTGCTGTGCTCTTGTTTGATGTGTATCTGTGCCAGTCGTGGTTTCTGCTCTCTCTGCCCTTTAATTCCTTCAACAGCTCTTTTCTCCTGCTCTCCAGCTGCTGTCTTTCCTGTATGGATTTGAGAACAGATCTCTCTCTTTCGAGCAGGTTGTTGAGATCGGAAATTCTGCCGACGATTGCCTTTTTATCAGAAAGTGCATTCAAATCGGGTTTGTTTAGTGAAGACATGTTTATGGACACGGAATCATCCTGATAGCTGCCATCCTGAATTGCCTCACCCAGTTCATCAAGATGTGCGATGAGAACATCTGCCTTTTTTATTTCGATTCCATCGCTTCCCTCAGGCAGAATCAGTATATCCCGGTTGAAAAGCCGCAGAGAGGAAACCGCATTCTGCGACAGATTGGGAAGTGCCGATATGGCAAGGTTATCTATGTTTTTAAGCTGCTTTGAAAGACGTCTGTGTTCTTCCTGAAAGTCATTGATATTTCTTCTGATTCTGTCGGGATTACCGGCAGTTGCATCTCTCAGAAGCACATCAATCTCAGTAACCTGCGATCGTATGTCTCTAATTCTGCTTTCCTCAAACTCTTCCAGATAATCGGACAGGCTTTCTCCCAGTGTCCGGTGCACTGTAAGCTGCGACTCAAGCGCCCCTGTTCTACGCTGATAGCCGCCCAGTTCCTCGCTCAGTGTTTTGCGGTATTCCTCTGCTTCGCGCTTCTCAATTGAAACAGTTTCAAGCTGTTCCGACAGAAGGTTTACTTTGCGTCTGAGATCCGCCTTTTCCCGGGAGATGGCAAATGTTGCAGCAGAATACAAGTATGGAATCTCTTTCAGAAGCAGTTTTCTCCTGCTGTTCAAATCCAGAACCTTCAAAACTATTTCGGAATGAGCTTTCAGATCTGCAAGTGAGCGGGCGTTCTTCTGCACCTTCCGGTAACCTTCTTTGAATTCCATTGCAAGATCTATTTCAATCCTGTTCAATTCGCCTCTGTTTACATCAATTATGAATTTTTTCAGCTCTTCCTGGCTTAAATGGGAAAGGTGAAGAAGATTGCGGAATATCTTTCTGAACTTGTCGTAATCACTTCTGTTCTTCACAGGTACGATCTCCAGCATGGGGACATCGTGCCTGCCTGTACCGGTGAGTGAATCACGCAGTTCAGCAGGTTTTAAACTTGTGTAGTTCCTTGAAGACAGTTCGCCTGCAATCCCGGAAAACGGCTTGATACTGCCTGTACCCGGGTCGATAAAATCATCTTTGTTGTAGGTTCCAGTGTATATGAACCGCTGGAATTCATTTCTTTTCAACACCCCAAGGCCTCGTACGCCAAGAACCTTGTACCCGCCTGGAGTAAGGCACTCAAACAGAATATAGCTGTCGGTACCAGGGAAATAGTACTTCCGGGTTTCATCCATTGGTCTTGAAAAACTCATCTGATTCTGGTTGTCTATGTAGAGAAACTGCAGGGTTGATATCAGAGTGGTTTTGCCTACATTGTTCTGCCCCACCAGATGCAGTGGTGAACTCAGGTCCACCTCCCCGTATGCGAATTTGCCGGAATTGATCATCACAAGTTTTACAGGTTTTGATCTCTCAATCATTCTTCTCACCTGTTTCCTCTGCTTTGATCTCATTGCACAGGTCGAGGAACCTGTATGCCGGGGTTTTGAACACAAAAGCCCGCTCCTCCTCCATGTGTATAAATCCCAGCCTGTCCATCCTTTTAAGCAGAGTAAGAAGACCATCCTCAGAATCAATTCCAGCTTCGAGCATGTATTTCCTGAATCTGTCACGGGTGAGATGAGGAAGCTTGTCAACCTGTGTCAGCTGACCAAACAGACTTTCTGTAACACTGTTTCCCTGATCAGACAGCCACTCTACGAGTATGAAAAAGAACACAGCAGCCCTGGTACTGAATGTTCCACTGCCGGTACCCTCGAAGTAGAAGAAATTCCTGCTGTGTCGAATCAGAGAAAAACCCAGTGATTTGAAAAAATCGCGGAATGAGTCTTCATGTTCTGAAAGTGCCCTGTACATTTCACTTTCATCCATTGATATATGACGGCCACTTCTCAATCTCTCAAACAACTCCCGCTTTTGCGGCAGGTCTTTCCATCTCATTGTGTCCCTACCCCCACAGGATAAGACTGCATTTCAGTTCCGTTTATATTGTATTCTTTAAGTTCTGATTTCTGATCCAGTATGCCGGGAGGGTCCAGGAAGAAGCAACCGTAAAGCCTGAGTACTTCCGCTGCGCTGTCATCGTTACAGTACTCGCCCAGCCACTCCAGCAGGTCGTGCACCGGAAGGGCTTTCAGCAGATCTGCTCTTACTTCATCAGGTGCTCTGTACACTGCATTCTCAATTGACTCCGGCGTGGTCACCGTAATCGCAAGCCCAGGCTGATACCCGGACAACTCATAAACCAGAGCCCGCAAATCCGACTGTGAAAGAAGACCGTCTGTTCGCCAGTTACTTACTGAAAGTCTGCCCGGCAGATTAAGAGAGGCAACGCCGGCTTTGTCTATTCTCTTCAGGGCGGTCGATGCCCCTCTTGTGAATTCACTGTCGGTTTTCAACGCCTGATACAGCGGAAGGATATCCTCAATAGCATTGTGAAAATCTCTTGTTGTTTCCCTTCGCATCCGAAGTATTCTGGCTCTCGCTCCTTTCAGCACACCTATCATCTCCGGATGCTTTCCGAACTTTATTATACCGGAGCTAAGAACACTTTCCAGCCCGTCGAGCTGACCGTCGATACTCTTGTCTACACTTATAAGATCCTGCATTGGCATGAGGTATTTCTTCCACAACCGGTTTACGATCTCAAACCTTTCCTGAGGCTTCTTCCTGGTATCATCTGCTTTAACATCCATACAGGTTCTGAGAATAGCACTGTAGTTGTCGGAAGAATCCTGCCGTAAACGCTCTATTGTTTCGGAAACATCTGTTACCGCACGAAGAACTTCGTTTCTGTCACCTATTTGTATACCGGTAAGAAGCTCTGCCCGTGATGCTTCCAGCGCCTTCAGATATCCCTGCAGAACCTCAACAGATGTAAGCCTCTGTTCCCGGTAAAGGAATCGCAGCAGAGCTTTCACTGGATGAGTAAGTTCCCATCTAGCAGTTTCACCTGGAACCTCGTCGATAATCAACAGTTTGCGCAACCTGTTAAACAGGTAATCGGCAGAGGGATCATCATCCCCCTTGTGCTTCATCACAAGTGAATAGATCTCCGCGTCAGACAGACCTTTGTCCGAGTAAAACAAATCTGCAAGAAGGGCGAAATGCTTCCCTGCAAATCTGAAGAAGGCTACCGGATCTCTGGCCACTACACCTCCCTGTCATGCTGATTTCTCTGGGAAATATACGATACCGCCTGTTTCTATAACAGTTTACAAAACTCTACAGAACAAAATACTTAACAGCCTGTACGGACACCTGCCGATCTCAGCCAGCTAGTCCCAGAAGAGTCCATGCTGCCTTGCTCCATTGGAAACAAGAAGCCGCTCTATTTCCTCGTAGTCGCTTTCTCTCTCCGGGCTGCTGCTTTTCCTCACTCTGTA
The DNA here is from genome assembly GCA_003646025.1 of Candidatus Fermentibacterota bacterium. Lineage (GTDB taxonomy): Bacteria > Fermentibacterota > Fermentibacteria > Fermentibacterales > JCC-6 > Sabulitectum. The sequence continues at coordinate 8,853 of QNDR01000085.1, forward strand.
CTTGCTTTCAGAGGCGATTTTCAGCGCTGTTTTCCCGGCATCATTTCTGGCATCAATATCTATACCTCTGCCAAACAGGAGTTGCATAACCTCTGCATCGCCTCGCTTTGCGGCCAGGTGGAAAGCCGTACCGCCGTAAAAACCGGTGACATCCGTACTGGCACCGGCGTCTAGAAGCATCCTGACAATTTCAGGAGAAGACCTGGAAACCGCATACAGAAGAGCACACATTCCCAGCTCGTTTTTCCAGTTTACATCTGCTCCAGCTTCAATAAGCGCCTTTACGGTTTCAGTATGACCTTCTGAAACAGCATGGATAATCGCTGTATTAAAACTTTTGTCAGAGATGTTAACATGAGCCCCGTTCTCCAGAAGCAGCTTCACCGTTGAAGTTTCACCCATACTTGCCGCACTGGTAAGAGCTGTATTGCCGTACCTGCCCTCCCCGTTAATGTCGAACAGCGGTTCAAGCTTTCCCCGGAAGATCTTTTTTCGACGTTCTTTCTTTATCAGAGCTTTATTGACTGTATGTGTGTCTCCTCTGGAGCAGGCAGCAATAAAACTGTCCTGATCAATTCTGGACATTACAGGTCAATCAGGTTTTGTTCCTGGCCACATCGAGGCGACACCATGCGTACAGGGAATCGTAAACCTCGAACTGCTTCTCCAGATTCTTTTCATCATCCGGATAACGGAGGCTGTAGCCCACCGCAATAGCTTCAAATCCTCTGGCCAGTGGATCGCTGTCAATGTCACGGGTATCTGCGGCATGGATGATCTTCGCCAGCCTTAGCAGCCCTTTGTCTTTAAGCTCAAATTTTTCTATAAGGGTTTCGAAAGAACACTTGCCGTCATGATGACCGTACTCAACCCCGGGAGCGTCAAAGGGAATGGCATTCTCTGTGTCTGCCACTTCCTCAATCCGGCTTTGGGGAACGAAAAGAATTTCAGCCTGAGAATCAATGAACCTTCTGATAAGCCATGGACAAGCCACTCTGTCAACGTGTACATGAGAACGGGTAACCCACTTCATAACTCCTCCTTCGTTTGAACGAAATACTGACATCTGCTGAACATAGTATTCAGGCAGGCTGTTGCAAGCCCTTCGTCGTGAGTACCGGGACCCTGAAATTCACAGTATCGCAATGCATCTGTCAAACAGTCTGGAAGAATTCTTGTACTTCAGCAGCCTTGCAGGTGATGACAACTTAGATTCCTTTGTTATTGATATAATCGACTATAAACTGCCTGTTTCCCGGGGCATGCTTTTTGCTTATAAATTAGTCGGAGGTGTTTTATGCGCAAAGGTTTTACGTTAATCGAATTAATGGTTGTTATCCTTATTATAGGGATTCTTGCGGCCATAGCCATTCCCAGGTATGTGGGCATCACCAAAAAAGCTCAGGCAGCCAGGGTTGTTTCAGACTATCAAACAATTCTTCTTGCAGCAAAATCGTGTCTCGCTGAAACAGGAGAGTACCCGCCAGACAGGGGGCCCGGAAGTATTCCCAACGAACTAAAGCCTTATCTTCCTGATGGTTTTACCTTCAATCTACAATCCGAAATGGGATTCCGATATGATTGGGATAACTGGGTAATTGATGGACGACCCAAGCATAGATTTACTGGAATTATGTATGGCATTTCTGTAACAACTAGCGATATGGCGCTCATTAGTGCTATTGAAGAAATCTATAAAGGCGCATTCCAGTATTCACTAGGAAGAAATTATACATTTGTAATTGAGTTCATTCCTGAAGACGGAGAAATCTAGTTATGAGCGATAAAAACTTTGATCTCGCAGAGCAGGAAGTAAAGCAATCTTCTGAAAGGAAAATTCAGCAGAAGAAAAGTATTTCTTCTAAGAATGGTAAACTGATTGCAATTGGAGTATTGTTTGTGGCATTTGTTGTTATTGGAGTAAACAGTTTTCTTGAGATTAAAAAAATGAATGCTCCACCGGAGCAGACAAAAGAAGAGATTATTCAAGACATGAGCTGCTATCTTTTTATGGTAGTTGCTCAGCTTGACGCATTTACAGATGAAACTGGAAGCCTGCCATCTTCAGAGGAGGACTTTCTCGGTGAGGATGATCCCTACGTAGAGTATTCAGTTATGGGTGATGGATATCAGTTGCAACTTTCTTACGCAGATACAACAATTTTCTTTAGCTCTGATGAAGATCCTTCTCAGCTACTAACAGAAGAGGCACTTATTCAAATGGGAATACCAGTTGACTAAGATCGACTACTAATAAAGTATATTCTATTTTTTGATGAGTTCCTTGCTTCGTGTAAAGTACCTGAACTGAGCTATTCCAGTTATTTTCACTCTTGGAACCATAACTTCCTGTTAATTTACAGCCAGGATTTTACTGAGATAACAGGCAACTTTATCTTGTATTCAGGGAATTAGC
>QNDR01000086.1 GCA_003646025.1 Candidatus Fermentibacterota bacterium
AGCTGATTCCGGGAACCGACAACTACATCGATTACTACCAGAGAAACCCCGGGAAAGAGAACACAGATGCCAGAACAAGAGCTTTTCCTGGGCTTCTTTCGAAAGACAGCAGATACTACCACCGGCTTAACTTCGCTGCTGCAGATGCCAGTTTCCATCTGCTGCAGCACCTTAAGGGGGCAGTGGATGGCCCTGTGGCAGACAGCGTTCCTGTGGAAGATTCAAGGTTTCTCACCGATTACATTCGCAGACTGATGAAACTTTACGGTGTGAAATGCTACGGCATAACCACGGTGAAACCGGCTCATTATTACTCCCATACCGGAAGGGCGGCAGGAGGATACGGAAGGGAAATACAGGCGGAGCACAGTTACGCAATTGTTCTGTGCTCGGAAATGAAGCCAGGTTTTACTTCCACAGCTCCTCTGTCCCCGGAGGTTATTGAAACAGGTCTAAGGTATGCGGAAAGCGGTGTGTGGGCAGTTCAGACCGCCGCTTTTATTCGGAATCTGGGGTATTCAGCCAGGGCGCACATCGATGGGGATTATCTGGTTGTCGCCCCGCTTATCGCCCTTGACGCTGGGGTTGGAGGATTCGGCTGGAGCAGTGTGTTTCTTACCAGGAAGTACGGTCCCAGGGTGAGGTTCTCTGTTGTAACGACGAACATGGAACTACAGGTGTCTGAGGTAAAGCCATCCACGGACTTTCTGTCTTTCTGCAGAGTCTGCAGGAAGTGTGCAGTTAACTGTCCCAGCAGAGCCATTAATCCTGACCGGCTGGAAAAACTCAATGCCGACAGGTGTTTCATGTACTGGAACTCGGTGGGAACAGATTGCGGGAAGTGTCTTGCCGTGTGTCCCATGGGGCACCCGTGGGGTCTGCTCAAGACCCTTGCCCTTCGTTACCGTCTGGCCGGGTGGCTGCTGAAATGGCTGGACGATGTATTTTACGGGAAAAAACCTCCGGCAAAACCGCTGCCGAAATGGATGGTGAAGGTGAAGTGAGTACGGTACTTATCATTGGCGCAAGCAACAACCCGGGCCGGTATTCAAACATGGCAATGGGCAGATTGACAGATGCAGGCTACAGGGTGATACCGGTAAATCCATTCTCAGAGATTGAAACTGAGGAGCCTACTGTACACAGTCTTTCCCGGGTAAGTGAGAAAATAGACACCGTCGCTGTGTATGTAAGGGCTGAGCTGCTGGCACAGGATATAGAGCATCTGGTAAGAATTGCGCCATCGCAGGTAATCTTCAATCCAGGTACGGAAAGCAGGGAGCTTTCCCACAGGCTTGCAGAAGCAGGTATAATAACCAGAAATGCGTGTGTTCTTGTTTTGCTCAGTACCGGTGAATTTGATCTGAAGGGAAAAACAGATGAGTAGTAAGATAGTAATAGCGTCCCATGCAGATGTGGAAAAGTATGACGGCAGAGAGGTTGGCCGGTCGCCATGGAAAAAGATAACCCAGGACACCATCAACGCTTTTGCCGATGCAACCAGCGATCACCAGTGGATTCACGTTGATCCGGAAAGAGCCGCCGCATCGCCGTTCGGGGCAACAATAGCACACGGTTTTCTGACAGTTTCACTTCTGCCGGCTCTTCTTGATGAGATAATCGAGGTGCGGAATTCGGAGATGACTGTCAACTACGCAGTTGAAAATCTCAGGTTTGGTACACCAGTTCTCGTTAACAGCGAGGTGCGTCTGATACTGACTGTAAACGGTCTACGCAATCTCAGAGGAATCACAAGAGTGACCCTCGGTGTCGAGATGGAGATCAAGGGAGAGAAAAGACCGGCGTACAAGGGAAGCATCATACTGCTCTATCACTTCCGATAACTACTCGGAAACTATCCTTGTCAGTTCGTCAAGAGAGATTATTCCCTGCTTTGCGTATTCCAGGCCATGTTGAAGCAGGGTTGGCATACCGGCTGTACGGGCCTTTCTGCTGAGCTGATGGGCTGGCAGTCCCTGTGTGATAAAATCTCTCATAAAGTCGTTAACCACAAGCATTTCGAAAAGCGCAACCTGTCCGACAAAGCCCAGCCCCAGACATTCACTGCAACCCTCCGCCTCATAGAAAGGTGTTTCGGGGATACTGTCTATACCAAGCAGTTTTAACTGTTTTACCTGGAACTCATTCAGCTCAACTGTTTTTCTGCATGACGGGCACAGTCTGCGGCAGAGCCTCTGTGAAACAACCGCATGAACAGTTGAAGACAGCTGAACAGGATCTACTCCCATCTGAGAAAGACGGTTAAACACACCTGATGTGCTGTTGGCGTGGACAGTGGTAAGCAGCAGATGTCCGGTCATCGCGGCTCTGATGGCCACGGAAGCGGTTTCCTCGTCTCTGATTTCACCCAGCATGATAACATCCGGATCCTGTCTGAGAACTGATCTCAAACCTGTCGAAAAGGTAAGCCCTGGTGCCTGTCCCACTCTGGTCTGCTGGAATCCTTCCAGGTTTGTCTCTACAGGGTCTTCAAGAGTAACGATGTTGATGCTGTCTTTTCTGCTTGACTTGATGTAGAGCAGGCTTGAAAACATTGTTGTACTCTTACCGCTGCCTGTGGGACCTGTTATGACGATCATCCCCTGGCTTCGGTTGAGCATAGCTTTGTAGTCGGGAAGGATGTTTTCCGGCATCCCGATGTTTTCAATATCCATAATTCTGGCATTGGTTCTAACCAGCCTCAGTGCAATACGCTCACCGTTGTTTGTGGGGAACACAGATACTCTGGCAGTGTATGCCTCGCTTTCAAAATTCAGCTGACCATCCTGAGGTACCCCCTGCTTGAAAATAGAAAGGTCAGACAGTATCTTGACCCTCCTGATCAGATGCTGGTAAAGGGAAGTTGGGATTTCTCCCATGGGGTAGAGGTTTCCGTCGATTCTGAATGTCACCTCGGCTTTGTCCGGCGCAGGGTTGAAGTGGATATCGCTTGCCTGGAGAGAAAACCCCATTCCAACTATTGTGTTCACTATCTGTGTTACACCGGTATCAGGAGTGTTGATCAGCTTGTTCAGTTCCGATTTGTACGCCGGGATACCTGTAATATCTCCAGTTTTGTAAATCAGTATATCGCTGGTCTTTATCTCTGCATCATCCAGGGGAACCCGGTCAAAATGAAGCCACAGGGTTCTGGTCAGTTTTACAAGAACAGAGTTCACCAGCAGTACAAGAAGAGCCCTGAGAACCAGTGAAAGAACTGGAGACCCTATCCCAAGGGTGTTTTCCACCTTTGTGAGCAGTTCCGCTGCAGAAGCGGAATGTGAAACCGCAAGCACGGTTAGAATTGATACAGCGAAACAGGTGATTCGAACCAGGCCGTAGTTTTTCCTCGTCAGCCCAGGCAGAGTAAAGTTCACTTTAATCCACCTCAATCCAGGGTTTGTGCAGGGGTTTTATCAGCCTGATGAAATCCCATGGCTGACGCAATAGTTTCATCCAGGGAAAGCACCGGTTTCCAGCCTGTTATCCGCTCTACTTCATCCTGCATGCACAGCCAGTTCGTTGAGGTAATATCAGTGGCCTTCTCCCTGTCCAGCAGCGGAAGGAATCCGGTGAACGATGCTGCTACTTCACCCAGGAAACCGGCAGCGTAAACAACACATGACGGGACCGGTATTCTGAGGATTTTTCTTCCTGCGGTTTTCTCAAGAGCTTTGTGTATCTGCTTCCATGTAACAGGTCGGGGATGCGATGGCTGGAGGATCAATCCTTCTGCTGCGGGCATGTTGATAAGATCAGCCATGAAGTGCACCAGGTCGCTGATGGAAATTACACAGAACTTCACAGCACTGCTTCCCAGTGTTACCGTTATGCCCCTCCGTGCCCAGCGGTAGAATGCTTTCGTTTCCCTGTCGTCGGGACCCAGTGCAGCTGGAGAGCGAACGATGATATACCGTGGAAATCCTGTAACAGCTTGTTCAGCAAGTCGTTTACTTCTGCCATACGAAGACCTGGGGCCGTTGCCGCCGGGTCCTGCTGCAGCCTGGCTGGAAGTGAGAATGAAAAGAGCATCCGGACACGCAGCTTTTGCCGCCAGCACAAGTGCCGCAGTAAGTCCTGCATTGACTCTATCGAATTCTTCACCAGATCGGGCTTTTACAGCTCCTGCCACATGGAAAATAACCTCTGTACCTGTAAGGTGGGGGAAAATGCTTTCCGGAGAACTCAGATCCATGGAAACGATCCTGCAGCCTGGTGGGATATGGCTGGTGTCTGAACTTGAGCGGACAGCAGCAGTTACAGTATGACCTCGGTTGATAAGTTCTTCTACCAGATGTCTGCCAACAAAACCTGATGCTCCTGTAAGGAATATCTTCACAAAGTCAGCCTCCCTCTCGACACAGGAATATGACGATTCCTGTTTGATTCTGAAAGGTTTGTGGTTAGATTCATGTAGCGAATTGCGTTAGCCAAGTATTACTACTGGTTCCGACCAGGCAACCGACGGGTGATTCCATGGACATCTTTCAGAAGTGTTTTGATTACGACCGGCCTGAAAAGGTAAAGGCGATGGGGCTTTATCCTTACTTTGTTCCTCTGCAGGGGCATGTAGGGGCTGAAATGGAAATAGGCGGACACGGTTTGATCATGCTGGGTTCCAACAACTATCTCGGTCTTACAGACGATCCCTACGTTATGGAGAAATCTCGGGAGGCCATACTGAAGTATGGTACCGGATGCACAGGCAGCAGATTTCTCAACGGAACTCTTGATATACACCTTGAGCTGGAGGAAAGGTTAAGTAAATTTCTGAAGAAGGAAGCCTGCCTTACCTACAGTACCGGGTTTCAGGCCAATCTTGGAACAATAGGAACTCTGGGTGCCAGAGGAGACATCATCTATCTGGACAGGAAGAATCACGCCTCCATTATCGACGGAGCCAGAATGAGTTACGGAAAGGTTGTAAAATACAGACACAACGACCTTGAACATCTCCGTCACATTCTTGAAAAGCATATAGATGAACCTGGTATGATAATCACCGACGGTGTGTTCAGCATGGAAGGCGATCTTGCAAAAATCAACGGTCTTGCCGATCTTGCCGAGGAATTTGGAGTTCGGCTTCTGGTGGACGATGCCCACGGAGTAGGTGCCATGGGCGCCACGGGAATGGGTACCGCGGAGCACCTTGGGTGTCACGACAGGGTTGATGTTCTGATTGGAACATTCAGTAAATCATTTGCCTGTATCGGTGGGTTCGCTGCCGGTCCTGCAAGCGTCATAAGCTATCTGAGGCACAACGCCAGAACAAACATTTTCAGTGCCAGTCTTCCGCCTGCTGCCGTGGCAACGGTTCTGGCGGCACTCGATATACTTGAAAGAGAGCCTGAGCTTCTTGTTAAGGTACACCATGCTACCACGAGATGCCGTGACGGTCTGGCTGATCTGGGATTCAATATCGGGCACAGTGAGGCTCCGATTATTCCTGTGTTTATTGGCGAGGATCTCGACTGTTTCCGGGTATGGAAAGATATGTTTGACAACGGGGTGTTTACCAATCCGGTTATCTCTCCCGCGGTTGAACCAGGAGGTGCCATGCTGCGTACAAGTTACATGGCGAGCCATACAGATGACATGATAGACCGAGCTCTGGATGTGTTTGAAAAGGTCGGCCGCAAACACCACCTGATTGGATAATGGCATGAACTACACAATCGAAAAGGTCGACAGTCGGAAAACGAGAAAAGAATTCATCATGCTTCCCTTTGGTATCAACAAAAACGATCCGCACTGGGTACCGCCTCTGCTTATGAATGTTCGGCAGCTTATGGATAAAAAACATCCGTTTCACGAACACGCCGATGTGGAATTTTATATAGCACGGGATTCGGGAGGAAAGGTAGTCGGCAGAATCAGTGCCTGCGTAAACAGGACACACAACGAATACCACAACGAAAAAACAGGCTTTTTTGGTTTTCTGGAATGCGAGAACGACAGTGAACTTGCCGGTCTTCTTCTTTCAACGGCGGAGAACTACGTGAAAGCTGCGGGAATGGAAAGCATACGCGGTCCTTTCAATCTCTCAACAAACGAGGAATGCGGTCTGCTGGTCGAGGGATTTAACACAGATCCCAGGCTGATGATGACCCACAACCCGAAGTGGCTCGGAGGGCTTGTGGAGCAGGCCGGTTACAGCAAACTCATGGACCTTCTTGCCTACTGGCTTGACGGAGACAGCGACAAATTCGAAAAACTGTTCAGAATAGCAGCCATGGTTGAGAAACGGGGAGAATGGAAGGTGCGGGGTATCAACCTGAAAGATCTCAGCAATGACATGAGGAAGATCATGGATGTGTACAATGAGTGCTGGGGTGAAAACTGGGGTTTCGTACCCATGTCTTCAAGAGAGTTTGCGGCCATGGTCGATGAGTTGAAGATGCTTGTTATACCGGAACTCACGCCAATTGTAGAGCTGAACGGTGAAGTTGTTGCATTCGGAGTGGCCCTTCCTGACGCCAACATTGCGTTCAAAAAGGGAAAAGGCAGGGCAATTCCATCAATTCTTGCTCTCAAGGTTCCGCCGTTCAAGGTAAATATTGACAGGGTAAGGGTTCTTCTCATGGGTGTAAAAAAAGAATACAGGAACAAAGGTCTTGAGGCTCTGGTAATAGACCGCATAATCAGAAACAGTAAAAAAATGGGTATGGGCAGGGGAGAGCTCTCCTGGATACTTGAGAACAACCGCGAAATGAGAGCCATTCTTGAAAAGCAGATGAATGCCGATCTCTACAAACGGTACAGGATCTACAACAAGGAATTTAAATGACAGAGCGGGAACTTGTTAACCTTTACATCAGGTTTTTTGAAAGCAAAGGCCACAAAAGAATTTCCGGAGCCTCTATAATACCGGAGAACGACTCTACTATTCTTTTCACACCTGCCGGTATGCAGCCGCTTGTTCCCTACCTGCTGGGTGAAAAGCATCCCCAGGGAAACAGGCTTGTTGATGTGCAGAAGTGTATAAGAACAGGCGATATTGAAGAAGTCGGAGATGATACCCATCTCACTTTCTTCAGAATGCTCGGCAACTGGTCCCTTGGAAGCTATTTCAAGCGGGAAGCAATTCTGTGGAGCTTTGAATTTCTTACTGGAAAAGAATGGCTCGGGTTTGACCCGGAGAAAATCAGTGTAACAGTGTTCGCGGGAGAGGGTGACATACCCGCAGACGCTGAAGCCCGTTCAATCTGGCTTGAGGTCGGTATTCCTGAACAACGGATACACAGTTTCGGTATGAAGGACAACTGGTGGGGTCCTACCGGAGCAACCGGTCCCTGCGGTCCAGACACTGAAATGTTCTTTGACACCGGGAAAGAGCCCTGCGGTGATAGCTGTAAACCGGGTTGCTCCTGTGGCAAATACTTCGAGGTATGGAACGATGTATTCATGGAGTACAGGAAGACACAGGATGGAACCTACGAGCCTCTTGCCCGGAAAAATGTAGATACCGGAATGGGTGTGGAGAGAACCGTGGCCATGCTGGGGGGATACGGAACGGTATACGACATCGGTGTTCTCAAAAGACTCATAGACCGAATCAGAACCCTTTCAAAAACAGACGAAACAACGAAATCTGAAAGGGTAATCGCGGATCACATCCGTTCAGCTACCCATATCCTTGGCGACGATCAGGGAGTGGTTCCCTCTAATGTCGATCAGGGATACGTTCTCAGAAGGCTTATCAGGCTTGCGATAAGGCACGGAATGAAGCTTGAGATACCAGGGGGATTTTTAACACAGCTGGCTGTCATGGTAATTGAAGCCGAGGGGGAAGACTACCCGGAGCTTTTGCGCAACAGAGCGGTTATTCTGAGCGAGCTTGAGAGGGAAGAGAAGCTCTTTGGTGAGACGCTTCAGGCAGGGTTGAAACAGTTCAACAAGATGCTGCCCAATCTGTTGAAGAATCCCAGCAGAACCGTTGCCGGAAGGCTTGCTTTCAAACTCTACGATACCTACGGTTTTCCTGTGGAGCTTACAGCAGACCTTGCTGCGGAAAATGGTATGTCTGTAGACATGGACGGATACAACAAGGCTTTTGAAAAACACAGGCAGTTGTCCAAACAGGGTGCCGAGAAGAAATTCAAAGGCGGCCTGGCCGACAACAGTGAAATGGTTACAAAACTTCACACAGCCACACATCTGCTTCATTCAGCTCTAAGAAAGGTGCTGGGCGAAACGGTTCAGCAGAAGGGAAGCAACATAACCGCAGAAAGGCTCAGGTTTGACTTTCTGTACGGCGAGAAAATGACCGGGGAGCAGAAGGCGGAAGTTGAAGCTCTGGTAAACGAGGCCATAAACCAGGGTGTTGCTGTGGTGATGAAAGAAATGTCTCCAGAGGAGGCAGAGGCCAAAGGAGCTCTCGGTTTTTTCAAAGATAAATACGGTGATATTGTGAAAGTTTACTTTATAGGAAGCTACTCAACAGAGATCTGCGGCGGACCCCATGTAAAAAACACATCTGAACTGGGCAGATTCCGTCTGGTTTCCGAAAAGAGCTCCTCCAGAGGGGTAAGACGGATAAAGGCGGTTCTTGAATGATACAGATACTTCTGGCCGTTCTTGCTGTATCAGACTACTCGGGAACATGGGAAACCACCTACGGAGATATGGTTCTGGAGCAGACAGGCAGTACTGTTACAGGCTGGTACAGCTACGGAAGCATGTCTTCCGTCGAGGGAACTGTTTCTGAAGAAAGTGGAAAACTTGTTTTCACCTACACAGAGGCGGATGCCTCCGGCAGAGGCTGGTTTCTGCTTTCGGAAAATGGTAATTCGTTTACCGGCCAGTGGAAGGCCGACGGAGACACTAACTGGAGTGCCTGGGATGGTCACCGGGCAAACGGTGAGCCATCAACCTGGGTTCTTATTCTTGAGGCGGAGTGGCAGGAGTCCATGCGTGAGAACGAGTATTCTTTCGGTGAGATGCTCGATGCCTGGCTGGGCAGACTTCCAGGTGTGCAGATAAGACACCGTTTTGTCCACAACCTTGAAGATATACAGAACTTCTGTGCCGAGGGAGCTGTTCTTCCAGGTGATGTGTACCTGATTTTTGCTTCCCACGGAACATCTGCTGGAATTTCCCTGAACTCGGGTACTGTTTCTCCCCGGGAGCTTGCAGACGCTATTTCTCCAATGTCCAACCTTCAACTTGTGCATTTCAGCAGCTGCGAGATAATGGCAGGGCGTACAGATGAGGTCATACTGAATTCCAGGTCAAACTGGAAAGACGACTTCGCCGTTTCAGGCTACACTACTTCAGTAGACTGGGGCGGCAGCGCAGTAATCGAGTTTTATTACTTCAACCAGATACTGGAGAACGGGCTTACCCCGGTTCAGGCGGCCAGAGCCCTTCAGACCGATATCCGGTTTTCAGGTACCACTTCCACACGCTACATGGATGGTGCCGGTTTTCAGATACAGACACCGTAAACAGCAGATAGAAAGAGGCACCAGATGGATTTACTTCGAAGACTGTGTGAGGTAGACGGCGTTTCCGGCAGAGAAGATGCCGTAGTTGAACTGATCAGAAAAGACCTTGAAGGCTTTGCGGATGAGATAAAAACCGACGCCATGAAGAATATCACTGCCGTAAAGTACGGCACCCGGGGCGAGAACAGACCCCGAATAATGCTTGCCGGTCACATAGATGAAATAGGCTTCATCATATACAACATAGACGAGAATGGATTTGCATCGGTAGCCCCTGTCGGTGGCTGGAGTGCATCATCCATCTATGGACACACTGTAAGGGTCCACACCAGGAAGGGTGAAGTTCTTACAGGCGTATTCTGCGCTCCTCCCGCTCTGACTCCCGAGGCGGCAGCCAAGGCGATCAAACTCGACAAACTGTTCATAGATTTTGGTATGGACGGAGATGCCGTGAAGGAAAAGGTCTCCAGAGGAGACTGGGTTTCCATGGACACCATTTACACCGAGATGGGCGACTGTCTGGTTGCGAAAGCGTTCGATGACAGGGTTGGCGCATACATCATCATGGAGGCTTTCAAGAAGTACAGCAACCCCGCCATTGATGTTTACTGTGTGGGTACTTCCCAGGAGGAAGTAGGGCTCCGCGGGTCAACTGTTGCAGCCCAGGCAATAAAACCGGATATAGGTATAGCGTCAGATATTACAGGAGCCGGCGACACTCCCGGGTTTCCAAAGACACACAGGATCTGCAATCTGGGTGATGGTGTAGCCATCAAGCAGCAGGATGCCAGTGTTATCTGCTCGCCATCCCTGGTTGATTTCATCAGAGACATTGCTGAAGAGAACAACATCGACCATCAGATGGAGATACTGGTAAGAGGCGGAACAGACACCAGCTCTATGCAGAAGTTCGGCGGAAACACCCATGCAACCTGCCTTTCCATCCCCACCAGAAACGGCCACAGTCCCGTTGCCATCATCCATAAACACGATGTTGAAACGGCAGTTGAACTTCTCGTTGAATTCCTCAACCGCGCCCATCTGTTTAATCTGTAGACAAAACAGACAAGAAAAGGGTCGCGCTGGCGCCCCTTCTCTTGTATATATGCAAATGCACACAGTAAATTAACCATTTTCCGCCAGCGCATATTTAACGCAGAAATATAGAATAATCATGCCATTGTTATTTGATCCTCAACCATACAGATTCTTAAACAAAGACAAGGAGATGTAGTGGTTAATAACAACAGAGTTCTTGCGGATTTAAATGAAAGAATAAAAAGAGGTAACTACCTTCAGGCAATAGAGCTTGCAAACAGAAGTATTGCAATAGATGGTAATCCCCTCCTAAGAAAACCCCTAGCTCTTGCCCTGTCAAGAATGGGGCACACCGAAGAGGCTCTTAATGTTCTTAAGCCTCTTATGGCTGAAGGTGCCGATCCCGAAACAAATGGTCTGGTTGGCGGAATTCTCAAACACAGCTGGTATACCTCTGGAAAAATTGAATTTCTGGAGGATTCCTACCAGTTCTACCTGAAAGCTTTCATAGAGGGAAAAGACTACAGTACAGGCATTAATGCCGCTACTCTTGCCAGGATAATGGACAAAGAGATTTCACAGTCGCTTGCTGAAGAAGTTCGAAACATATGCTGGGCCGAA
>QNDR01000087.1 GCA_003646025.1 Candidatus Fermentibacterota bacterium
GGACTTGAACCCGCACAGGCTATTGCCCACTAGGTCCTTAACCTAGCGTGTCTGCCAATTCCACCACCCCGGCACTATTCATTTCTAAAATAACGCCAGCAGGAATGATGCAACCATAAACAGCACTGCAAGAACTGAAGTAGCTTTGCTGAGAAGGCTGGCTGCACCTCTGTTGCCAAATGATGCTGTAAGGGCACCGCCGCCGCCGAATGCGCCGGAGAGGCCATCTCCCTTTGACTTCTGAAGCAGAACAACTGCAATAAGAAGTACGCAGATCACTGAATGCAAAAACGTTAAAACCGCTGTCATTTATGTTTCTCCTTCATTTCGAAGCCGATATATACAACAAGGCGAAGCATCTGGCAAGGCTCCTTTTAAGCTATTTGTTGTCAAACAGATACAGTATATCTTTCAGTGTCAGATTACTTCCCGGACACTGTGTGTGCGATCCTTCCACCAGACGGTGAATTGTAATGAAGTCTCTGTCTATTGAATACCGTACTGCAAGTCTGCGCAACAAAATCCCCAGGGAATCCATCTGTGCAGCAGTGGGAACTGTGCGGTTAAAATTTCCCACCAGACATATACCCACAGAATATTCGTTTGCACCTTTTGCGTGGGCACCCTGAAATGGAAGAACTCTGCCGTATTCAACCTCTCCATCTGCACTGAGTGAACCATTGCCAATAACAAAGTGGTACCCCACATCGTTCCAGCCGTTTACAACACGGTGCAGAACCCTGAAACAGGCTGCGTTTCCTGTTTCCGTTGCCGAGTGATGAACAACAATTCCGGAAATCTGTTTCATCAGGGAAGAGCCCGGGTTTTCAAGAGGTCGAGCCTTTTCCGCCACTTCATCTTCTGTTACCCCGGGGTGTTCCGGCCTAAAACCTGTCCTGATTAGCCATTCGAGATATTTCACTTATATTCAGCTCCACGCGAAGATGCTTATTGTTTAGACTTGTGTTTCCTTATGGAGGTAATATTATGCCAGATCGCAATACCGGTACAAGGGTAGGGGTTTACGTGGATGTTTCCAATCTCACCATGAACGGCGGATACGGTATGCGGTATGAAGTGCTTCGGGAATTCGCCTGCCGTAACGGAGCCCGTCCAGTTCGACTCAACGCCTATGTCAGCTTTGACGAAGCCAGAGCTCGGACAGACTTTGATTACAGAGACAAGCAGAGAAGATTCCACAGTGCTCTTCGTGACATCGGCTTCAAGGTCATCCGGAAGGTGGTCAAATGGTATACCGATGAAACCGGAGCCAGGTTCGGAAAGGCAAATGTAGACCTCGACCTTGCAGTGGATGCCCTTCTCCAGTCGGATAAGCTGGACAAGGTTCTTATTGCCACTGGAGACGGTGATTTCGTAAGGGTGATAAGCACTATTCAGAACAAGGGCTGCCGTGTTGAGGTTCTGGGTTTTGACAATGTGTCCAGAGAACTTCGAGACGAAGCGGATCTCTATGTATCGGGTTATCTTGTCCCCAATCTTCTTCCTTTCAAGGGAATGGAAGATTACTCAAAATGGGGCGCAAAAGGTTCTTTCGTCAGAGGCATCTGTGTAAGTCACGAAAAAGGGTTTGGTTTCTTTAGATTCCTGGACACCTTTCAGGGTGAAATGTGGTTGATTGACAACAGAGACCCGGGGTCACCGTATTCAAACATATTCTTTCACGATTCGAATCTTCCAACCAATGTGGATTACTACAAGCTTCCGGACAGAGATCTGGTTTTTGAATTTGAAATCGCAGACGGAACTGACCCTGGAAAGACCCAGGCAATCAACATCGGATGTCTGCGGGCACTTACCTGACAGACAAAACTGTGTGTGTACGCCTGATCCAATGAACAGATTTTCAGGGAGGCTTTTTTGAACTGGATGGTGATTGTGAACACAAAGGCCGGAGGAGGTAGCGCCGGCAGAATGTGGAAACACTCACAAGCTTCTCTGACTGCTGCCGGTATTGAGTTTACTGCAAAGTTTACCGAGGCGCCTGCACAGACAAGACTTCTGGCCGCGAATGCCTCTTCTTCCGGCTTTGACGGCGTGGCAGTTTATGGAGGAGACGGGACTGTTTCCGATGCCGCTGCCGCCATCTCCACCCTTGAAAACAAACCGGTTCTGGCTTTCCTTCCTGCAGGATCAGGAAACGACTGGTTCAGATCGCTGGGTTTTGAAAATGCAACTGTTGAAGACTGTGCGGCAGCAATGGCGGAAGGTGTCACCAGGCGGGTAGATACCGGATTGTGCCTGTGGCCCGGCGGCAGGAGATTTTTTCTTAACTCTGCAGGTGTGGGTTTCGATGCTCTTGTTCTGAGGAGAGCCGTGAATTCTCGCCGTTTTCTTCCCTTTGGAAGCATGAGCTACCTGCTTTCTCTGGCGGCGTCGGCAGTTTTTCCTCCCAGATGGAAGGCTACAGTTTCCTGCGACGGAAAGCCCTTTTACAAAGGTGACTATCTCACCATTACAACAGGTATCGGCAGGTATTCAGGAGGAGGAATGCAGCTCTCTCCCGCAGTGGAACCCGATGACGGGCTCCTGGACAGCGCTGTTGTTTCACCGATGAATTTCTTCGGGATTGCAGCACATATTTCAAATCTTTACGACGGAACCCTTCTGGATACGAAATACGCAACTGCAGCCCGGGGAAGTATTATAAGGATCGAACCTTTCAAACCAGGTTCCATTCTGCTGGAACTTGACGGTGAGGTTGTTGAGCCAGACGCAGATTCAGAATACATTGAACTGGTTTCAAAACCGTCAGATCTGACGGTTATTGTTCCACCCCCAGAATAAGCTCTGCGAGATCCCGCGGTGTAGAGGCGAACAGATCCGCTCCTGCGGCTTCAAGAGCCTCCCTGCTTCTGAACCCCCACAGCACAGAAACGCATGGAATTCCTGCAGCCTGTGCCACTGCTACATCCGCTTCCCCATCACCAGCCATAAGCACTGAATCCAGAGGAACATTGAATCTTTCGAGCATTTTAAAAAGCAGATCCGGAGATGGCTTTGCGGGGTGACCAGGCTGTGATCCGGTCACTGAAACAAACTCTGCAAATGAAAGATGATCTGAAACAGACTTTTCGAGACTTCTCTGAAGTTTGTTGCTGAGGATAAACATCTGCACCCCAGCCACCGTAACTCTGTGTATCAGATCCATCACACCGCTGTAGACGTATGCTTTTGACTGCTGCATCTCCGAGTATGCATTGTCTATCTCCCGCACCAGAGATGAGTTCATCTGTTCGGGAATATCGAGGGTTCTCAGCAGGTGTTCAACGCCGAAGCCAACTCCTTTTTCAATATCACCTGCCGTTTTTTCCAAAAGACCGTTTCTCCGGAGAACAGAGTTAACCGTTAAGGTAATGTCCGGTATTGTATTCACCAGAGTTCCGTCCATATCAAACACTACAGCCCTGTACTTCATTGAGACACACCTCCCCCTGGCTGAAGATAGCTGCTGCAAGCCAGGTCGGCGACCAGGCGGAGAATCTCTCCGTCTTCTATACTGACCTCTGCAGGCTGCCAGACCCATGCAGCTGTTAGATCGATCCCGTACACTGTCGCGGCAATAACGCATGCTGCCAGATATGAGCCCTGCAGTGAAGGATGTGCTCCGTCGGTGGAATAGGGGTTTATCTCCGGGTGTCCTGTTCTTACCAGTTCAAACGCAATACCACACGGTGCAACAGGGGAACCGTGTACAGCCCCCATTCTTGAATAGCCCGCTCTCAGCCCTTCAAGCATAAGAGGATCATTTTTCCTTGCCCATGTCATCAGGAAAACAGGGTTGCAGCCAGCTGCTTCAGTGAGCCAGGCGAGACTGTCTCCGAAAGTATAGGTTCTTGCAGGAGCAATCACGGGCATACAGCTCTGTTCCTGAAATATCACTGTATCCCACTGGCCGGTTAGAATCTCTTCACGCACAGACTGGTTGTTCCAGTGATCTTCAAAGCAGGCTCCTCCAGTTGTCAGCTGTTCAACTGTGAGGGTGTCCGGTTCAACAGATTCATATATCTGTTCTACCATACCGGACAGACCACCGTTTGCGGCGGTGTAGCTGTTACCCACAAAAAGAACAGATGGACCTGAGGCGACGACTGCCAGCAGAATCGCAAAACTCATCTGCCACCTCTGCAGACAACAGCTCTGAAAACCGAGTGATTCACCGCGTCTGAAACCAGAACGGAGTAAACGCCTGACGGAACACTAACGGACATATTAAACAAATTCTCGCCGGAGGTAACCGCTGTTGTATACCCGGCAACAGATCTCCCGGCAGTATCGTACATTACAATCTTCACAACCCCTGGTTCCGGGCAGTTCAACACAAACGGAAGAAACTCGGATACAACCGGATTGACCAGAAGAACAGCACTGAATTCATCTGATGAATAATCCTGAACCCCCTGAGGTTCCAGAAAGCCGAGAGAATCGGTTTTCAGGAACCAGCCCTGGTACAGATCTTCCGTTGAACAGCCTGTAACGAGCAGTCCTCCGTCGGATACTGCAGCCACTGACAGTCCGTAATCTGCTGATGCACCACCGTACTGCCTGACCCACACAAGGTCACCACTGCTGCTGAACCTGCCGATTGACAGATCTGATCTGTCTGACTCGCTGAATGGAATTGAATTGGACCAGCCGGACACGGCAAAACCGCCATCTGCCAGCGAAACCATACCGGTTGCCGTTTCCCGGCCAGTTCCGCTCAACACCCCCGCCCACTGGGGCTCCATTAAAAAATTCATTTTAACAAGTCTGACTTCACCGATCATGTTGTTCCGTTCCGTGGTGGCATTTACAAGAATGTAAATACCCGAATCGTCAACTGTAATCGCCTGAGAGGACATTCGGCCTTCGCCGGAAAACAGGGTGTGCAGTTCCAGCACTGTACCTTCCGAATTCAGAACAAGAACACGCACACTGCTGTGCCAGTTCGGTTCCTCAGAGGTTCCCAGAATGAATACCACATCGTCATAGAGGAAAACACCTCCAACAGAAAACGTGATGGATGGATAATTTGTACTCCAGACAATATTTCCCGTACTGTCCAGTTCTGTAACCTGAAGAAACCCGCAAACATTTCCCGCTGCAACTATGTATTTTCCATCGGCGGCGGCTTCTGCATTCAGCAGCTGCTCTCCCGTAAGCTCTGTCAGCCACAGTTCCACTCCTGCGCTGCTGAAAAGAGTAACAGCTGTTTTCTCACTGCTGTTGCAGATCACTGCAATTCCGTCCTGAAACTTAACAGAGCTGACAGGTTCGCCGGAAAATGAGGCAGCGGTCTGTGAAACCACCGTTCCGTATTGATCAGTGGTGTACACAACAGTCTCCGGAACCCCTCCCCACCCTGAAGAGAGGCTTCCAACCAGGCTGTATCCGAAAGCTGTCTGTGTGCTGTAAACCAGAGTCTGAGCACCCTCACTCTGAATGATCGATGAGAAACATGGAAAACCTATGAGAAGAGCAATGATACCGGACATTTGACCCCACTTCACAAAGTGTTTATCTGTATACTGGTCTCGCGAATATACTGCCGAACGGAAAAAACGATTTTGTCTTCCAGCAGCATCCTTTTTTTCGAAACAGTTTCTTACTATTGTAACTATAAAACCCAAGGGAGAGTAACATGCACAGAAAGTTTCTTGATAACCTGACCGATGTAGAGAGAACAGAGTTTATTTCCAAGTGTGAAAAGAAAGTGTTTCTTGCGGGAACGGAGATTGTCACCAAGGATGACACCTCCAGGGTGATGTACATAATCAAGACAGGTTCGGCCACTGCAAGCGACAGCTGGGACGAAGATTCTGTTCCACTGGCTATTTTCTCCGAATGGGATGTTTTTGGCGAAATGTCTTTTCTCGACGGGTCCCCCCGTTCAGCGACTGTAAAGGCAACAGAAGACAGTGTTGTCTACAGCATAGAATGGGACAGTTTCATAGAACTCATTGAATCCAGTCCTGTTATTACGACAAAGATTCTTCTCAGTCTTGTAAAGATCCTGATCAACAGGCTGCAGTTCATTGATATGGCCTTCACCACCATCGCCGTAGCCAACCGTGACATGAAGAAGATCGTTACTGAAATGCGCAGGTTCCACAAGGGATAATTTAACAGCTGGTGTTTATTTTGTCGCATTTTGAACAGTTCTGTTAAAAAAAGTGCGTCGATGAGACTTTCCATGAGATCGATACTGCGTCTCCGTGTTTCATGTTCAGTTTTTTGAATAAATCAGGCGGTACCATGGAGGTAAACACTGTTGTTTTACAGGTGATCTCAACAATATAGCCATACCCCTCACGAACTATTTCGGTAACCTGACCTCTGAACTGGTTTGCCCGGGCTTCTACGTGCGGCTCGATGGAAACGCTTATTGAATCCTGCGGAACTGCAATGCAGCCTTTGCCTGTTCTGTCGGCCTCTGGCATTTCGATACAGAGGCCATCGGCTGTCACCGCTTTTTTCTGTTTGTACACCACGGGAATAAGATTTTTAATACCTGTAAATGCCGCCATAAACCGGTTGGAAGGTTTGAAAAAAATATCATCGACAGAACCCTGCTGTTCTATGTGGCCATTGTTCATCACAGCTCCTGCAGTTCCCAGGGAAACAGCGTCTGTAAAGTCGTGGGTGGCCATTACAAATGTTGTTTTCGTTCTGCTGTGAATTGTTTTCAGCTCCCGCCTGAGATATCCTCTGAACTGCTGATCGAGAGAACTCATAGGTTCGTCGAGAAGCATGACTGATGGATTGGTCGCAAGAGCTCTGGCCAGCGCGGTTCGCTGCTTTTCACCACCGCTGAGCTTTCCGGGAAGTCTGTTCAGCAACTGTCCCAGATCCAGCATCTCAACAATTTCTTCTGTCCCGAGACCTCCTTTTCTGCCCCATTTCAGTCCGTATGAAATGTTTTCTTTCACGGTCAGGTGGGGGAAAAGGGCACTGTCCTGATAAACAATACCCACTCCCCTTCTGCCTGGTTTTATAGTGTTCATGTTCCGCCCGGAAATTTCTACACAACCTTCATCCACCAGTGTCAATCCGGCAATTGTTTCCAGTACGAGAGTTTTGCCTGATCCAGTTGGTCCCATGAGCATATAGAAACTTCCCTCCGGAATATCCAGATCAACAGGCCCGAGCTTGAACGCCGGAAATGATTTTGTCAGTCCCTTCAGCCTTATCATGACCTTTCCTCTGTGTTTCCTGTCTTTCCTGCTGTAACAAAACGAAGAGCGATAAACACAAGCAGGCTTACCACAACAAGAATGAATGCCACAGGCTGACTGTATTTAAGTCCGTAGGCTTCATACCTTTCGTACATAAGCACAGGAGCAATCATAGGGTGATATGCCACAACCACCACGGCACCGAATTCACTGAGAGCCCTGGCTGCGCTCATAATCAGACCAGCCAGAATACTTCTTCCAGCCAGTGGAAGCGTAATTCTTCTGAATGTTGAGAATCTTGACGCTCCCAGGCTCATGGAAACATTTTCCAGCCTTGGTGATACTGAAGCAAATCCTTCCCTTGCCGCGTTAACAAAAAATGGCATACCTACAAACACCATTACCGCAACAATCCCGATTTTGCTTCCCATTACCCGTATTCCAGCTTCGAGCAGAATACGCCCGAACCAGTGATTCCGCCCAGTAACGCCAAGTATTGCGATACCGACAACAGGGTGGGGAATGACGATAGGAATATCGATTACGCTCAGAACAATCCGCTTCCCGGGAAATTCCTTTCTTGCCAGCAGGTAAGCCAGTGGCGTCCCGGTTACAAGACAGATAAGAGCGGTAACAGCTGCAGTGTAAAGACTGAGGAGAACCGAATCTGTTACCACTTTATCCGCAAGAGCCTCTTTTATGTCATCCAGACCTGGGGCGGTCATCATACTGGCCATAGGCAGCACAAGAAAAGACATCACAGCAACAGCCGAAACAATGCTCAACCAGAAGAACGGACCCCTGCTCATATCTGTTACCTTGTGAAAGAAGAAATCTCTGCCGGAATTTCTGAAAATACCGTACCTGGAGAAACACGAACCGGTACAAATGGAGGCTGTCCCTTTTCCTCAAGAACAGAAAGCCCTCCATCAGCACTGAGCAGGAAAGCAACAAATGCTTCAGCTGCTTCGCGGTTTGGAGCATTGTCAAGTATTGTTATCCCGTAGGCTATGGGAGCACCATAAACTGTTCTCGTTTCACCTGGCTGACTGCCGGCTATCTGTGTTGATACCGCTGAGTAAAGCTCAGCCTGATCAGGATCACCGAGGTTTACCTCTGCCGGAAGAACCAAATACTGAAGATCGTGTTGAACAGCAACAGACAGGTATTCAAATGCATAATCCAGGTGACCACTCTGCAGCAGAGAGATCAATTCCACGGATTTTGGTCTTATGCTGGCCTCGTTTGTTCCGTTAACAAGCTCATTGAACAGGCCTGGGGAGTTGTAGTGTTTCTCCGCAAGCTGAAGAGCAAGCAGAGTTCTGTACCCGCACGGATCAGCGCTGGGATCCGAATACCCCCATTCAACACCCTCACGACCAAGAATTTCAAACCAGTTCCCGGTATTTATCTCAGAAGCATACCTGCTGTCGGGCATGTAGCACAAAACCATCTGATTTGTTGCGAATATGCAGTTCCAGTTTGTGTACTCGTCTATGAGCATGTTGTCTATTACCCTGTAATCCGCCGATGCCATTACATCACAATCACGATCAAGCTCAGTAATTTTTCTGGCGCACGCAACACTTCCGCCGGCCTCTCTCTGCACATCAACATCGGGATACTGTTCTTCAAACATGGATTCGATTACTTCGAACGGAACTGTAAGGCTTCCTGCATGAAACACGGTTACAACACCTTCAGGAGCAGCGAAGCATGTAAAGGCAGACAAAACAACTGCAAGCGTTACTAATCGCATGGACCTGTCCTCCCCGGTTGGTTAATGAATTTGTTCCAGGGTACCCTTACCGCCTGGAAGACCGATAATATATCGTTATTCCTGAGAAACACAACGCTATTCTGCAGACCATTCATTTCCATGAATACCGCGCAGGCATTGAGTTTCATGAAATTTGTTCATATATTCGGCTCCAACGCAGAGCAGTACGTATTTTATAATAGCTTTCAGTTGTAAAAGGGTGAAAAATGAGAGATAGAATTCTGGGTCTTGACATGAAGACCCCTCTTCTTGACGGATCCACCGTCACCTACGTTAACCTTGATAATGGCGCAAGTTCCCCTCCTATGAGAGATGCAGTTGAAGCACTTGATAAATTCATGCCGTACTACTCCAGTGTTCACCGGGGAACCGGTTTCAAGTCCAGGCTCAGCACAAAGACCTTCGACGAGGCAAGAGAAATAATTGCTGAATTTGTAAAAGCCGACCTTACGAACAACACTGTTATTTTTGGAAAAAATGCCTCTGAAGCAATAAATAAACTGGCACACTCTCTTCCTTCCGGTGACGACTGTACGGTAATTGCCACAAGAATGGAACATCATTCCAACGATCTTCCATGGCGCGATCATTTCAATGTGGTTTACGTTGACACACTTCCGGATGGCAGACTTGACGAGAATGATTTTGACAGGAAACTATCTGAAAACAAAGACAATCTGGTTCTTGTTGCTGTTACTGGAGCAGCCAATGTTACAGGTTACCTGCAGCCCATTCACCGTCTTGCTAGGAAGGTTCACGAAGCAGGCTCTCTTATTCTCGTTGATGCCGCACAGCTGGCTCCCCACCGCGCGATAGACATGAAACCGGATGATGATCCGGAACACATTGATTTTCTTGTTCTTGCCGGCCACAAGATGTATGCACCCTACGGTACTGGTGCTCTTATAGGCCCCAAACATGCATTCATGAACTGTTCTCCGGATTACAGCGGCGGTGGAACTGTCAGTGTTGTTACACCTGACGAGGTTCACTGGGCTGGTCTGCCTGATAAAGAGGAAGCAGGCAGCCCCAATGTGGCAGGTGCTGTAGCCATGGCCGCCTCCGCTATGGCCCTTATGGAATACTCCATGAAGAAGATCGAAGAGCACGAGGTAGAACTTACTAAATACGCTCTCACCCGGCTGAAGGAAGTTCCTGGAATGATCATATACGGTGAGAGTGATCCTGAGAAACTGGACAGAGTCGGTGTTATTCCGTTCAACATACAGGGGGTACTTCACTCCCTTCTGGCCGCCATTCTCGGATACGAAGGCGGAATAGGAGTCAGAAGCGGCTGTTTCTGTGCTCATCCTTATGTTGTAAGTCTGCTGGGACTTTCGGAAGAGGAAACCCGATCATGGAGAGATGAATTTCTTGCCGGTGACAAGTCCAGAATGCCTGGAATGGTAAGAATGAGTCTCGGATGCTACACAAACCGGGAAGACATCGACAGGCTCATCGAAATGCTTAAAATTGTTGCTGCAGGTACCTACAAAGGCAGATATGAAGTGGTGAAGGAAACCGGAGAGTTTGTACCCTCCGGTTACTCAGAGCCCTTTGACGACTATTTCATGTTAAGGCGTTAGCTTTTACCTCAGCATAATTACCGGCTGTATCAGGTTTTCAGAACCTGTGTTCAGCCGGCAGTAGTATACACCGCTGGACACACGGTTCCCACTGGAATCTCTGCCGTCCCAGACTGCCTGTATCCCTCCATCTGTTCCAGTATCCAGTGGCACTGTATTCACAACACGCCCTGAAAGATCATAGAATTCAAGAGCTGCGGATACATCACGGGGAACAACACAGTAGACAGACAGCAACCCGGAACACGGGGAAGATCCGATACGCATATCTACCTGAGAATTCAGAGAACACCCTTCGGCCTGCTCTACAGACGTTACCGACTGATACAGATACGGAGACATATTGAAACCTGTTGCAGTTACGTAAACATCTGAAGATGCTCCAAATGCTGGAATCGTAAATGAAACATTCCCGGATGCATCGGAATAGTCGGAAGCCATCCAGCTCCCGGATGTGGAATCGTAGATCTTTACTGCCACCAGAGTACCTTCCAGCGGAGTACCCCCTGTGTTCACGGTGAATGTGTGTGTGCCGGGCACCACAGGGTCTGGATGATCAC
>QNDR01000088.1 GCA_003646025.1 Candidatus Fermentibacterota bacterium
AGGGTTCTTCCAGGCTCGTACCTGGCGGTTCAATTTGCGTACTGCGATTCAGAAATATGTTGCTGAAGGTGGCGACGGTCTTTCCCTGCCTGAGTTTGTATCGGGTTTCCTGGGTTACTGGAAGGGCAGGTTCGCTCCCGAGGAGTTTGTAAGCTCTTTCATTGCTCCCAACATGATGTGGTTTGAAGATTTTGAGACCATGACTGCCGGCAAGGGTGTGCCGGGTCGTTTGATTAGTGCTGTATCCAGCCGGCTGAACTGGGAGATACACAGTGAATATGGCTTTAGCAGCAGGATTGGTCGCACTCTTGACCGCTCTGGTGCATCGGCTGTTTATGTGGATCATGGAGATCTCTCTGAATTGTTGTCACGGTTACGGAATCTTTCAGGGAATCTGCGAACTCTTGAATTATTGGATTTGTCTGCCTTTGTTATGGGGCTTTTAATGCATATGAAGCAGAAGGGGGCTGTGGCTCATTCTGCTGTGGCCGGGTATGTGCATGATGATGGCAAGGAATACATGCTCTCTCAGGCTCATATCCCGTGGATGCCTTCTTTCGGTGGCTCAACACGGGCACCTGTGTTTCCTGTAGACAGCACCCGCGGCTCCAGGTTCGAGAAGCTTGTTTCCTCATCGGGGGCATCATGGTATCAGGGATGGCTTGCGAAGTGTTTTCCGTTTGGTGTTGATAGTGAAGCTCATCTGATTTTGTCAGAGGTCTTTTCATTTTTTGTTTCATCTGGTGTCCTGCGTTCTTATTCAACCCGGTCAGGAAATGCCTGGGGAATTGAACCTGACCGTATGGTGGTTACCGGGGATGTTACTGTGCTTACCTGCTCCGGTTGCGGTCAGAGAATTACAGTTCCTTCCTCGCTTGTGGATATGTGGAAAGGTGCCAGCTGCCTGCAGAAGTTCTGCTTTGGGAAGTATGGTGTGGCTGTTTCATCAGATGACTACTATAAATCTTTCTATTCAAGTGGAGAGGTGCAGAGGTTGTTTGCTGCAGAGCATACCGGCCTCTTGGAAAGAAGTGTGCGGGAGACTCTTGAAGAAGAATTCAAAGCTTCATCCCGGAAGCCGTGGTTCCCGAATCTGCTTTCCTCCACACCCACTCTTGAGATGGGTATAGATATAGGTGATCTTTCATCTTTGATACTGTGTTCAGTGCCTCCTTCACAGGCTAATTATTTACAGAGAACTGGCCGCGCTGGTCGTCGAGACGGCAATGCCCTTACTCTTACTGTGGCTGCAGGCAGACCCCATGATCTTTACTTCTACTCGGATCCTCTGCTGATGATACAGGGAGATGTAGCCACACCTGATGTGTTCCTTGGGGCAGGGGCTGTGCTGGCGCGGCAGCTGGTTGCCTACTGCTTCGACAGATGGGTGCAGTCCGGTGCAGATGCTTCCTCTGTGCCACCTGCTCTTTCAACGGTGTTCAGCTCACTTGATAGTGTTGATCAGCGGAAGTTTCCATGGAATCTGGTGTCTTTTGTTGAGTTGAATGCCGATTCTCTTTTTACCGGATTTTCTGCTTTGTTTGACAATTCTCTTTCAACTGAAGTTCTTGATCAGCTGCGTATTGTTACCCATGGGGGGAAGGGCGCCTCCGGTAGTCTGCGTTCACTGGTGCTTAGTGGACTTTTGCAGTGTCGTGAATCCCGTGATGGATTCAGAAAGACAGTGCGAAGCCTTAATGGCAAGATCAAGCAGAAGAATGCTGAAGTTGCCAGAAGCACATCCTGGAATGATGAGATGTCTGAGCTGGCTACAGAGAAAAAAGCGTTTCAGCAGCTTGCTAAAGATCTCGATAAGAAGAGTACATTCAACTTCCTGACTGATGAGGGAATTCTTCCTAATTATGCCTTTCCGGAAGCAGGCGTGCAGCTTAAATCTCTGGTTTACAGGAAGAGGAATACCGGTGGCTCTGACACATGGTCTTACGAGTATGAGAGGGCTGCTTCAACTGCTATAAGCGAGCTGGTTCCAGGAAGTCACTTCTATGCTGAAGGCCGCCGTGTGCAGATTGACCAGATAGACATGAAGCAGTCTGAGGTGCAGGAGTGGCGGTTCTGCGACCAGTGTTCCCATTCAGAGATTTATTCTTCTGACGACACACGAAGTACCTGTCCTAACTGCGGTAGCCCAATGTGGGCTGATGAAGGGCAGAAACGCTCTATGGTAAGGCTGAGGCAGGTGTTTGCCACAACTTCAGACAGGAAGAGCAGGATCTCCGATGACTCAGAGGACAGAAAGCCAGCTTTCTACAACAAACAGATGCTTGTTGACTTTGAGAGCATGGATGTGGAGGGTGCCTGGAAGCTTTCAGGAGAAGACCTGCCCTTTGGATTTGAGTATCTCAAGCGTGTGGTTTTCCGTGAGATCAACTTCGGTGAACACAATGCATTTGGTGAGCAGGTGTGCATTGCAGGGCTCGAGATGCCAAGAAATGGGTTCCGGGTGTGTAAATCGTGTGGTAAGGTACAATTCAAGCGTGATCAACGGGAACACTCTCTGACATGCCCTGCGCGGAACAAGGAATCTGATTCAAATTTCATCAGTACACTTTACTTGTATCGGGAGTTCTCATCTGAAGCGGTTCGGTTTTTGCTGCCTGTTTCAGCAATGTCAGGAACAGGAGTGCTTGATTCATTCATTGCAGCACTGCAACTGGGGCTTCGGCTTAAGTATGGCGGCTCAGTGGATCATCTGCGTGTAACAAGTGCAGATGAACCGGTAAAGGATTCCGTAATGCGGAAGACTTACCTGGTGCTGTACGATACTGTTCCCGGAGGGACAGGATACCTGAAGAACCTCATGAAGGATCCTTCGGATCTTATGGAGGTTTTTACACTTGCCAGGAACAGAATGAAGTCGTGTTCATGTTGTCAGGACCCGGAGAAGGACGGATGCTACAGCTGTCTGTATGCTTACAGAGACAGTATCAAAATGCACTCTATCTCAAGAGACAAGGCAATCGAGTTCCTTGGGAATATCCTTGCCAGGCAAGATAAGATTGAGAAAACGTCTTCACTTCGTACTATAGGAATCAACAGCTGGCTTGAGAGCGAGCTTGAAAGCCTGTTCATAGAAAAACTTGCAGCTGTTTCCGGTATTGAACTGAAAAAACAAGTGGTGAACGGGAAACAGGGCTGGTTCCTGAAAGCAGGGGAGAGTACCTGGAATATCGAACCCCAGGTCTTTCTGGATGTTGCAGTGCCCTCCAGGGCTGACTTCGTGTTCTACCCTCTGTTTGCCTCTTCATCGGTGAAGCCTGTTGTTGTTTTTACAGATGGTTATTCATTCCACAAAGATCGAATTGGAATTGATATGCTTCAGCGTACTGCTCTTGTCCGTTCAGGGGAATACAATGTCTGGTCACTTACCTGGAATGATGTGGCAGGCACTTCAGAAGACTTTTTTGAAAACTATCTGCTTCTTGAGTCAGAGAAGAAGCTGCAGCTTTTCAACGGAGTTAAAGAAGCTGTTAATGTTTCGTCGGTTCATAGACTCTTTGGAGATGATAGTTTTGGGTGGTTTACCCAGTACCTTAATACGCCTGATCAGGTTACCTGGATGAATTATGCCTGGGCCTACTGCTATGCCCATCTGGACCCGTCTCTGCTGTCAGATGAAACAGGTCACTTCCACTGGAAAGAAAAAGCCAGACAGATTGCAGGTGATCTTTTCCCATTGTTTTACCCGTTTGACTCTTCTGTTCTGTGCGGTTCGTCAGTTTGTGAGCAATGGTCAATTCATGTGGCACAGGATCTGAAGCAGGTGCAAACAATGGATGTTTCATCAATGAAGGTGCTGCTTTATCTCGATGACAGATTGCGGGAAGATGGCTTCCAGAAGGAATGGAACAGCTTTCTGCGACTGCTTAACCTGATGCACTTCCTGCCGGGCTGTGTTGTACATGCAGCAACTGGAAGAGAGCTTTCCAGTGAAATTGAGGCATTGTGCCGTGACGCAGTAGATGTTGCCAATTTGCCTGAAGGCAATGAAGAATGGAATGAAGTGCTGGAGCTGGTACATCCTTCTTTGGCGGATCTCTGCAAGCGGCTGCGTGATAATGGTTCGCTTGTGCCGGAGGTGGGTGTAGACATCGCAGATATCGATGACGAGGTTTTCTGCACTGGAGAGCTGGTCTGGCCCGATAAAAAACTTATTGTATTGATGAATGGTAATCTGAATGTTTCAAAGATTCTTGAAGGAATGGGCTGGAAGGTGATTTCTGCAAGCGATGCTTCTGAAAAGCCCATGTCTCTTATTTCATTCTTGCGTGGAGGTGATTCCCTGTGAGTTCAGCACCAGTTGTAGCCCTTGGATCTGATTTTCTCACGGCATTTGCAGGAATTCCCAGGAAGAAGCAGGGGAAAGTCAGGGAGTTTATTAGCAAGTTTACACTCAATCCAACCTCGTCAGGAATCAATTACGAAAAGATCCACGATGGCGGTGAGGGTGTTTACTCTGTACGTATAGACAAAGCCTACAGGGGTATTGTTCACAAACCATCATCAGGGCGCACGTACATACTGCTGTGGGTGGATCATCATGATGACGCATACGACTGGGCAAAGAGACACCGAATTGCGGTGCATCCAGAAACAGGCAGTCTGCAGGTTATCGACTCTTCCAAAGTAGAGTCTTTGTCTGTCCGGAAGACGGCAGAGTCAGATGCTGAAGTACCGGCAATGTTCAGGAAGCTGAAAGACCGGCATTTAACTTCATTCGGGATTCCCGAAGAGATGATTCCTGCACTGCGTAGTGTCTGCACAGAGTCTGAACTGGACAAGCTGTCATCTGCTATTCCCGAGGAAGCTTTTGACTGTCTTTTAATGTTTGCCTCAGGGTTTTCTGTTGCTGAGATCATGGCTGAAATAAAGACTGAGGAACCTGAAACCGTTGATACTGAAGACATAGAAACCGCATTGAAGCATTCCGATTCCCGCAGAAGGTTCTGGGTTGTTGATGACGAGCTTGAACTGGCTGCAATGCTTGCTGCCCCTCTGGAAAAGTGGCGGGTGTTTTTGCATCCCACCCAGAGAAGACTTGTTGAGAGAGACTGGAACGGTGCAGTTCGTGTACTTGGTGGCGCTGGAACCGGAAAGACAGTTGCAGCTGTTCACAGGGCAAAATGGCTGGTTGAGAACAGGTTCACTGGCGAAAATGACAGAGTGCTTTTTACCACATACACGAAGAATCTTGCTGAAGACATTAGAACAGCACTTGAGTCAATAACATCACCTGATGCGATGAAGCGAGTCGAGGTTGTTAATCTTGATGGGTGGGTATTTAACTTTCTTAAAAGAAATCACTACGGATTCTCTCCTGTTTACGGCAAGGATGCAGATGAGTACTGGCAACAGGCTCTTGCACTGGCTCCTCCCGGTTTTGATGACAATTTCTTTCAAGAAGAATGGGGCAGAGTGATTCTTCCCCAGGGAATCGATAATGCCTCAGAGTACATGCACTGTTCCCGGAAGGGCAGGGGAACCCCTCTTTCCAGGAAGCAGAGAAAAGCAATCTGGCCTGTTTTTGAGGAGTTCCGAACAATCCTTCAAAGCAATTCTCTCAGGGCACCACTGGATGCAATGCGTGACGCAAGGCACATACTGAACAACAAGCCTGATCTGCTTCCATACAGAACTGTTGTAGTCGATGAAGCTCAGGATATGGGGCCACAGGAGTTCATGCTTATCAATTCCATTCTGAACGGCAAAGACGAGAAAAACAGTCTTTTCATTGTCGGGGATGCCCACCAGAGAATTTATGGGAGAAAAGTGGTTCTCAGTCATGCAGGCATTAACATTCGAGGAAGAAGTAAGAAGCTTCGAATCAACTACAGAACCACCGAGGAAAATCGCAACTGGGCAGTTGCACTGCTGAAGGGTCTTTCATTTGATGATCTGGATGGCGGAATAGACGACCAGAAGGGTTACATGTCTCTGATGCATGGAGCAAAACCTGAAGTGTTTGCATTTTCCTCCTTCACCGAAGAGATTGCTTTCATAATAGACAAGCTGAAACCGTTGGTTTCAGAAGCAGGCGAGCTTGACAAAATTTGTATTGCTGTACGAACCAATAAGCTTGTACAACAGTATGCTGAAGAACTCAAGAAGCATGGTTTGAACCCCTGTGTAATTGACCCGAAGCGTAAGCACGATCGCAAGGAACATGGTGTTCGCATTGCAACCATGCACCGCGTAAAGGGTCTGGAGTTTGATACCATGATAATAGGCTCTGCGAACAAGGGCATCATACCCCACTACAGGGCTATTGCCGGAAGCGATTCTGTTACTGAACAGGAAGGGCTGAAGGCTGAAAGAGCTCTAGTGTATGTGGCTGTAACCAGGGCAAAGAAGAATGTACTGATAACGGGATATGGTGAAATGAGTGAGTGGCTGGATGTATAACCAATACCGCAACCTGTAGGTTGACATGAGTAAGGTGGAGCTGTTAGATATTGACTGCATCCCTGTGGATTTGTTCAGGTATAGAACAATGAAAGCACTCTATATTGATGGAAAAGCTCCTGCTATTGATTGTTTGACAGAATGGAAAAATAGTTCACAAGAAGATTTTCGCGGAATTGTTGAGGGAATAAAGATGATGTGCTTTAACATAGTAATCCCCAAAACTCCCAGATTAGTGAATTGCATTGGATATTCTGGGCTTGTTGAGATCAAGGCTCCTCGTAAAAATGCAAGACTTTTCTGTTTTGTCGATAAACCAGGTACCTCAAGTGAAGAACTGGTTATTTGTACCGGTGCGTTCTGGAAGAAAGACGGAGAGAAGAAGAAAGCCAGGGAGCGTCAGAATCTCAGCATGAAAGAAGCTTACAGACTTAGAGCAATCTATCTTAAATCAAAGAGAGAGGTTTAGAATGTCTGAAAAGAAGGATTCCAGGCTTGAAGCTGATCCCCTTTTCCTTGTAGAGTATATGAAGGCTACAATTACAAGTGACATTTTTACTGTTATGGAAGAAGAATCAATTTCAAAAACTGAACTTGCAAACAGGTTGGGAAAATCCAGGCAGTATGTAAGTCGCATTCTTAATGAAACTGCTAACTTTACACTTGACTCTATTGCAAGAATCGCGGCCGCTCTGGAAAAAGATGTTGTGCTCAGGCTTATGAACTATGAAGATGAGGTAGTTATCAGACCCTTCGTTAAACAGCAGGAGTACTGGTTCCACACTACCCAGGTTTTTAACACATCAACGGAGGAAATGGAGATAGATTCCAGAAAAGATGTTTCCTACTGTGAATCTACTTTGCGTGAAACTTTTGTAATAGCGGAGAATCCAGTTTCTTATTCAGTTAGAGAGGGCGCCTGATGGAACCGGTAGTAAATCTAGACAGTTTTGTCATGCTGAGATCCAGCATTGAGATGTTTCCTCCTGATGAAGAAGCGTTGAAATCCGCTTTTGATAACAAGGTGCAGCTGAAGTACAATTCATCAATTTCATATTCAGTAGGTAAAAACCAGGATAACGAATACAACTATAAGCTTACACTTGGGGTAAAGGTAATTCCTGATACATTCGGTTGGAACATTGATGTGGAAATTGTCGGTATTTTCTCCTTTCCTCCTGGAACTGCTCTTAATGACATGGAAGGCATCATTCGGGTGAATGGCTGCACAATTCTCTATGGCCTGCTCAGAGGACATCTTGCATCAGTAACGGGGGCATTCCCATCTGGCCCTTATGTACTTCCAACAGTTAACATGCTGGAAGTTGTAAAAAGAATTGAAGAGTCCAGGAAGAAAGATTCAGAAGAAAACGAGTTATGACTCAGTAAAAGTATTTAGGGATATCAAGTTAGGCGATCACAAGCTCTGAAAGGGAGGATTACTTTAAGTGAGAAATGCTATGCTATATGGCCTCATACTCGCTTTTTGAAAAGGATAGGAGAAAGTTTTGAAAAGAACTCCATTGATCTTGCTTGTTTTTTCCATTTTTGCCTTTTCATCACCAATGCATACTCTTAACTGGATGCTTGAGGTAGATCAGGGCTCAGTGCTTTCCACTCCGATTGTTTCGGGCAATTCAGCATATGTTTGTTCCTATAGAGAAGGTGGGAGATCCGGGAGTATTTCCTGGGCAGGTAGAGGTGAAGGAAGAGTTGAAGCTGGTCCTCTTGTTGCTGAAGGCAAGGTAGTTCAGGTTGACCATTCAGGTCTGGTTAAGTGCTATGATATTTACACAGGGTCTGAGTTGTGGAGATTCAATGCCTCCGATGATATCATGGCCAGTCCTGGGTATGATCCTGAGACAGGCTCTGTTTTTGTAGGGGATGATAAGGGCCATCTTTACCGATTGGAACTTGATTCGGGAGGTATGATCTGGGAAACAGAATGCGGTGTTTCAATTCGTACAACACCTGCTGTTTCCGATGGTACGGTTCTTTACTCTTCCAACGATGGGAAGTACAGGGCAGTTTCACTTGATTCCGGAGATGAACTGTGGACCTATTCAACAGGGCTTATCGCTGATTCTTCACCTGCTGTTTGCGAAGGTGTAGCCTATATTGCGTACAGAGAGTGCTTTGCAGCTATTTCGCTTGCTGATGGGTCTGAGGTATGGAATTTCCAGACTGACCATACTTCCTACTGTTCTCCTGTGCTTGTGGGCAATCACTGCATTTTTGCAAATGGGGGGAATTCTGTATATGCAATGAATGTAGAGACAGGAAGAAGCGATTGGAGGTTTGTTGCTCCCAGTTATGGGGTGAAGGACGTTTCCTATGGTGGCGGGAAGGTCTTTACAGTTGATGAAAATGGAACACTTTACGCTCTGGACTCTGCGTCTGGTGATATTCAGTGGATAGCATCTCTCGGATATGGATCATCAAATGCCCCAGCCTATTCAAATTGTTCAGTGTTCGCCGGTAACGACAGAGGTGAACTGCTTTGCTTTGATTCTGAAACTGGTAAGCAGTTATGGGTCAGATCGGCAGGTGGTGCGGAAATATCAGATTCGCCTGTTGTCTTCGAAAACTTTGTGCTGCTTTCCCTTTCAGGAGTAGCTCTTCCATCAGACAGATCTCCCGATAGTCCTGTTTTTGTCGATGTTGATAGTGGTGATGATCTTGCGGCTTCAGTGGCAGCTAGCGTCGTTTTTGCTTTTGTCTCATATGCTGGATCATTGAATTCAGCAATTGGCAGCACTATCTGCATTGATGCAGGTACAGGTGCTGAGTATGGAATGGTCAATGGAATCGATATTGCTCAAGGTTCCAGAGAGTGGTGGTTCGGTGCATCATCAGCAAATCACTCTTCTCCTGTTCTGGGTGCTTCTGGAATCGCATTGGGATCTACTGCTGGTGGGATAATGTTCCTCGACCGCAGATCAGTGCAACCGGTGTGGTTTTTCAACACCACAGGTGCTCTGAGTTCAGGAATATGCAATGATTCTGAGAACCTTGTGTTTGGCACATCGCTGGGCGAAGTTTATTCAGTGAATACACTGTCTGGAAGCGAGAACTGGTCCTTTTCAACCGATGAGGCCGTTTTTTCAATTCCTGTCTCTCTCGCTGGCTCGGTGTTTTTTGGATGTGATGATAAGAAACTCTATTGTCTTGATATACTGAATGGATCACTGATATGGCAGGCTGATTGTGGTTCACGAGTAAGACAGGCTCCTCTAGTGAGCGGATCAAGTGTTATAGCTGTTGCAACAAACGGTAGTGTGTTGTGCTTTGATTCGCAATTGGGAAATCTTCTCTGGCAGGTAGATATGTCTAATGGCTTTTCGGGTGAAAGTGTATGCGAAGATGGTTTTCTATATACTGCTTCTGGCTCTGGCAAAGCTGTCAAGATTGATGCTGCAACTGGAAGTGTGGTTTGGGAATCTCAGCTTCCAGTTGAACCGAATGGACCAATGGTTCTTTTGTCAGGAAGTCTTGCGATTTGTAGTAAAGGCAGCAGAGTTGTGTTTCTTGACTCAACATCCGGGAGTTTGCAATCTGAATACTGGACCGTGGGTGATCCTACTGGACTAACAGAAACTGGTACTGGTAGTGTTTTGATCAGTACTGATGCCGGTGTTCTGTACAGCCTACAATGATGAAAGAAGAGTAGATACAGTAAATGAGATTTGCAGCCGGCTTTCCGTTGCCCTTGGAATAGCAAAAGATATTATCGGAAGGGCATAATGGCACTGAATTCACACATTGAATGGACTGAGGCAAGCTGGAATCCGGTTACCGGATGCAGCAGAACAAGTCCAGGGTGTGATAACTGTTATGCAAAGAGGATGGCCTTGCGATTGCAGGCGATGGGGCAGAAGAACTACACCGACGGTTTTTCAGTACGTGTTCATCCCGATTCTCTTGCAATTCCCGGAACCTGGAAAAAACCCAGAATGATCTTTGTCAATTCTATGGGGGATCTGTTTCATCCTGAAGTGCCACTGCCATTCATACATGATGTTTTCGATGTTATGAGATCTGTTAACAGGCATGTGTACCAGGTGCTGACAAAACGATCCGGGAGAATGGCTGGTACCTCATTTAAGTGGCCTTCAAATGCATGGGCTGGGGTCAGTGTTGAGAACTCTGACTATCTGTACCGAATTGAGAATCTCCGCAGAGTTTGCGCAAGTGTTCGGTTTATTTCATTTGAGCCACTGCTTGGGCCGATTCAAACGGTTGACTTGTCGGGAATTGCCTGGGTGATCGCCGGTGGTGAGTCTGGCCCGGGAGCAAGACCAGTATCAATTAAGTGGGTGCGTGGTTTAAGAGATATGTGTCTGGAGCAGGAGGTACCTTTCTTTTTTAAACAGTGGGGTGGATTCAGAAAGAAGAAAAATGGCAGAATGCTCGACGGAAGAAGTTGGGATATGATGCCGGCACAGGCTTTAATCTGAGGATGGTCTGATGATAGAGACTCCAGCATTTTCAGGGGCGAGTACCGAAGCGACAGTTCAAAGAGGACAGGGTCAACCTTGTTTACCGTTTCTACTCGGAAGATCAGCCCCCTGTGAAACTCAGGTTGAAGTTGGAAATCAACACACGGGAACATTGCA
>QNDR01000089.1 GCA_003646025.1 Candidatus Fermentibacterota bacterium
AGTTCAATTGGAGCCATGGGGGTCTGCCCCACGGATACACCGTCTACACTGACATCCGCCCATGGTTCGGGAGCAATAAGAAGCCTTCCTGTGGTAACTATCTCAACCGGTGAAACTGTAGCACTGTATCCACCGGCATCCAGTGTAATACTTCTGCTCCAGGTTTCGTAGTTGTCTACATCGACCCGCAGAGTGTGCGTTCCAAATGGAAGAACCTCACTGATTCTGCGAACACCTGAACCCACCCTGTCACCATCGATGGTAAACACGGCTGACCCCGGAATGTCTCCAGCCAGAGCAAGAATAACCTGAGACTCTTCCTGAGAAAGCAGGGCCAGTGATATCTGAAGGGGTTCCCGGGAGTAATCGACCAGAATGGATTCGGGGACGGAGTTGTAACCCTCAAGCATCGCCTGGAAAACATGCATCCCCGTGAGAAGACTAACCGTGTTTTCTACCTCCGCACCGTCTACGAGCCAGGTAACACCTGTTCCATCGTCAATACCGGAAGCCTGCATAACAACATCTACAGTGTTTGTACCCAGCGAGTCGAGAGTTATGGAAACCGCGGTTTCCTCACCGCTCTCAAAAACCACATCTTCTGTGTAAGTTTCATACCCTGAAGAACGAATCTCGATAGTTCTGGCACCCTCCGAAGAACCGTCCACAATGAATGACCCATCGGGAAGAACGCTTACCGCTTCGCCGTCAACCGTTACAGAAAAATCATCAACACCGCTGACACTGTATGTAACCGTGTACGGCTGAAAAACAGCTGCCTGCTGCGTGGTATCCTCTTCCTCGGGAGCTTTGCCGAATGGCTTGACGACCACAAAAACAACAACAAGTATCACGGCTATGAGAATTGCCGCGATAAGCGCGACAGGTTTCTTCTTCGGTTCTTTTTCAGGCCGGCCAGTTTTTACCACAGGAGCCACCGCTGCCTTGCCTGTGGTTTTCTTTCCCGAGAGTTTCTCCAGCTTGTCAAGAAGTTCTTTCAAAGTAACATTTTCCGGGTAGGCTTCTCCAGCTGCTCTTGCTTCTTCCAGAGCCCCTACCAGGTTGTTTCTTGATATCTTTCCGCGAATGGAGATAATTGCCGCATCTTCCGGAGATGTTTCAGGCTTATCTGGAACATGCTCTACCGGAACTTCCTCGTCCTCGGTGAAATCTTCAAGATCGGCATCTTCAAGATCTTCGATATCTTCCTCTGGTAGAACTTCAGCAGGAGTATAGGCTTCCAGTTTGTCAAGCAGATCAGAGAGAACCGGAGCCCCGGGCCATGCAGCAAAAATCGCCCTTGCGTTTTTAACCGCAGCTGCAGGGTCCGATTCATGAAGCCTTGCCAGGGCGAGATCGTACAGATTGTCTGTTTTTATCTGCCTTCTTACTGTGACTATCTTTCTCTTGACCAGTTTGTTGTCGGGATCGTGCCGCCTTGCACGCTCAAGTTCCTGAAGTGCCCTTACCTCATCACCCTGCCTGAACGCCTCTTCAGACCTGGCAATACACTCCTCAACAAAATCTCCGGAACTGACTGACTTACCGGTTTTGTGTGTGCGGGAATCTCTGGTCTTTCTAAAATTGCGCATAGCAGCAACTTCCCGCTCAATTTCTGAAATTCTCTTTTTAACAGCCTTGTTTCCTGAATCGATATCAAGAACTTTGTGCAGTTCTGTAAGCGCTTTCTGTCTTTCGCCTTTTTGTACAAAATCCTCTGCGGAGTTGATAAGTCGCTGAATCCTAGCATTTTCGCTTGCTGCCATGCCCCCCCCAGTGACCATTTAGAGCCACGAATAAAAATCGTTTGACGAACCTGTACTGCAATACATAAAAGTAACAGTCTGAGAGGCGGTGTCAAGCCCCTGTCTATATGCGTGGAAGCTGTGTGTCCCCGTACCTCCAGGCCTGGCTTTTCATCAGACGGCGAACATCATGTAATTCCATGGGAGACATGTTACTTACCTTCCTGAGAACAGGTCCGTCCTCCAGCAGATCGGCAACTTTAAACTTAGGAATGCCATGCTGAGCTGTTCCCAGTACCTGCCCCGGACCTCTGAACGACAGGTCTTTTTCTGCTATAACAAACCCGTCTGAGGTGGATTCGAGCAAATGAAGCCTCTCCAGAGAAATCCTGGATGCGTTCTTTCCCGGAACAAGAAAACACCAGGCATTTCCACTTCCTCTTCCCACTCTGCCTCTGAGCTGGTGAAGCTGACTTAACCCAAAACGCTCTGCATTTACGATAACCATCACAGTTGCATCAGGAACATCGATTCCAACTTCAATTACTGTGGTGCTCACCAGCACAGAGATTTCCCCTTTGCTGAACCTCTCGGTGACAGACAGTTTCTCAGCAGGAGACATACTGCCGTGCAGCAGCCCGACTCCGAACTTCGCCATAGGACCTCTGCAGACTGTCTCGTAGGCTGATGCCGCATCAAGAAGGTCGGTTTTCTCTGAAACTTCCTTCAGGGGATACACCAGAAATATCCTTTCCCCAAGACGAAGCCTTTCAAGCATGAATTGAAAAACATCACTTTTGTCTGAGGAATCAACCACTCTGGTTTCTGTAGAACCGCGGCCTGGCGGCATTTCATCCAGCACCGAAACATCAAGATCTCCATAGAAAGTCATGGCGAGAGTTCTGGGAATAGGTGTCGCGGACATGACCAGAGAGTGCGGTCTGGGAGTTCTGCCTGCGAGCAGCCTCTCTCTCTGTGCAACACCGAAACGATGCT
This sequence comes from Candidatus Fermentibacterota bacterium, assembly GCA_003646025.1. Classification (GTDB taxonomy): domain Bacteria; phylum Fermentibacterota; class Fermentibacteria; order Fermentibacterales; family JCC-6; genus Sabulitectum. The sequence continues at coordinate 2,742 of QNDR01000089.1, forward strand.
GTTCGTCCACCACAAGAAGAGCAAGGTTATCAAGGGGTACCCAGTCTTCCAGCACAGCGTGGGTACCCACCAGAACACACTGAGGTTTCTCAGTAATCTCCCGCGCTATTGCGTTCCGCTGTGAGCCGGTTGTACCTCCGGTGAGAAGAAAAGTATTCAGATTGTAACGGTGACAGAACTCTCCGATACTGCGATAATGCTGGGCAGCAAGAACTTCAGTAGGGGCAAGCACCACGGCTGTTTTTCCGGCAAGAGCCGTTGTAATACACGCATAAGCAGCCACAACAGTTTTGCCTGAGCCAACATCGCCCTGAATAAGTCTCCTCATAGGCGCAGTTCCCTGAAGATCGTCAGACACATGGAGACACACTTTCTTCTGTGCCTGCGTAAGAGCCCATGGCAGTGTTTTCTGAAAGTCTTCAATGTCTACAGGCGAGAGCCTGACACCTGGCTGCAGACTGCTGTTCTTCCTCACTGCTGCCAGTATGGATCTGTACAGAAACAGTTCTTCCATGACCAGCAGATTTCTGGCCGCATCTGCTTCACCGGGGGAATCCGGTACATGAGCAGCCCTGAATACTTCCCAGCGACTGGAAAACCCCGCAGCTTTCAAAACATCGGCTGGTAAAATTACCTCCAGTGAATCCTTTACGGCATCGAGAGCTGAAAGCACCAGTTTTCTTACAGCCGTCTGTGTCAATCCTGCGGTAAGACGGTACACCGGCAGCATTCCAGGCGCATCCAGGGCCTGTGAAGCATCTCGGGAAAAATACAGGTCAGGATGAACAATGGTGTACCCTCTGAAAGATTCAACGGTACCGCAGGCGACAACCGTCATTCCTTTTTTAAGTTTTGATGCCGGAAAACCGGATCTGAAAAATGTCAGTGTAACAGCCCCGGTTTCATCTGAAAGCACCGCAGAGACAGAAGGTCCTCTCTTCCCCGGCTTTCTGGTGACAGAAACGATCTCTCCCCTTACGGTAGCATCCAGCCCCGGATGAATATCCGAAATTAAACTAAAAAACCTTCTGTCAATAAACCTCACCGGAATGTGTAGAAGAAGGTCACCGACTGTTAGCACGGAAAGCTTCTTCAGAAGGGCTTTTCTCGCCTCTCCGACTCCGCTCAGACAATCCACCGTTTTACCTGTTACCAGCACTCTCTCCTATTCAGGGGTTGACGACAGCTTCTCAAATGTATAATTCAGGCCATGACTTTTAAGCCACTCGATGGAGGTAAAACTTTGGTGAGCGACCTGAAATCCATGAGGATTGCTCTGGAAAAGAAGATAGCTAACGACAAAGAAGATGTCGATGCGAGGCTCAGCCTTGCACAGATCTACATGGCGGACAACAACCCGGATGCCGCCTCTCCGCTGTACTACGAGATTCTCAATTTTGACCCGGAAAATGCAGAGGCATACATGGGTCTGGGCCTTGCCTGGGGGTTCTCAATACTTGAGAATATCCCTGCAGCGGAACTGCACGGTGAAGATGTTGACGAGGAAGAACTGCTGGTCAAGTCTATTGAATTTCTTGAGCGCTCCATAGAACTCGATCCTGAGACTACGACATCCCTCAACGCACTTGCAAGGCTGTACATCGTTAGAAACCTTGAAGATGAAGCAATTGACATGTTCAGACAATCTCTGCTGATCGACCAGGCTCAGCACGATGTTCTTGAGGAGCTTCAGAAGCTGACAGGTACCCCTGTGTGGAAACTTCTGGAGAAAGATGTATACATGGGAGACTTTGAAGAGTAATCTGATTTGCACCGCGTCATGTTGTTACACAGGGCATTGATATGCTGGTATTGCGCGGTATTATTGTGCTTTGAACTGTCTCGACCGGATAAGAGACACCAGAACTGAAGCTGTGGGGCATCTGCCCTGCAGCTTTTTTTCGCACAGACCGGTAAGGAAAGATATTTCCGTGGGTGATCCTTTTTCCAGATCCTGGAGCATGCTGCACCTGTTTGAAGAATTCTCCAGCAGCCATTCAAGAATTGAATTTCCCCTGGCCAGTGCCTCGCCTGACGGCATTATCTGTGAAAGTTCGCGGGACAGACTTTTTACCAGAGGACGCAGCCCTGCACTTACTATCCTGTTGTTCGCAAGACCCGCGAGAGCACCTATGGGGTTTATAATGCTGTTTGCGTACCATTTGGCCCACCTGACCTCATCGATGTTGTCCACTTCTTCCACAGGAATACCACTTGAGCTGAAAACATCTGCCGGAACCCCTCCTTTTTCACAGAAAACAACTCCAGCCGTTGTTGATACAGTGGATGGACTCAACTTTCTGAACCCCATGGACAATACACCGTAGTTCACCCTTACAGCCAGATTGCCCCATTGTTTTTCCAGATCCATACCGTTGGATAAAGAAATCACCCCGCCATTGCATATACGCTCTATCAAAGGAACAGCACTGCTTATATCAAAGGCCTTCAAAGCGGAAACCACGGTGGAGGCAGATGTGACAGCGTCAATACCGGTATGAACCAGCATGGCTGACCTGCGAAGAAAGCCGTCTGTAACAAAAGTTCTGTGTGTTTCCGGGGTTCCAGGGGGACCGGCCAGAATTACCTCTGTTCCGGAACTGGAAAGGGCGACGGCTACTGCGGTTCCCACAGCTCCGTCGCCCGCTACAACTACCGGCGGCATTTCCTGTATTACTTCTCTTCTGTGGTCGGTTCTGCCTCTTCGGAATCCTTGTGCACCTTGTCGCGTACATAGTCGATGGTCTCTTCTACTTTTGCCCGACCTTCGGTGTAGATCCTGCCGGCTTTTTCTTTGCCATCGTGGTAGATTTTTTCTGCTTCGGTTTTGCTCTTATCGTAGATATCTTCACCTTTGTGGTAGGTATCTTCGGCAGTTTCCATTATCTTTTTTCTGGTTTCCTCTCCTTTAGCTGGTGCATAAAGAAGTGCAACCACGCCTCCGGCAAGCAAACCTGCTGCAAAAGCCCAGAATTCCCCCTTGCCTCTCTCACTCATAGCATATCTCCTTCCGTAAGCTTCCTATCTTCCACAACACTGCTTGTACTTCTTTCCGCTGCCGCATGGACACGGATCATTCCTTCCAACCTTTTTCACAGACCGCCTGACAGTCTGCTGCCTGCCCTCTGCATTCCTGCCCTTCCCCGCTCTGGGATCAGCTGCAGATGGAGCTGCCGGAGCACTGACACCAGGATGAACTGCTTTTCCCATCGGGCCCTGCTGCCTTTGTATTTTAGAAGAAGGCCACAGCGTTAATATCTGTCTTGCCGCCTGCTTGTCAACAGCATCAAGAAGATCCTCGAACATGTTGAATGCCTCTTTTTTGTACTCTACAAGAGGGTCTCTCTGGGCATAGGCCCGAAGACCAATTCCGGACTTCAGGTGATCCAGTGCGTACAGATGATCTCTCCACTGGGCATCAATGGACCTGAGTACAGACCATTTTTCAAGATCCAGAACAAGCTGTTCGCCCAGCTTTTCCTTCTTCTTACTGAAAAAGTCCATCACCATTTCTACAAGTTTCAGGCGAAGTTCTTCCGCGTTTCTAAATTTCTCCCTGATTCCTTCAAGACGGAAAACTGCGCCTGTGGTGTCTCTGAGGCTCACAGCAGCCCCCTCCAGATTCCATTCATGGGGCTGGGAATCGTCAGGAATAAACTCAAGAAGACCGTGGTCAACCACAGCTTCGATCATGTCCTGAACCTCCTCATCAAGCCCTTCTCCAGTGAGGGCCTGAAGGCGTTTCCCGTAAACGACTTCCCGTTGCCTGTTCACCACATCATCGTACTCAAGAAGATGCTTTCTTATACCGAAGTGGTACTGCTCCACCCGTTTCTGCGCCTGTTCAATAGATTTTGTAAGAAGGACGTGCTCAATGGGTTCACCCTCTTTCTCCTGGCTTTTTTTGAGAAAGTCTATGATCTTCTCACTGGCGAAAAGCCGGAACAGGTCGTCCTCCAGAGACAGATAAAATCTGCTGCCGCCTCTGTCGCCCTGCCTGCCGCTTCTACCTCTGAGCTGTCTGTCTATTCTGCGGGACTCATGCCTTTCCGTTCCTATTACAAAAAGACCGCCTTCGTTTTCTCCCAGTTCCTTGACTTCATCGGCGATTTTGATATCGGTACCGCGCCCCGCCATGTTTGTGGCAATGGTGACCGCACCCTTTTGACCGGCCCGGGAGACAATTTCAGCTTCCTGCTGATGATGTTTCGCGTTCAGAACACTGTGGATTATCTTTCTTCTCTTCAGAAGTTTTGATAGCAACTCAGATACTTCCACTGAAACAGTACCCACCAGAACAGGCTGCCCTGTCTCATGCCTTTTTGCGATCTCATCTATTATAGCTGCATACTTTTCCCTTTTGGAAGCGTAAACCCTGTCGTTGTGGTCAATTCTTGCTACAGGTCTGTTGGTTGGAACGACTGCGACATCGATACCATAGATACTGCCGAACTCTTCAGCTTCTGTTTCTGCAGTTCCTGTCATCCCGGCAAGCTTGTCATACATCCTGAAGTAGTTCTGAATGGTGATGGTGGCCAGGGTCTGCGTTTCATTTCTGATTTCAACCTGTTCTTTGGCCTCAAGAGCCTCGTGAAGCCCGTCACTGAACCTTCTTCCAGGCATTGGTCTGCCTGTGAACTGGTCAACGATCACAACACGCCCGTCATCAAGCACATACTCCACATCATTCTCGTACAGCTGGTATGCCTTAAGAAGTTGATCTATGTTGTGAAGCGCCTCAGCCTTGGCGGAATGACTCTCATAAATCTGCTTCTTCTTTTCAGCTTTCTCCTGCTCTGACAGGTCCTGAACCTCGAGTTCAGCCATGTCTTCACCAATATCGGTGAGAAGGAAAAAGTCCGGATCTTCCGGCGAAAGGAGTGCCCTTCCACGGTCTGAAACAGAAACCGATTTTTCCCTTTCATCTATGGCGAAATACAGACCCTCGTCGAGCAGGTGTATGTTTTTGTCGCGTAACCTTTCGCCCTCGATCCGCTTAACCGCCGAAACCCTGTCCGGGTCACGCATGGCTTTGGCCAGCCGGGGGTGTTTTGGAGCGCCTCTTCTTGCTTTGAGGTACAGGGTAGCAGCCTCGTGGTAATCTTCTTTCTCCCAGAAATCGTTGGCTTCCGCGACAATACTGTTTATCAGTTCTGCCTGTTTCCTCACCAGCCTGGCCACAACAGAGCGATACTCCATGTATCTGTTTCTGTTTCTGGCAACTGGGCCGCTTATGATCAGAGGTGTTCTGGCCTCATCGATAAGAACGCTGTCCACCTCATCAACAATGGCGTAGTGATACCTTCGCTGTACCCTCTGTTCCAGCCTTACCGCCATGTTGTCACGGAGGTAATCGAAACCGAACTCGCTGTTCGTTCCGTAGGTAATGTCACAGTTGTACTGCAGGCGTCGCTGATCCGGTGTCATGCCGCCCTGTATACACCCAATGGAAAACCCCAGGTACTCGTATATCGGACCCATCCACCGGGCATCACGAAGGGCCAGGTAGTCGTTTACAGTAACCAGGTGGGCACCTGCTCCAGGGGGAACACCATCAAGCGGCTCAAAAACCCATGTGTCGTAGTCTTCTCCGTACTGCTTCAGAGCAAGCTCTTTCCACTCCGGGTTCAGTTCAAGACCGTTGAGGTACATTGGAAGTACCGCGACAAGGGTTTTACCCTCACCAGTTGCCATTTCCGTGATCATTCCACGGTGAAGAACAATACCCCCCTTGAGCTGAACATCGTAGGGAACCATGTTCCATTCCGTAGAGTGCCCGCTTACATCCCAGGCAATTCCCACATTTCTGCGGCATGCTTCCTTCACAACGGCGAAAGCCTCGCTGAGCAGATCGTCAGGGGTCTCTCCCCTGAGGAGTCTGATCCTGAACTCTCTGGTCTTGTCTTTCAGCTCGGTTTCCGTCAGCGTTGAAAGCCCGGAATATTCCGTGTTGATCTGTTCCACCAGCGGATCAAGACTTTTCATCAGTTTAGCCTGACTGTCTCCAAGGATTTTTTTGAACAGTTTTCCAATCTTCCCCATTAAGGATTATCCTCCATACAGATTTCATGTGCTACGGCGCTTCCGGTGACCGATCCGGCCACATCGGCTGCGAGATCCCATATCTGGAACCCGGAGCCGTACAAACCGTCGTAAACTTCTTTCAACAACCCCAGCCCCACACTAAAAGCAGCTGATTCCGCAGGCTCTGATGTAGCCGCAGCAGCTACCGATGACAGTGAAGCTGAGAATGCGAAGTGATTCCATTTATCAGAGGCAGTAAAAGAACCGCATCCACAACTGAACATAACAAAAGCAGTAGAACAGATGCATACCGCGTGTTTCACAGAGGCTCTCCGTATCCGTCAGATACGCTTGTAAACTGATTCATCAGGTCTATCAGAGAGTCCGATTTAACAGCCCACAGGCTTTCGCTGCTCCACAGAACAGAAGATTCCCGCAGGTATGGAACAGCAGCCTGCATTTCACCGTTTCTTACCAGCTCTCTCCCGTAGAAATACAGTTTCCACCCAAGATCCGCGGAAGTGGAGGGTGTCATTCTGATTCTCCATGCCTGTCTTGAAGCCTCAATCGCACCCAGGCTGTCTCCTGTGGCTTCCAGCACCGACGAAGCGGTCTGCCAAAGCAGCAGTCCGCCGGCATCCGCCTGCCTGAGGGTATCGAACTCTGCAACTGCCATATCAGTGTTGCCCTGCTGTATCAGCTTGTCTATCAGCAGACTTCTGTAGAACACACTGCCTGGCACAAGTTCAACAGATCTCTGTATGTACTCAAACCCCGCATCCCGATAATCCAGAATACACAGCCAGCATCCCGCGTCAGCTGCCGCAGAGTCTTCACCTGCTGAATACATGCTGTCAAGCCACTCAAGGGAAGGTTTTACAGCAAGGTCAAGCTCTATCTCCGCCCTGGCCAGCCGATACCGGCATGCACCTCCCCCGCTTACAAGGTATGAGTACCCGAGCACCAGCTCAGGCTGATCAGAGATGGACTTCAGCAGCTGTGAAAGGCATCGTTCACTGGCGGGCTGAATACTGAGAGCTTTTTCCGCATAAATTCTGGCCGAATCAGGAAGATCCAGAAGGTTAAAACACCAGGCAGCCCTGTAGAACGGCCACCAGTTTGAAGGCTGTTCGCGGGACTGCATACTGTAGGATACCGCGGCACCAGCAATGTTACCGGAATCAACCAGTGAGTCACCCGGGGAAAAAGAGACCAGAACAAGCAGCCAGAACGTCTACATTCCTCCGAAGTTCAAACTGCTTTCCGGAAGCACACCGCGGTATGAAATTGAAAAGATAGAGTTCTCGGACGGTCTCCAGTTCAACTGAAAGCCTCCCAGTATTCTTCCCATTTCTTCACCACCGGAAAACATCATCAGCCTGGAATAACCCATTTCAACACTAGCATCTACATCAGGATGAAGAGAAAACCTCATACTGCCTATGTAAGTACCCTCACCTACAGAACCAAAACGCCCGGAGGAAAAGGAGAAACTGGCCATGCTGCTGAATTCAGGATGGAAACCCGATGCATAATCGGGATATCCGACAAGGTTGAAACCGGAAGGCTCAAGACCGTATGCCGATGCCCCGAAAACAATTGCAAAAAGAACAAGAGCTGTTTTTCTCATACAAGGAACCTCCTGATTGTGTGTAGTATATTACCTATACAAACGGGAGCAGTCAATGTTCCATCTCAGACACTGCCCTGCTTTTACCAGAACAGTCTTCTCACTAATCCACAGTAAACCCTCACAAGCAGGGATGGAGACAGCACTGCGGGAATTGATACACTGCTGATTCTGCCATAGTGCCCCCGTCTTAAGACACCCGTAACCATTCTAATCCTGTCTGTGGGGGCAAAATTCCACTGTGCTTCATCCGGGCCGGACCTGTCACCACCGGATTTGATCACAAGTTCATTGTTTGTATTTTGAATACTCAGTACCCGGTGAACAACAGGGTTTTCTCTGTCTGTTCCAGGGAATACAACGATCATTCCTGCTTCGAGTTCAGCTACAGGTATCTCCCTGGCTTTGAGTATGTCACCGGGAATAAGATTCGGCCACATTGAAAGGCCCTTTACCCAGCCGCGCTCTTCATGGGGTTGTTTCTTCACCGCAGAAACAGCCCCGGATCCTCCTGAAGCCCATACCTCACAAGGTAGGCAG
>QNDR01000090.1 GCA_003646025.1 Candidatus Fermentibacterota bacterium
CCATCAAGAATACTCCGGACAGCCTTTAAACTGCTGGGCCGGTTCACCGGAGAGGGGGCAGACATGTCCTGAATGGCAATTCGAACTGATGGATCAAGCTCCTGCCACACGTGCAGCTGTCTCTCTCTGTTGTCAGTTCCGGCGATAAGGCGGAAGAAGAAAGTACCGACTGCCGCGACATCACTTCTGGGATCGGATGGTCTGGACGAATGCACCTCCGGAGCGGTAAAATGAGAGTCTGGAATTCCTCGCCTTCCAGCCAGCATGGTAACAGAACTAGCGCTGGAAACAAACATCTCCGGACCCAGGTAACCGCAGATCATTCCTGCAGCCTGAAGGTTGGACACAACGCCAATAACCATTTTCGTAATTTCGACTGCCTGAGGTACAGACATGCGGCCGAATTCCTGAATTGTTTCACACAGAAAAACTGTGTCTCCCGTGTCAAAAAGCAGAAGTTTCCTCTGTTCCGGAAGATCCCTTGCGGAAACCGGCAGAATCAGCCCTTCAGCTACAGGCCAGCGATGCTGGTAAGTTCCTGAAGCTGAGGATATTTCAGCAATAAGTTTTCTGCCGCGGTAGTCTACGCGACTCAGCGTATAGTCACCATCTGAAAATATCACAGACTCCAGACGGAGACCAACGCTCCCCAAAAGATCAGAATCCACTGGCATCCGACGAGTAGTTCGGTGCTTCTTTGGTCACCGTAATATCATGTGCATGACTTTCCCTGAGACCGGCAGCCGTCATTTTGACAAACTCAGCTCTCTCGAAAAGCTCACGGATGGTTGAAGCTCCCACATAGCCCATGCCTGATCTGAGACCTCCGGTAAGCTGCACAAGATAATCACTTACCAGCCCCTTAAACGCCACCATACCTTCAATACCCTCAGGAACGAGTTTCTTCACCACAGAGGCATCCTGGAAATACCTGTCTGCGCTGCCCATTTTCATGGCTCCCATGGAACCCATTCCTCTGTATGTTTTGAACTTTCTGCCCTTGTAGATGATGGCCTCTCCAGGGCTTTCGGTTGTACCTGCAAAAAGACTGCCGACCATAACGCAGGCGGCTCCTGCAGCCAGAGCCTTTACTATATCGCCGGAGTATTTGATACCACCGTCTGCAATGATTACCTTGCCATGCTTCGCAGCCGCCTGTGCGCAGTCGTAGATAGCGGTGAGCTGGGGACATCCCACACCGGCTACAATCCTCGTGGTGCATATTGATCCAGGGCCTACACCCACTTTTACAACATCAGCACCGGCTTCTATAAGCATCTCAGTTGCCTCGGCGGTAACAACATTTCCAACAACTATTGCAAGCTCTGGAAATTTCTTTCTTAGAATTTCAGTGGTTTTGATAACCGTTCTGCTGTGCCCGTGAGCGGTATCTACAAACACTGCGTCAACACCGGCCTGAACAAGAGCCTCTGCCCTTTTAACGGCAGCGTCACCCACGCTTACTGCTGCGGCGACACGAAGCCTTCCTCTGTTGTCCTTGCAGGCCTCAGGGTACTCCATGGCCTTCTGGGCATCCTTCAGGGTAACAAGCCCGGCAAGCTGCCCGTCTTCGCCAACCAGAGGAAGTTTCTCAAGACGATGCCTTCGCAGCAGAACCAGAGCATCTTCAATGGATGTTCCCACAGGGGCAGTAACCAGGTTTTCCAGAGTGGTCATCAGGCTTTTAACAGGAGTGGAGCCCTCCTGTTCAAAATGGTAATCTCTGTGTGTTAGAATTCCGCACAGCTTGTTGTTTTTCAGTACAGGAAAGCCGGAAACACCAGTTTCCCCGGCCAGCTTTAAAGCATCGGAAACGAGAGCAGATTCGTTCAGAGTTACAGGGTCATTGATAACTCCGCTCTCTGCTCTTTTAACATACCTCACATGGCGGGCCTGCTCTTCTATTGACAGGTTTTTATGAATCACACCCATTCCACCCTGCTGTGCAAGGGCGATTGCCATGCCTGCTTCGGTAACAGTATCCATTGCTGCACTTAGAATGGGAATTTTAAGAACTATGTCCCGACACAGTTTCGTGTGAAGACTTACTTCCCCGGGGTGCACATCCGAACTGGCCGGCATAACAAGAACATCATCGAAGGTAAGTGCTTCCCGTGCATCTCTTGGGTTCATTTACTCCTCCAGAAAGGCGATCTCAATCGGCCCAGTATATAATCCTCCCGCATGTAGGGCAGGTGTGTATCTTCATGTTTCTCTCGGGATCGGAGCAGACTGCAGTTGGTAACCTTGTGAGACAACCGGCACATCTACCCATAAGAGCAGGAACCACAGCATTTCCATAGTGTCTGGTGAGCTGGTTGTACAGTCCCCGCCACTTTCTGTTGATGCTTCCGCAATACTCTTCCCTTAACTTCTTAAGTTCCTCAAGAGCATCATCGCTTTGAAGCCCCATCTCCATTTCACGTTTTATAATATCTTTCCTACCTAAATCAGCGATCATCACATCAAGATCATGAAGGCTGATCAACTTCTCAAGCTGTTTGTTCATCTACTCTCCAGTTCCTCATGCTGAAAACCCAGCAGGTCAAGAAGCTCTTTCTGGTTTTCTGCAGTAACAATTTTATCCCCGTACTTTTTAATCCTGCCAGCTATGTGGCTGAGAAACCTGGTGTGATCCTGAGGGGCATTAAGCCTGACCGGCGAAACAAAAAGAATGACTGTATGAATCTTTTTATCAGGCCACCCGATACCTGCCTCTGATCTTCCTACGGCAATAGTCAGCTTATCAACAAGAATACTTCTGCAATGAGGCAGAACAATAGTGTTGTGAACAACTGTAGCACCAACTTTTTCCCTGATATCAAGGGCTCCAGCAAGAAGATTTTGAGACCTCTCGCCAACGGGGAAAAGACCCAGCAACTCGGCAATGGCTTCCTCTCTGGAAGTTGCCGACAACTCAAACTTGCATAAGGCTGTATATTTCAAAATGCACTCTCCCTTGCCATTTACTTCTCTAATATAGAATACTGTATGTGTACTGCAAGTTATGAGAAGTTCACGGGGTAACAAAGCGATTGGGTAATATGCAGACTGAAGAAAGAATTGACACATTCCTGCCTGCTGACGGCCGCTGGATAATGGTGAATAAAAAAACCGGTAACTTCAGCTGTTCCAGATTGATAGCCAATACTGCGACTGACATGGATCTGCAGACGGAAACCCTGATTTCTCTTATCGAAAACACCACAGAAGGCAGGTGGCCAGCAATGCTTGGCGGGAAAACCTGGAAACTGTCCTCGGTATCCGTTTCTCCCGAGCTCAGGATTATCAGTTTAGAACCTGCAGCATCTGAAGAGCTCGCAGCTTTTCTTGCAGATACCACCGGAGATAAATTGTTTGTTCTTGCAGCTTCCAACGGCAGAATTCTTGCAATGTCCGAGAAGGCAGCTTCCGTATTCAAGCGCAGAGAGAACCTTATCTCTCTTTTCGACGGTTCTTCCTCTGGAGCAGTACAGGCAGCGATAAACAGATGTCTTAAACAGGAAACCACCCCTGATTTTCTGGTGGGACACAACACCGGTGGAGGCAACCGGTCAAACTACACCCTATCAATGAGAAAGCTCCCTTCACCGGGAAGGCTGATCTACTGCCGTCTGAACATTCCTTCTGTGGCAGTCGTTACCAGAACGGTAAACAGAAACAGCCTTGTAGGCACTTTGCTGGAGGAAAGTTTCAGCCCGACACTGACAATAGATTCGGAAGGCATTATCACCTCCATGAATGAAATTGCCAGGGCGGTGTGTCAGCAGATGTGGGGAACCAACCCTACGGGTTCCAGCTTCTTTAAATTTGTACACCCCGATCACAGGAAAACAATTGAGCTCAGAAACGAGCAGCGGAAAAAAGGCATTACCACTAATTCAAGATTTACCGCGAAGCTGCAACCGTCTCTTACAGGCTCAGAATTTATAGCAGATATTTCAGTTGTACCAATTCCGGACACACAACAGTTTGTGGTTTTTGCAAGAAAGAAATCTTCAGGTTCAGGAGGTTCCGTGCTGAGCGAGAACAACACAGTCCATCCCGGGTTGATGGAGCTTCTCACTGAAGACGGCAAATCATTTCCAGATATACTGGAAACAACTGCAGACCTGATCGGTGCAGCTTCGGCGGCTTACGTCCACGAAGGAGAAGTAATTACTGTTGGGGATTCAAGAAGCATCGTCCGGCTGCTTGATCCTGTTCAGCTTGCAGCAAGTCCGTGCGGATTCAGAGATGACAAAATATACCTTCACAGAATACACTCAGGCTTCAGCATTTCACACCTGGTGTTTCAGGGAATAGAGCAAAATCCTCTGAGCCCTCTCAGTCTGGCAATTTTGCATGCCTCCTCAAGAATTCTGGCTGAAAGAGAGACCAGGCTTGCTCTCAGGGCTGGCCACCGCATTCTTACAACTGTGAAAGCTCTTGCTGAAAGTTACCTTAAAAAAACGGAACCTCTTGAAGGGCTTCTTTCCGATCTGGCAAGGGAATGCAGGGCGGAAACCGCCGTGGTTTTCAACATTAACACAAGCGGAACTGTTCTCAAGGGAATCGGGGCATCAGGGGTTGTGGGGATACTGCCGGAAATTCACATTGAAGCTCTGAATACCGCTTCGTGGGCGTGCATCCGCGGGGAGACAGCGTTCTTTGCGGAAACCCCGGAAGACGATCTCAGGTTCTCTCCTGTTTTTCCAAACTCCAGATCCGAACTGGCAGTGCCTTTCTTTAAAGGAAGCACAACAGACGGTGTGATACTGCTTGCATCCACTGAAACTGAAGCATTCCACTATGTCGAAACCGAGCTGATTCAAATGATGGCTATACTGTTTACATCTCCAGAGAGCAACAGCGATAACAGTCTTGACAGAGACAACAGCAGGGAATCAGCTGTTCTGAAACAGAAAGAGCTGGAGTATATAATTCACAACATATCTGCTCTTTATTCTGCCTCCAGAAGCCGCCTTGAATCTTTGAAGAAAATACCTGAAGCTCCATACGAAGTCCTGGAAAACACCAGATTCCTTTCAGACTCTATTACAAAGTTGAATTATTTCAGCAGATGGACACTTTGGTGGTTGAGGGTATCTGTGTACAATGGGGTTCCCGAACACAGGTGGATAAATCCCGTACCTCTGCTGGAGAAAGTTCTGAACGAGTTCACCGGCATCTCGGCGTCTGAAAACATGAAACTCAACTATTTGCCGCCAAAAAATGACATAGAGGTTTGTACTGATGGCGCGTTTGTAAGCATGATAGCCTATTCCCTGCTGATGTGCATTGTGGAAAACTGTCGTAGCTGTGAAAGGATTAACCTTGCTTTTGACCAGATGGAAGATCACTGGTCATTCAGACTTGATACCGAAGGTGGAAGTGTTCCGGCGGACTGTCTTACCACCAGCATTCAGCCGGGAAAGAAGAACATGGCGTTCTCCCTTGCGTGGAAACTTACTGAAGAGCTTGAAGGTACCATCAGCACCTTCTCCAACAGGGGAAAATCGACAAGAATGATTGTCAGGTTGAAGGTTAGCGGTTGACGAACCTGGAGGATATATGCTGACCAAATCAGATCTCATGTACGATCTCCCTGAAGAACTCATTGCCCAGCACCCTCCGAAGGTCAGGGGAACATGCCGGCTGATGGTTCTCAACAGGAAAGACAGGTCGTTCCACGAGGAAAAGTTCAGCAGAATCAGGGAATACATCAAACCGGAAGATGCCCTTGTTCTCAACGATACCAGAGTGATCCGGGCAAGGCTGTCCGGCAAAAGAGAAGATACGGGAGGTACAGTTGAGTTTCTTCTGCTCCAGGAACTGTCTCCCCTGGTCTGGAAAACAATGGTACGGCCGGGAAGACAGTGCCGCACAGGTAACGTGTTCCACTTCAACCACAGCCTGAAGGCAACAGTTGTGCAAGAGCTGGGAAAAGGAAGAGCAGTCGTTGAATTCTCATCCGGGGGAAATACCTCCGAACTCATTGAAAAATCAGGTACTGTTCCTATTCCACCGTACATTAAAAGACTTCCTGATGAGCTTGACAGCGTTCGATATCAAACTGTTTTTGCAGAGAATGACGGTGCAGTCGCGGCACCGACTGCCGGGCTTCACTTCACACCGGAAATGCTTCAGAGCATAGAAGACACCGGGACTTCCATCAACCGCCTGACACTGCACGTGGGGCCGGGCACCTTCCAGCCCCTCCGCCGGGAACTGCTTGCGGAAAACACCATGGAGGAAGAACGTTACAGCATTTCCTCTGAAACCCTTGAATCTCTTCGCAGATGCAGGCAGAAAGGCGGAAGAATAGTCGCCGCAGGTACAACAGTTACAAGAACTCTTGAGTCCATAGATATCAGTTCTCAAACCAGTCTATCCGGAAGTACATCGATATTCATACACCCACCTTACCGGTTCAGGAATGTTGATGTTCTTCTCACTAATTTCCATCTCCCTGGAAGCTCTCTGATTTCGCTGGTGGGCAGTTTCGCCGGTCTTGATCTGATAATGGACGCTTACACAAAAGCAATTGAAAGTAAATTCATGTTCTACAGTTATGGCGACGCCATGCTGATTATCTGAGGAGTAGATTTGTCTTACCTGAAACAAAGACCTGCGGAAAAAGGAAAGGTGCTGACTCTGGCTCTGCAGGAGACGCTTTTTATTATTGCATGGACTGCTCTTGCAGGGGCACTGTTTCTTCCGCTGACCAGACTGTGGATGTTTTCCATGCTCCCGGCTGCACTGATAGCCATACACTTCCTGACTGCAATGGAGCTGTCTGGAGAAAGCAGCCCCCTTGTTTCACTTGAGCTGGAACAGCACCCTGCAAACGGATCGAAGGTTGTTTCAAAACTGTCGGTGTACTTCAGAATTCTTCTCACTGTACTGCTTTTTCCTGCACTGCTCATTGGCTATGTAACCCTTCTTTTTGGTGCGGTTTCCATTCCCGAGCTCGTAACAGGAATCCGTCTGACAGCAGTAAACCGGGGGCTTGACCCCAGACCCGAATCTGTTATCAGAGACATCGTCAGAAAAGCAGGAATCAGATTAAAAGCTCTTATCATAGTTCCCATGGCCGCGGCAGCTGCGGCTTTTCTGCTTCTTCACTCGGCACCTTCCGTGATATCCATGCAGTCTGCTGGAGTTCAGGGCGGCCTTCCTGCAGAAGAGCAGGAACTGCTTACTCATTACCTCGAACTCACAGCACTCCACCCGGAAGAACTGGAATACCATGTAAGGCTTGCAAGCCTCTACTACAGAAACAACATGCAGCAGGATCTTATGAATGAACTGACGGTAATTGAGGGCATAGACTCCACACACGCAATTCTGCTCCTGGCAGATACCACTGCATTCACTTTCAGCCAGCTTGAACCTCTCCCGGAGGACTCTTCAGCAGGTTTGTATGCAGATGCCCATGTGGGGCTTATGGCAGCAGTCACGGCGGATTCAACCGAGGCAGACTCAACACAGGCAGATTCAACTGCAGCAGATTCGCTGGCAGTCCAGCCGGACACCATCGAGCTCGTCACCGCAGAAGACAGTTTGCCTGTAATCACGGCGGATACCGTACAGCATGTTCCGGATACACTTCCGGAACCTGTTCAGGACTCTCTTCAGGTAACTCCAGTACTGGAGGAAACAGACACTTCCTCAGTTATTCAGGAACCAGAACCTGAAGTGATTCAGGAGACAGAGGAGGAAACCGTTGAGCCTGAAGCCATCGTTCAGCCTTAAGAATACAAGCGGCAAAGCCCGCCGTGGGGCTCTCAACCTTGCACACGGCAAGCTGGAAACCCCGGCATTCATGCCCGTTGGGACTCAGGCAACAGTAAAGACAGTAAGAAATTCCGATCTTGAGGCCGACGGATACACAATGATTCTTGGAAACACCTACCACCTCTACCTGCGTCCGGGGCTGGAAGTTATCCGCAAAGCCGGCGGCCTGCACAAATTCATGAACTGGAAAGGCAATATCCTTACAGACAGCGGAGGTTTTCAGCTTTTCAGCCTTGCTTCACTCAGAAAGGTAACCGAGGAAGGATACAATTTCCAGTCGCATATCGACGGCAGCAAACACATACTTACACCGGAAAATGTGATACATGCTCAAACTGTTTTCGGCAGCGATGTGATGATGGTTCTGGATGAATGTCTGGAGCAGCCAAGCGAAGAGGCAAGAACACAGGAATCCGTTGAACTTACACTCCGATGGGCGGAGAGAGCCAGGAAAATTCATCCTGAAAACGGACAGGCAATGTTCGGTATTGTTCAGGGTGGCGGTTTTCCGAAACTGCGGGAGTACTGCGCGGACCATCTGGTAGGGCTGGACTTTGACGGATACGCTATTGGGGGGGTGGCCGTTGGCGAGGAAAGACCTATGATGGAACTCGCAGTAAACAGCTGCATTAACAGGCTTCCTGAGAACAAACCCAGATACCTCATGGGCGTTGGCAAACCCAAAGACCTTATAGATTTTGTGGGAATGGGTGTGGACATGTTTGACTGCGTGGTTCCTACAAGAAATGCCAGGGGAGCCAGCTTCTTCATTCCTGAGGGCAGGTTGAACATACGCAATGCGAAACACAGAGATGATTTTCGCCCGGTGCAGGAAGACTGCGACTGTTACGTATGCAGAAACCACACGAGAGCCTACATGCACCATCTGTTCAAGGCAAAAGAGTGGCTTGCCCCTATCTACGCAACGCTGCACAATCTCAGATACTTTGCCAGACTTATGGAGCAGTTGCGGGAGGCAATAGAAAACGACAGATACGAATCTGTTTCCCGCGAGCTTCTAAACAGAATGGGAAACTTTGGAAATTCCTGACAGCGTACTCATAGAAAGCCTGGGAAACCGTGTGGGAGGCATTGCAAGACCAGCGGATTCACCTGCCGTTTTTGTAAGAGGAGCACTGCCCGGCGAGCAGGTAACAATAAAGAACCGGAGAAATAAAAAGAGCTTTGTGGAAGCAGAACTTGCCTCTGTTGAAAAGCCATCTCCACACAGAGTAACCCCTTTCTGCAAGTACTACGGAGTTTGCGGTGGGTGCTCTCTTCAACATCTTGAATACAGCGAACAGCTGGTGTGGAAGAAAAAATGGGTTGAAAAAGCTGTTAGAAACTTGAGTGTACCAGCTCTGGACGACACGGTTCCGTCACCTGAAACCAGAGGCTACAGGAACAGGGTAACCTTTGATGTTTCAGATGGCAGACTTACCCTTCATGCTTTCAGGGGAAATCCGGTCCCGGTAGACCTCTGCCCGCTTATGAATGAAACTTCCCAGAACGCTCTGAATGCTTTTGTGAAAGCCGGCATCCCAGGCGACATTACCAGAATCTCTGTACGGGGAGGCTCAAACACAGACACTGCCATAGTGGAACTCACCGGCGCCTTTCAGAGCAAACCGCCTGCAAGCTGGCCTGCTGTTGTCATCAGAAGAAAGAAGTCATGGCAGCATCTTAAACCAGGCGAAATGTTTGAGAAAATAGGTGAATTCACCTACGCAGTTCAGCCGGGAGGATTTTTCCAGGTAAACACCCGGGCTGCTGAAAAACTTGTTACTGCGGTTACAGACCTTGTTCCTGAAAACAGCGGCAGAGTCCTCGACCTCTACGGCGGAACGGGAACCTTCGGTGTACCACTGGCTGCCGCGGGAAACCAGGTAACCTCTGTTGAAATGGAGCGGGAAGCTTCTGAAGGCTGCCGCGCAGCCTGTGAGCTGAACCAAATCCCATCAGACAGAATTCATGTGGTAAAAGCAAAAGCCGGCTCCTTCCTCAAAACAGCGATCAGGAACACAACGAGTTTCAGTACAATTATTACAGACCCGCCCAGAAGCGGCATGGGTATTGAAATATCGCAGCAGATAAGAGACCTGAACCCGGAAAGAATTATATATGTAAGCTGTAATCCCTTCACTGCAGCCAGAGACATTGCTATTTTCACACAACAGCACTATACAATCCGGCAGGTTGCTCCTGTGGACATGTTTCCCCACACCGACCATGTTGAAACTGTTTTTTTTATGGAAAGGAACTAACTCTTATGATGAAAGCGGTTCTGCTCTGCCTTGCAGCGATTTCCCTGGCAGGCGCCTCCCTTCCACTTGAAAGCCCGCTGAATCTGTGGCTTTACCATTCGGAAGCCACCGGGCTGCTTCTGCCTGGAGAACTGCCTGATACCCATACTGTAACCGTTGAACCCGGCTCCCGTTCAATCTGGTTGTGGCAGCTCATTCAGGATAAGTCCACGCCACCATCAGCAAATGATGGTGTACCGGGCTGGAAAACATCCGTTTCCGGACAGGCGGAACGCAACTCAGAATTCATCTCAAGAGGCGGATTAACTTTTGAAGTTTACTCAACACCTCTAAGCTGGTTTTCCATTTCCCAGAGAACATCACTTTGGACTGGAAGCGATGGAAACCCTCCATCCGGTTTTGCGCCTTTCCACTTTGGCCTTGAACACGGCAGACATCTGTATGTAGACTGGGGTTTCATTCAGGCGGAAACAGGACCTCTCAGAGCAGCAATGGGCAGAATACCTGTACGATGGGGACCAGGCAGGTTCACGCAGCTTATGATTTCAGCAGAAGCTCCCGCGATGGACATGTTTAAGATGAATCTTCAGCTGGGCGACAAGGTGAGTTTCACCGGCTTCACAAGCACAATAAACTCCGACTCTTCAACATGGCTTTCCGCCCACAGACTGGATATCAGACCATATGACAAACTGAGGATAGGTCTCTCCGAATCCATCCTTTACACAGCAGACGGTATCGATCTTGCCTATGCGAATTTGTTTATTCCGTGGTACCCTGTACAGTGGAATGAAAGGGTAGACGACAATGCTTTCATGTGTGTCGATGCCACATGGCAG
>QNDR01000091.1 GCA_003646025.1 Candidatus Fermentibacterota bacterium
AACATCTCCACCATTCCTGAAAACGAAAGAATGGCTGGCAGAGGCTGGTAAAATGAAACCATACATCGGTGTTCTTGCCCTTCAGGGGGGGGTATCGGAGCATGTGAACATGCTGCGAAGCATAGGATGTTCCACAGTGGAGGTCCGTCTTCCGAAAGACCTTTCGGGAGTACACGGTCTGATAATACCCGGCGGCGAGTCTACCGCACTTATCAGGCTGCTTATTCGGTGGAACCTTATCACTCCAATTAAAAATCTTGCTGAAGCAGGTGTTCCGGTCTGGGGCACCTGCGCCGGTGCTATTCTGCTCTCAAGTGAGATCACCGAGAAAAGCCACAGTGTTGATCAACCTTCCCTTGAACTGGCCCCTGTCCGCGCTGAAAGAAACAGCTTCGGCAGGCAGGCGGCAAGCTTTCAGGAGAATCTTGTGATCAAAGGTCTTGAAGAACCCTTTCCAGGTGTGTTTATCAGGGCACCGCTTCTGTTTCCACTTTCAGATAAAGCGGAAGTACTGTGCTCTGTTAAAGAGGGGGCTGTCTTCATAAGGAGCGGAAACATCTGGCTGAGCAGTTTCCATCCGGAGCTCACAGGCGACACCAGAATTCACACAATGTTCGTAGAGGGTGCGGTAGTTGGCTCTCAGTCCTGACACAGAGTGTTTCGAATGTTTCAAACGGGGTTTCTCCGATTTTACGGCAAGGGCAGCTCTTCCATCAGAAGACTACGACAGACTTGTTGCAATGGTCAACACAAACCTTGAAAGAGGGCTGACTCCCCCTGTTGCAGGAACAGAATCGTGGGCACTGTTAAGAAAACTTTCCAAAACCGGCAGTGACATTTTCGCAGGTGAAAAGAAACACTTTACAGAGCAGATGCTGCTCCAGTACAATGAACTGAAAAGCATCTGTCTGAACTCTCCGAATCCGGAGTCCATAGCCCTCGCTGCTGGAACATGGTGCAACCTGGTGGACAGTGGACAGGGAACTCCACTACCAAAAATACAGGACCTTGTGCAAACTTTTTCAACACCTCTGACCGTTGACCGGTCTGCAGAATTTCTCGAATCTCTGAAGCAGGCTGACACACTTCTCGTTCTGGGTGACAATGCCGGTGAAACAGTTATGGATCGTCTGTTTCTTGACATTACACAGTTCAGAGGATTCAGGTACTACATGACCCGCGAGCTTCCTGTGATGAACGATGCAACTGTCAGTGACGCGGAAATGGCAAGTCTTGATCTGGTTGCCGAGCTGGTTTCCAGCGGAATCGATGTTCCGGCAGTTATCCCGGAAATGCTCACCGGAAAAGCAAAACAAATATACGATTCCGCTGATATCATTCTGGCCAAAGGGCAGGGTAACCTTGAAGGGCTGTTTGGCTTGAATGACTCAAGGGTTTATCATTCATTTGTTGTGAAGTGCCCTGTGGTGTCCAGGGCCACCGGAATTCCCATGGGAAGCGGAGTTTTCTGCCGGTTTACCGGCACTGGAGGTAAAAATGCCTATCTATGAGTACTACTGCAGCGGATGCAACACCATATACCAGTTCCTCGTCCGCGGCGAAAGAAAAGAAATCAAATGTCCCAAATGCGGAAACGGCAACCTTGAAAGAGTAATGAGCCAGTTCTCAACCGCATCATCAAATTCAAAGTCGGATGATGACCTCGCGGCAGACATGGCTGACATAGACGAAAATGATCCCAGATCAATGGCAAAGGCAGTCCGCAGAATGGCTGATGACATGGGCGAAGACCTTGGCCCGGAACTGGAACACGCCCTTGAGCGCCTTGAAGCAGGAGAGGACCCCGAGAAGGTGGAACGGGAGCTTGAGGAGATGGGCTTCGGCGAAGACGGCGCTCTGCCCTCTTCTGCACCGGGCCGCGACCCCGGTCTGTACTGATGACAGATACATCATGCATCAATAATGATAAGCTGCCTGTATGGATCATTACCACATCCGGATGGGGCGATGATGCAATCAGTAGAATAAACGCGTATGCCGGAGTGGCGAGGAGATGGAAACTTAACATTGAATTTTCCAGTAAACTGGGGACCTTCACCAGTTACAAATATGCCCCGGCAGCTGCAAAAAAAATACAGGAACAGAATGAAAATACTTTTGAGGCATATCAAAAGGAATTCGGCGAAAACTGGCAGCAAATATTCATTGAAGAAGTTAACAGGGAATTTGCAATCTGCGGAGAATAGGCACTATATTCTACGCAAATAATGCGGAGAATAAATGAATAGAAAAAAATACATATACCAACATGAAGAATGGCCGGATTTCATCTGGGATATCGAGACACTGTCGAATCTGCTGGCAGATGTTAGAAACACACAAGGCAAGTTGACAGGCAAAATGGAAGCTCTGGGCTTCAATCTACAAAACGAAGCTTTTCTGGAAACACTGACAGCAGATGTATTAAAATCAAATGAAATTGAAGGTATTGTTCTAGACAAACAGGCAGTTCGTTCATCTATTGCGCACAGACTGGGAATTGATGCTGGTGATTTGCCTCCATCTGACAGAAATATTGAAGGAATTGTTGATGTGATGTTTGATGCAACAGGTAATTTCGAGGAACCTTTAACAAAAGAAAGGCTGTTTGGCTGGCACTACGCCATGTTTCCAATGGGTAGAAGCGGGATGTATGAAATTACAGTAGGCAGCTGGCGAAATGATTCACCAGGCCCTATGCAGGTTGTTTCAGGCGCAATGGACAAGGAAAAGATTCACTACGAAGCACCTCCTGCAGAATTGATAGACAATGAGATAACTGTGTTTTTGAACTGGTTTAACAAAAAACCTGATATTGATCCGGTGCTGAAAGCCGGTATAGCACACCTGTGGTTTGTAACACTGCATCCTTTTGAAGATGGAAACGGAAGAATAACCAGAGCGATTACAGATATGCTGCTTGCCCGTTCAGATGGTCTTCCCCGAAGATTTTACAGTATGTCATCTCAAATACAGAAACAGAGAAAATCATACTATGAAATTCTTGAGAGAACGCAGAAAGGAAAACTTGATATTACAGAATGGATAAACTGGTTTTTGAATACGCTGCGAAAAGCAATAATGAATTCGGAAGATACACTTTCGTTGATAACCAGGAAACACAGATTCTGGAATACTTACGGAACCAGAATTAAAAACGAGAGACAAAAAAGACTACTGAATAAACTTCTGGAAGGATTTACCGGAAATCTAACAACATCCAGGTGGGCTAAAATTGCAAAATGCTCACAGGATACCGCGTTGCGGGATATACAGGATTTGATCGACAAGGGAATACTTGTACAATCAAGTTCGGGTGGAAGAAGCACGAAATACAAATTGGCTGAAGCACAGCAGATGTACAATGGTCGGTAGAGTTTTACACTTAGACTAAATCAGTCAGCAACGTGCAGCACTGAACAGAAGTGCGGAAAACACAGCCACTGCGTATATATGCGAAACCGTCACAGTACGTTCAACGCACTGCGATAAATCTATACCCCAAACCAAAAGATATTCATTACAGGCTGAAGCTGCCCTCCCGTATAAGACAGGCCACAGCCTCTATGTCTGCCACGAACTGCCTGTCGGCTTCCAGAGGGGGGAAAACAACTGAAACTGTGTCAAATGTTTTCTGTGTTCCTTTTCCCTTCCGGCCGCGATCAAGGAATCTGTGTGCCTGAACTGCAGCAACAAGCTCTGTGGCCAGAACATGGCAGCTGTTTCTGACAATATCAGATGCCTGCCTGGCAGCGGTTGTACCCATACTTACATGGTCTTCCTGGCAGCCGCTTACAGAGATGCTGTCCACGCTTGCCGGGTGAGCCAGCACCTTGTTCTCACTCACAAGAGAAGCGGCAGTATACTGAGCAATCATCAGACCTGAGTTGATTCCGGGAGATGCGGCAAGAAAAGCTGGCAGTCCGCTGAGGTCGGGGTTAAGCAGTCTTTCCGTTCTTCTCTCGGAAATGTTTGCAAGTTCCGCAATGGCTATTTTGAGATGATCCGCAGCAAGGGCAATCGGCTGGCCGTGAAAGTTACCACCGCTGACGGCGCGGCCGTCTTCCATAAGAAGCGGGTTATCGGTGACCGCTTTCAGTTCTCTTTCAAGGGTGGTCTTTATGTATTTAAGAGCATCCCTTGAGGCTCCGTGAACCTGAGGTGTGCACCGCAGTGAATAGGCATCCTGAACCTTGCCGCATGAAGGATGGCTGTGGATTATTTCCGAATCCTCCAGATGGCTGCTGATAAGTCCTGCCGATTCAAGAGCTCCAGGGTGAGGTCTGAGGCCGATAAGCTCCGGGTCCAGAGCAGCATCCGTGCCCAGAAGAGCTTCCAGAGTAATGGCTGCCGTGGCGTCGGCGGCATCCATCAGTTTCTCCGCGTCCAGCATGGCAGTGCAGAGAACGGCTGTCATGGCCTGCGTGCCGTTGATAAGGGCAAGACCTTCCTTGGCCTGAAGCACAACCGGTGCAATCCCGATCTCCTCAAGAGCCTCAGCACCTGAAACAACCACACCGTCATCATCAATGCATTCACCCTCTCCCAGTATGGGAAGGCACATATGGGCAAGGGGAGCCAGGTCACCTGAGGCTCCCAGAGAACCCTGTGAGGGAACAACAGGAAGGTACCTGCTGTTTCCCAGTTTGATAAGAGCCTCTACAGTTTCCAGCCTTATCCCGCTCCGGCCTCTGGCAAGAGACACAACTCTGAGGAATATCATTGTTCTGACAACGGCAGGCGGGAACAATTTACCGGTACTGCAGGCATGACTCAGCAGCAGGTTTCTCTGAAGAAGCCCAAGTTCATCGGGCTGAATAATGGTGCTTGCCAGACGGCCAAAGCCTGTGTTCACTCCGTATATAGGTTTTCCTGAATTCAGAAGACTCTGTATACTGGACCGGGCCTTTTTAATGGCTTCCACTGCGTCAGAGCCCAGTTCAAACGGCGCACCGTCTACAATTTGACCTACCTGATCCAGAGTTGTACCTTCGGTATTTATGATAACTTTGGACAACATGTTCACCTCCGCGTAAGCAGCGCTTATTGCTGATTTTTTCATTACTCCGGGAATATACGAAACTGGCAAACCCGTTACGACAATCTCCGTGTGCCAAATTGGCACAGACACCCTGCAATCACATAGGCCTGTGATACTGGTTGCACAGAGAACATAGCTTTTGTCTTTGCAGCACAAGTAATTGGAAGATTCAAAACAAAATCCGTTTACTCTGGCACAAACTATGCTTTTATAATGCACTGCAGATTTAGACCGAAAAACAGTTCGCATCATGCCAGACGAACATTCTCTTTGAAAGGAGATCATAAAGTGGCAGAAGTGAAAATTAAACCTCTCTTCGACAGAATTGTTGTACAGCGCGAAGAGGCCAGAGAAGTAGTCATGGGCGGAATAGTTATTCCTGATACTGCAAAAGAAAAGCCTATGGAGGGAACAGTAATAGCAGTGGGACAGGGCAGACGCGGAGACTCCGGTGAGTTCGTTGCCCCTGTTGTTAAAGAAGGAGACAAGATCCTTCTGGGTAAGTATTCCGGTACAGAGGTCAAGGTTAACGGTGAAGACCTGGTGATCATCCGTGAGGATGACATTCTTGCCGTTATTGAAAACTAAGGAGACACAGATATGCCAGGTAAAGAACTGAAGTTTAATCAGGATGCCAGACATGCCATCCTCTCAGGTGTTGAACAGCTTTCAAGGGCTGTAAAAGTTACACTGGGTCCAAAGGGCCGCAATGTTCTTATTGAGAAAAAGTGGGGCAGCCCTACAATCACCAAAGACGGTGTAACCGTTGCAAAAGAGATAGAGCTTCCTGACAAGTTCGAAAACATAGGCGCCCAGCTTATTCGCGAAGTTGCAAGCAAAACCAGCGATGTGGCCGGAGACGGAACCACGACAGCTACCCTTCTTGCTGAATCAGTCTACCGCGAAGGCCTGCGCAATGTTACTGCAGGAG
This sequence comes from Candidatus Fermentibacterota bacterium, assembly GCA_003646025.1. Classification (GTDB taxonomy): domain Bacteria; phylum Fermentibacterota; class Fermentibacteria; order Fermentibacterales; family JCC-6; genus Sabulitectum. Next base: position 5,973 of record QNDR01000091.1, read on the forward strand.
CAAGCCCCATGGCTCTTAAGCGTGGAATAGATATCGCCGTTTCTGCTGTTACCGACGAACTCAAGAAACTCAGTATTGATGTCCGTGGCAAAGAAGAGATTCAGCAGGTTGCCACAATCAGTGCTAACAACGACGCAGAAATAGGGATCATCATCGGCGACGCCATGGAAAAGGTCGGCAAAGACGGTACAATCAGCGTTGAAGAAGCCAAATCCATGAACACCACCCTTGATGTTGTTGAAGGTATGCAGTTTGACCGTGGTTACCTCAGCCCCTACTTCGTAACAGATGCGGAGGCCATGGAAGTTGTTCTTGAGAAGCCGTTCATTCTTATCTACGAGAAGAAGATAACCAATGTAAAAGATCTTCTTCCCATTCTTGAGAAGATTGCCCAGATGGGTCGTCCTCTTCTGATCATCGCCGAAGACATCGAGGGCGAAGCCCTCGCAACACTTGTTGTAAACAAGGTGCGCGGCATGCTTCAGATCGCTGCAGTTAAGGCTCCGGGATACGGTGACCGCCGCAAGGCCATGCTTGAAGACATCGCTGTTCTTACCGGCGGCAAGTCTATTACTGAAGATCTGGGCATCAAGCTCGAGAGCATTACCGTTGAAGACCTTGGAACATGCGGTATCGTTAAGGTAGACAAAGACAACACAACGATCATCGAAGGCGGCGGCTCTACTGATGATATCAAGGGACGCGTTGGTCAGATACGCAGACAGATTGAAGACACAACAAGCGATTACGACCGCGAGAAGCTTCAGGAAAGACTTGCGAAACTCGCCGGTGGTGTTGCCAGAATCAATGTTGGCGCCGCTACAGAGACCGAGATGAAAGAGAAGAAGGCAAGAGTTGAAGATGCTCTCCACGCAACAAGAGCTGCCGTGGAAGAAGGTATTGTTCCAGGAGGCGGAACAGCTCTCATCCGCTGTGAGAAGGCCATTGAAGCCCTCAGCCTTGAAGGTGATGAGAAAGTTGGAGCCAGCATTATTCTGCGTTCACTTTCTGCTCCTCTGAGACAGCTTGTTCACAATGCCGGCCTTGAAGGTGCAATCGTTGTTGAGAAAGTTCGCGGTCTGAAGTCAACTGAAGGTCTGAATGTTGCAACCGGTGAATATGTTGACATGTTCAAAGACGGTATTGTTGACCCCACAAAGGTAACAAGAAGCGCACTTCAGAATGCCAGTTCAATCGCCGGACTTCTTCTTACAACAGAAGCAGTGATAGTGGAAATTCCTGAGCCAGAGAAACCCATGCCGGCTGGAGACGCTGGAATGGGCGGAATGGGTGGAATGTACTAAATCCGGTTAAGTCGAGATCATGAAGGGCTGCGGAAAATTCCGCAGCCCTTTTCTCTGACTCCAGACAAAGGCGGAGAGCCTGCGCCCTCCGCCTTTTTGCTATGTGCGCTACTGTGGTGGGACCAGACTGAAGGGAACAGTAACAGGCAGGTTGCCTGTCTGTTCCGGGGCCGGCCCGAAGTTAAGCGAACTTACTGCAGAGGTTACCGTTCCCTGCAGGCTTGAAAGCGAACCGGGACAACTTACGGATACACCGCTAACAGAACCACCTGGAGTTATCGAAAAGTTGATGGTAATGGTTCCGCTTGCTCCGGGGTTGCTTCTGAGAAGACTTTCGTAGGCAGTCTGTACCCTCATCTTGATAATGTTGATCTTGCGTCTGATGTCACTCATGTTTCTGTAACCCAGATCGATTGCTTCACCTGAAGCACTGGCGCTAAAGGAAACCTGAGCCGCCTGGTGAGCTGCCTGCATTTCGCTTGAACTCACTGTGCCTGCTGTGGCAACAACGCCACCACCGCCACCGGCAAGCCCTGCAATACCGCCTGAGCCACCGCCTCCTGCTCCAGCTATGAGAGCCTCACCGCTCTGGCCTGACGCAAGCCCGGTTCCTGAAGCGGCAGCACTCTGGAGGTCTCCTATGAAACCTGCGCCTCCACCGGCGGTTCCTGTTCCGTAAGCGGCAAATCCTATGCTGCTGAGAACATCACTGGCAGCGTCAGCTCCCTGAGCGGCTCCACCACCAGCTGGAGCGTCAGATCCACCGGTTCCACCGCCTGTGGTTGAAATCTCAGCTACAGGCATGTCACTTACGACCTCTTCTCCAAGCCCTACTTCAGAAGCAGGCGGAGTTTCGGCAAGCTGAACAGCTCTGGCACTGGGGGCATTCCTGAGCATCTGTGTTTTTGACTCTTTCACAACAAGCACAAGACGGTCGGTAACAGCACCCATGAGCAGAGAAGCGGCAAGACCGATTCCAAGAAGAACCTTGAACCTGCTGTCTTCCTTACGCACAGCGTGGAAAGCAACTGTTTCATGGGGTCTGGTAGCAAAACTCTTCCAGTTGTAAACACTTGGTTTTCTTTTAACTTTCTTAACCACTGGCTTGGGTTTAGGCTTCAGTACCTCTGCCGGGGGCTCGGCGAAACTGAAAAATACCTCGGTGCTGCCAACAGTGAACACACCTGAAACATTCTTATCAAATACCCAGATGTAGGGTTCGCCCGGCTTTTCCTGTTTTAGAAGGTTTCTCTCGATAAGGGTGGCAAAAGGAATAACACTTCCCTTTACTTCAACACCACCCTTGATCTCAGGAAGCAGCCTGAGAATGTACTTGTTACCCTTCTCCGGCTCAAGAAGCGTATGTATTCTGGGAAGATTACCCGACTTCACGCATATGGTGTTGTAGTCGGCCTGACCAATGGTCATTATTCCGGCATTGGGGAAAATCTCCCTGCGCCCCTGGGAATCTTCTATGTTCAGCCTGAGCATCCTCTTATCGGGAACAACTTCCACAGGTACAGGTTTCTTGACCACAGGTTTTTTCTTTGGCGGGGCTTTCTTCTCAACGATCTTCGGAGGATCTATAAATCCAAAGTGAATAAGAAACGGACCGGCAGTAACCACTCCCTGATCACCGTAGTTAACTTTGAGAATATAATTTCCGTCATCATCGGTGTTGAAAATACCCAGGCCTTTGAGATCACTGAATTTAAGCTTTGATCCGTTGGCTGAAGTAATCTGTGCGTCCATTGCATCTGTCAGCCTGAGATCCCAGGTGTTCTTTTCCTCTCCCATTCTGATCAGTACAATTGAGTCCGGAATTCCAGGGGCCTCAACTGCAATGTTGTTGTTGTACCCGGAACCAAGGGTAATTTCTTTCTCTCCAGGGAGGAGTTTTGTTATTACTTTCCCGTCCCGCATAGCAGCAACTGCGAGTATCTTGTTTGTTACCTCTGCCATCAACTATCACCACCTTCACTGGAGACGATCTTGATAACAGCCAGATTCTGCCCGACATACCCTGCTTCTGAACAACTTGCCATTACCCGCTGTATAAGAATCGCAGGTACGCCCACATCTCCCTGGATGTTGATCTTCTTGTCTTCTTCAGTAAGTGTACCTCTGGACTGCCTGGAATATTCCAGATGATCTCGAAGGCGTGTAACAAGCACAGGAATAGAATTACCTGAACTGAGCAGTTCGGCATCAACGGAAACGACTGGATCTCCGTCAACAACAATAACTGAGTTGTTAACCTGTATCTCCAGTTTGAGCTCAACTTTCTTTTCTATTCTTGCTTTTGGAAGGGTAAGCTGATCGCTGACAGTTACCAGCTGCCCATCGGCAGAATAGCTTTTAAGCAGGAAGACCAGAAGGATTGTAAACATGTCAATCATCGAAGTGAGGTTAAGGGATACCTTTTTGTCTCCGCCTCGACTCATGGCAACAGACTTGCCTGATCCAAGCAGCAGGGGTACGTGGCGTTTAGAAGGTGAACTCATCAGTCACCCCTTCCCGCCATGGCTGAATTGACCGATGATGATGGAGCAACCTGCAGGCCAGGCTGGTCAAATCCGGCGGCTGCGGCATAATCAATGGCTTTGATAATGTTATCGTATCTCGTTTCTTCCACAGTCAGTACCGTTATCTTGTGGAATGAAATCTGGGGATATGCTTCGGAAAGAAGGTCATGTACTTCTTCAAGTTTAGTTCCAAGCGAATCCCATGGGTAGGTAATTACCATCTCCCCGTTCAGCTCCATCTCCATGGCGTAACAAACATGAACGGTTCCACTGGCTGTGCCAACAAACATCTCCTGATCGGTGATTATTATTTTGGGTTGAAGTCTGTCCTCTTCTGACCGCATCAAGTTTGCCGTCGCACCCCCTCCACTGTTGCTCACGCCCTCTGTAGCTGACATTTCAACAACGGTTACTTCAAGGAATGTAGCACTGAACAGAAGGAACGGGATAATGCAGCAGAAAAGATTCATCACAGGCAGAAGATCAATTTCAGGAAGATGCTTACTTGTTCTACTTCGCCCCGATGCAGCTTTTGCCATTAGCCTTCCCTTCTGGCCTGCGACAGCATGTTCATAACCATAACACTGTACCTGTCGATATCATCCACAAGACTGTCGGCCTTGGAAGTAAGAACAGAGTGGGCAACAAGCATGGGAATAGCGGCTATAAGTCCAAAGGCTGTTGTGTTCATTGCCTGTGATATACCGTTGGCAAGAAGAACACCTTTCTTCTCAGGATCAGCAGCCGCAACTGCTGCAAACGCAGCAATAAGACCGAAGATCGTTCCAAGAAGACCTACCATGGTAGAAACATTGGCAAGCATACCAAGATAACCGATTCTGGCGTTTATTCT
>QNDR01000092.1 GCA_003646025.1 Candidatus Fermentibacterota bacterium
CCAGCGAAACTGTGTTTATTCCTGATATTGATACAGACGGAATTTTCTGGACCTGTGTCCAGGGCTGGCAGGTGCCGGAAGGTCAGGGAACTGTGGATATGGGGTTGTCATTCCAGCCGGAGTTCGTTGCTGTCTATTCTCTCAGTCCCACAGGTTTTCAGGCTGATCTGCCTGAAAGGTTCAGCTTTGAAACAGCAGAGGATTACAGCAATGGAGACATCTTCATACAGTCCGGAGAATCGGTGCTTTATCCGGAAAACACAGACGGTGTGTGGTACTTTGAGCCGGATAGTCCTGAAGAGTTCTTTGCAGGCGGTTCAGTAGATCTGTTTCTAAGTTCGGGGGAGCTGTTGGACTCCATGGACTGGAGTGTTGTTGTAGACAGTGTTCCTCCAGAGGTGTCCATACATTCAGATGGGGTTGATTACCATACAATGATGGCTGAGATTGAAGTAGAGGTTGATGAGGAACTTTCAGGAGTGGAAGAGGTTACTCTGTCTATTGATTCACTTGAAGCCACGGGCCTTTCCAGAAGGGGAGATTCGGTCTGGGTCTGCTCCGTTGATCTTCTTCCATATGCAGGGGAAACTGTCAATGTGAGTGTCAGCGCAGCTGATTCTGCCGGTAATGAAACCATCGAGACATACCAGATCAGTGTTGTTCAGCAGCCGGAGGCAGTGTTCAGCTCAGTATATCCCACAGGGATCGTTTACGATCACATGCCTGTTCTTCAGGTTGCAGTCGGTTTCAGGGATACACACAGCGGATGGACAGCTGTTGCTGAACTCTACGGCAACGGTTCCGCCCGGGAACTCTCACCGGTTATCAAAGACGGTACTACCGTTCAGTTCCCGGTAAAGGAGCTGCTTGCCGACGGAGAATACACAGCCACGGTGGATATCACTGGAGACAGTGGAGAGACACTGGGCACATACCGCTGGAGCTTTACTGTGGGAACGATGGATTCAACCAGATAACTTCCTGACGAAGACCCTCTTCCAGGGAAACTGAGGGCTTCCAGCCCAGCTCCTGAAGAGCCAGTTCTGCAGAGGCCCAGGTGTCCGGCACATCACCGAGTTTGCTTTCAGAGAAGTCTATTTTGATTTCTCTGCCCATGACTTTTCCCAGAGTTTCGATTGCCTGAAGCAGGGTAACCCGGTTTCCGCCTCCAAGGTTCATTGCAAGTCCGGTTGTGGAGTTTTCCGCCAGTCTGAGACCCTGAACTATATCGTCTACAAAGGTAAAATCCCTGGTCTGTTTTCCGTTGCCGAAAACACCTATGGGCTTTTCGCGGAATGCTGCCTGGATAAACCGGTTGAAAGCCATATCCGGTCGCTGACGGGGTCCGTACACGGTGAAGAACCGAAGGCTTGCTGAAGGCAGCCCCCTGTTCGCCGTGTACAGTCTTACAAGATTTTCCGCGGCCAGTTTGGTGACACCGTAGGGGGAGTGGGGAACGGGAACTGTTTTCTCTTCAGTCATCGGGAGCGTTGAAGGAATACCGTAAATTGATGAAGATGACGCATAGACAAAGTTCTTTATCCCGCCTCTGGAATGCGCCCATTCAAGCAGGTTCTGTGTGGCGTCTATGTTGTCGCGGGTGTATACCCTGAAGTCGCTGCCCCATGATTTTCTTACACCTGCCTGTGCGGCAAGATGGTAGATAACCAGTTCGTCGGAGTTGCCTGTAAAGCTGTTCAGGAAAGACAGATCCTGAGAAAGATCCTTTTCCGCCAGAGTGAACAGCGGATTTTCCAGAGCAGACGCGAGGTTGTGCCTCTTTATCTCCGTGTCGTAGTAATCGCGGAACACATCTATCCCCGTAACTGAAGCTCCCTCTGAAAGAAGTCTGTCCACAAGGGTGCTGCCGATGAATCCGGCACAGCCTGTTACTATGTAATTCTTCAATCTACTCTCCGCTGTCTTCTGTTATACACCAGGTTGCCTGGCCTTTGTTGTTGAGGTGAAGCAGGTAACGCATGGAGCCTACCTTAACTGCCACAGGCAGGAAACCGGGGCCGAAAGGGGCGAGACTTGTGAACTGTCCGGGGTCGGGCAGTGTGTCAAGAACGAGGTCAACATGGGGTTCGGGAACAGGGTTTGTGGGATACTCTGTCATGTGGGTTATCAGGTGTTCCCGCAGTTCCGGCCAGCTGGTGCCCTCGTAGGCAAAACCTGCCGCCCGGTAGTGGCCGCCGGCGCTTGAGAAGATGTCTCTCATGCTTACAAGAAATCCGGCCATGTTCCAGTCTCCAATGGATCTTGTATCTCCCATGAGTTTACCGTCTTCTCTGCGGGTGACAATGATGGTTCCTCTGCGGTAGATCTTGCACAGTCTGCTTGCAAGTGTTCCACCCATGCCGGCGGGTACATCTTCAAGATAGACCAGGATCATACCCAGAGCGTCCGCTTCTGAATCCTTGTGTTTGATGGCATTTGTTACCACTTCGCTTAGCAGGTGTCCCCGCTCCTCGCTGTTCTTCCTCATGGTTTCCCACAGGTCAAGGCACCATGCTTTGTCGTAACTGAACATGAAGTCTATCATGGAGGAGATTCCGGAACTGTCACCTTTTCCAATTGTACTGGTTATCTGCTGCCGGATCATTGCACCAGTCCAGGCTCGTTTGCGGCAGGGCCATTTTTCAAGAAGAAGTTTAAGCCCCTCTGTGAGTTTCGATGTGTCGATAAGGGAAAAACAGTGCAGCAGATACCTGTTCCACTCTGTAAAAGGCACCCTGTCACTTACTGTGCCCAGAGCCACAGCCGCAAGCAGCTGGGCGTCGTTATCCCATCTGGGGTAGATGTATGAGAGAGCGGCATACAGCACACCGCATCCCGCCAGGTCTGCCGCGGCCCCTCCTGTTACCTGGGGGTCCACCATCCCGTGGGCAGGAGGAAGCGGTTCGTTAAGGGTATGATGGTCAGTAATAACAATCCTGGCACCGTGTTCCCGTGCCCAGGTAACGCCCTCCACAGCACTGCAGCCGTAGTCTACAGTAAGCAGAAGATCCCCCGGCAGCAGGACGCCTTTCAGCCTTCCCGGTCTTATGCCGTAGGTTTCTATGTCTCTTCTGGGGACAATCGGTACCACATGGAAGCCTTCATTTCTAAGAACTCTGAGGCCTATGAAAATGCCTGTTACACCATCCATGTCGTCATGGCCGTAGAGAACAATCTTTCCGCCGCGTTTTTTAAGGGCTTTGAGCTCTTTTTCAAGAATATCCAGGTCGGGAAGAAGCTTTCCCCAGTCGGGTTTTGTGGGCAGCCACCGGCTTACCGGATCCTCCGCATCGGGGAATCTGGCCTTCAGAACCTCTCTGGCCAGCGGGCTCAGCCTGGTTCTTTTCATGATTCGTTCGCAGTCGAAGGTTCCCAGGCGTGCCATTATATTGCTTTCCGCGTTGTAATCCTGTGTTTCTGATTTTCTCTCTGACCGTGTAAGATTGCAGACTTATGTGTCTCTGTCAACGGAAAAGCTCACTGTATTGTGGCTTCCATCTCCTGAATTTCTTCACGGGCCCGGGCTCTGTACTCTTTAAGCATTTCAAGAGCTTCGTCGTCGTCTGTGTATCTGAGTCTTTCGTAGGGGTCAAGTTCAGTGCGGTTAAGGAAAGGTCCAAAACTGAGCTGAAGACCTACAGTGAGTTTGGCGCTCTGCATTACATCCTGGCTGTTTACCGTTGAATCCTGTGTCACAAAAAGATGCTCGAGCTCGGATGCCGCCGCAAGCACTGTAAAGTGCCTGTTTATTCTGTAAACAGCCCCTGCGTTGAGGTCGCGACCATCCCATTCAAGAATAACATCACTCGCAATGTTGGGATGAACCTGAAGACTTCCGAAAAGGCCTGGAATTGGGTTTTCAAAGCCGTCAACTGCCTCTGAAGACTGAACGAATCTTCCTGTTCCGAACCCTATGTTCAGGCACACCGGGAAGGAAACAAAGTAACTGAAATCTTTGCTGATAAGCCCGTATATGCTGAAGTTCTGTGCGTTGGGGTAGTGGTAAAGGCTGTCTTCGGCATCGCGGTAAAATTCGTAGTCTTTTTCTCCTATTAAGTTTTCAACACCCAGTGAAATCCCGGGTCTGGTAATGGTTTCTTTAAGAATCAACCCTCTTGCGCTGCCGGAAAAGCCACCGGCGCCGAGGTAGGTTCCACCTATCTGCCCCCGTCCGAAAAGGCCGATTTCGATGTAGCCGGCAGGGGCAACATTCATGTTTGAAGTTCCGGATGAATCTTCCACCGAGTAAACAGTACCGCTGGCTCCTATTTCAACTTCAGTGTGGGTAAGCAGTGATGCCGACGGGGTGTCAAGCAGGCCATAACGAGCAAAAGGAAGACTGCCGGCAACTGCAACAAAAGGTAGCACAACAAGTACCGCTGTTATAAGAGGGGAACGCATTACACTCCTTTTCGCTGCAGAAAACCACGGAACATTTTAACTATCATGTAGACTAATACCCCTTTAGTCAATTCCCTGTTGTATTTGTTCCTGTTGTGAAGGTAACTGAAGATACAGTCAACAGCAGGGGGGAGAAGTGAACAGTCTGTTATTCGCACTGGTTCTGGGAGCATTCGAGCTTCAGAGCGAATCTCCCTGGCTGTCCGGAGGTATAGCGGCGGCACTGTTCCCCCAGACACATCTGGCGGTTTCGGTGAATCCCGCTTCGGCGGGGCTTCTCTCCGGAGCTTCGGTTTCTGTGTCGGCATCCAGGCCGTTCGGTTTCAGAGAGCTTGACAGAACTGCAGCGGCAGGTGGCTGCAGCACAGGCAGATACGCCTTTGCCGGGCTTTTCAGCTACTCCGGCAGAAACGGTTACGGCGAGGTTACGACAACTGCCGCTGTTGCAAAACCTCTTATCGCCGGAATCGTTGCAGGTATCTCTGTTTCCGGCCACCGTCTGCAGATTGATGGTTTTGGAAGCAGTTCCGCTGTGTCTGCCGATGCCGGTGTAATTGCCAGACCCTTCAGGGGGTTGTTTCTGGCCGGTGCCGTCCGGGGGCTTTACAGCTCGTCACTTACAGACACAGGCATGGGGGCGGTTCCCAGAACAGTTTCCGGTGCCGCGGGCGTTTCCCCGATAACGGGAGTAACGCTGTCCGCCGGTGCTTCCGTGCATCAGTACACCGGTTGCGAGTACTCTGCAGTAACGTCAGTGGAACCCTATCCGGGGGTTTCCCTGTTCTTTTCTCTGGTGACCCATCCAGTAAGGATGAGTATGGGGTTCAGTGTCGCTGTCTCATCTGTTTCCATGCAGTACGGCTACGCAACCCACCCCGACCTTCCAGCCGGTCACCTGATCTCCGCCACCTGCGGCTCGGCTGCTTTCGATCCACAGCCGATTGTATTGCGGGAAACACAGCAGCAGGAACAGGGCCCTGTTTTCCCGATTAACATCAACACGGCCACGGAACAGCAGCTTGTTGCCGTGCCTGGTATAGGGCCGTCCAGAGCTTCAACAATACGACACTACATAGACAACTACGGACCGCTTCAGTCCATCGATCAGATGCTGGATATTCCGGGAATAGGCGCCACTACCCTTGAAAATCTCAGGTCTTATCTTACGGTACAATGATTACAATAATTACAGCACTTGTACTGACCGTCAGCGGTTTCGGCGACTTCAGAGCCAGGGCGGAGAACTCGTGGCCTGATCCTGCGGGAATAACGCAGAACAAATGGCAGGGCAGCTCACTTGTTTCCTACCAGCGGTTGAGGTTTCACTGGGGAATGTGGTCTGCTGTTTTCATCACCGAGAAAGACCAGGGAGAACAGTGGGCAGACCTGGTTACCGCCGGTGTGGGTTACAACAATCTGCAGCGGTTCACAGCGGCTGCGGGATGGCTGCAGGTACAGTTTGCCCACGGGCTGCTGCTGAACCATCCGGGGCCATGGTCCGGTGGCGACCCGCTTGAACTGTCCAAGACGCCTGCGTGGAGGTTGCGTCTGCAGCCTGCTGAAAGCCCCGGAGCCAGTGATGCCCGTCCTCTTACAGGGGTGGCGGCACAATACGTGTATAGCGGTATAACTGTGTCCGGGGTTGCCGGGTGGTCCAGAATAGACCCCGGCACATCAGGACTCCACCGTAGTTACAGCGAAACACAGAGCAGGGGAACCGTTGATCAGAAGCTGGCGGCGGCACGTGTGGGCTGGGGCCCTGCGGGAATCTCATTTGCCTGTGTCAGCCAGTCAGGCGGTTCAACCGCAGACACCTGTTCCAGAGTTGCAGCTGACTTTGTGTTTGAAACACAGACCAGTTCGCTTACAGGTGAAGTGGCAGCTGACTTCGATTCTACATTCAACTTTGTTGTTTCCGCCGGAGCATTTCAGTCCGGCATTCGCCATGCGCTTACAGTAAGCAGGTACACCGGAAACTGGGAGCGCAGTGCCGGCGAGTTCGGAGCCAGCCATCTGATAGGCGTCGGCTACGGATTGAGGTGGCATGCTGCACAGGATGTTACTCTGGACGCGGGTGCACTTGTTCTTGACAGAGAAGAGGATGACACTTTTAAGGCCGGAATTCAGCTTACAGAGAGAATACGAAGCAGAACAAATCTCAGACAGCGGCTGAAGCTTACAGCCACACAGCAGGAAAGCACTCTTCGAGCTCAGGTTACCGCCTCCTGGAGCCCTTATCCGGATTTTACACTGAGTCTGAAGATTCCTGCGGCATTTTACAGGAGCACAAGCAATCCGAAGGAGAACGGTACCGGTGTTGAGGTACGCTTGAAACACAGTCCTGTGTCTGCTCTGGATATCACAGTCTCCGCTGCGGCAGGCAGCACAGACGGCTGGAACAGCAGGGTGTATGCGTATTCGCTTTCCTTTCCCGGAGAATTCGGTTCAAAAGCTCTGTATAATTCTTCGGTACTTCTTCAGGCGGCGGTTTGTGTACATATTTCAGACAGTGCCACATTGCGGGCAAAAGCAGGGTGGTTCAATATGCAGAACGCCGTGTCTATCGGCAGCGGCAGCAGTGAAACACAGGGGTCATCCAGAACGACTGCAGGAATGCAGCTTGACTGGGAGTTTTAAAAGGAGAACAGATGAGACCTTCATGGGATCAGTACTTCCTCAAGCTGGCCATGCTGGCCAGTGAAAGAGCTACCTGTCCCAGAATGCATTGCGGATGTGTTCTGGTAAAACACAAACATGTGCTCGCGACTGGTTACAACGGGTCTCTTCCCGGGCTTCCGCACTGTGAAGATGTGGGATGTCTTATAGTAGACAATCACTGTATCAGAACGAACCACGCCGAGATGAACGCTCTTATGCAGGCCGCCAAGAACGGTGTTTCCATCAACGGAGCTACAGCGTACGTGACAAATATGCCATGTACAACATGCGCAAAAGCCCTTATCGCGGCGGGAATAAAAAGGGTGGTTGTGTTCAGCGACTACCACTCCACATACGCGGAGATGTTTTTCAAAGACGCTGATGTCCGCCTTGACCGGCAGGCCATGCCGGACAAAGTTATTACTTATGATATCGACAGTTTTTCCAGTGCAAAAAAGTTTGAAAAAACAGACATCGAAAGCTAATATTCTAGAGAGGCCTTACAATGCTGAAGCATGTGTTTGGACCCGTTCCATCCAGAAGACTGGGGATTTCTCTGGGTGTAGATCTTGTTCCCCGTAAAATATGCTCGTTTGATTGTGTCTACTGTGAATGCGGAGCAACAACGAAACTTACAGCTGAAAGAAAAGAGTACGTGCCTGTGGAACAGGTGAAACAGGAAATTGCCTCTTTTCTGAACAGCAATCCCCCGCCGGAATACGTTACTCTGTCAGGTTCCGGTGAGCCAACTTTGAATATTGGATTCGGAGAGGTTATCAGGTTTATCTCTTCAGGCTGGCCTGAGGTTCCTGTGGCGGTTCTTACAAACGGAAGCCTGCTGTGCAGCCCGGATGTAAGGAAGGATCTCATGCAGGCAGACCTGGTTCTCCCTTCACTGGATGCCGGGTCACAGGAGGTTTTCGAAAGAATCAATGTTCCCGTGCCGGGTATGGATATCGAGGAGTACACACAGGGTCTTGTCGACTTTCGCGCAGAGTTTCCCGGGGAAATCTGGCTGGAAACACTTATTCTTCCCGGGTACAACGATTCAGATGAAGAGCTGGATCTCATGAAAGCGGCTTTTCAGAGAATATCTCCAGACCGCATACAGATAAACACCCTCGACCGTCCAGGTCGTATACCGGGGTTGAAGGCTGCTTCAATGGAAGAGCTCGAACGGATAAAGAACTACTGGAACCTCAGTGCCGCAGAGATAATCGCCCCTGCACAGACCAGAAAAGAAGTACCGTCTTACAGTTCAAACATTGAAGAAACCATTCTGGGCACAGTTAGAAGAAGACCCTGCACGGTTCAGGACCTTTCCGCGGTGCTGGGACTTCATGTAAACGAGGTTAACAAATACCTTGCCGTCATGGAGGAGCAGGGAGCCATAAAACAGCTGCATCAGAAGCGGGGTGTGTTCTATACAGTGTCGAGGTGAACGTTAGTGAACGAATGCCTTTATGAACGCCCAGGTGCTTGAGGTTAGGCAGCAGCGGCACCTCCCTGGAGAAGTTGCAGCCAGAATAGCCACTGCGAGTGTTGTGTACAGGTTTTTGCAGTAAGTACAGGCGAAATGAATGTAGAATCAGTAGCAGTCGGAAAACCAGCCTGGTTTCAAGTGAATGAAGGAAGAGCATACTTTACCCAGCTGACCACTGGTATTGCAGGAAACTGCAAATATCTTTTTCGAATTTGTGATTGCTGCTTCAACAGCAGGAGTAAAATCACCATTGGCGGAGAGAAGATAAGCGGTGTCATATTCATTTCTCTCAGCCATAACAGCTATGTCGACTGCAAGCATGACATCTACGGCTTTTTCCACCAGGACAGTGGAATTGTCGTATCTTGCAGCAAGCTTTGTTAAATCGTGAAAAACAGACTTGTCGATTCGAACACTTAGAGAGTTAAGATAGGCGGTTAGTTCTGCTGTCGCTGGATTTGAGTACGGTCTGCGTTCTAATCTTCCAGTGAATATCCTGATTCTGGAATCTTGGCGACGCATATTTGAGAAAAACCTTCATTGTCCTGCATACTGTGCTGGAGATTCTTTTTGTGATACCTGACCAATGTAGTATCTCGTTTCCTGCCAATCCCGGGGACCAACAAGTTTTGAGCAAATCGATGCATAGTTCAGCTTTCCGGGTTGGCTGACGCCATTTTCTTTCAGAGAGTGATACAGTTATTCCCGTCAATGAAAAGAATTGCACGATCAGGCATGATTCTGCTTTCTAAAGCGAAAACCCCGGCGTGTGGTTGCCCAGACACCGGGGGAGATAAATAATACGCCCCCTTGAGGCCGTACAAGCTAATAATATAATTCACCAGCTGATTGTCAAGTTATTTGATTTTTTCTCGTTTTTGCAGCGCAGTTCGATAAGTGTTCACTACGGGGTGTGTTCTATGCAGTACAGGATTGAGCTTCAGTGAACGAATGCCTTTATGAACGCCCAGGTGTTCTGGCCGAAGCCATTGGAGTAAACGCTGTTCTGCTGCCCCGGTGTACCGAGGTCGCCGTCTCCGTATTCGGTGTTGCTGTGTTTCCAGCTTTCAGGGTCGTTTGCCGCCCATCCGGGGTTCAGCCTTTCAAGAGAGGCTCCCGGTATGATGTTCCAGGTGCTGTTCCAGCTGAAGAACTCCTGTGAATCACTGCCAATGCTGCTTAACATCAGGCTTCCTGTAAGTGAAAGCGAAAAAGAGCCCCACACAGCGTCAGGTGTGTAATTTCCGTTTTCGCCGGTTATACTGCTGGCTCCCACTACGAAATAACCCTCTGGCGGAATAACAAGAGATGAAAACTGTATTTCGTCGCCGCTCTGATTGACTATTGTCCATTCTGAAAGGTTAACCCAGCTGCCGCTGTTGTTGTAGAGTTCGATCCACTGCCCCATAGCAGCTGAAGATGATTCTACAGGGTCAATCATGATTTCATTTATAACAAGGCTACCGCCATCGGTAACCCCACCCACAGGCAGAGAACTGCCTGCCAGAACAAATACAGTAAGAAGTGTAAACATGCTTCTCCTCTCTTCTCATACGAATACAAGAATAGAGCAGAAACTGTTTGAGGTCAAGTAGCAGCGGCAACCCCCGGAGAGGCTGCCGCTTCACAGAGACTTTCAATCGTTTTCGTATGCCGCCAGGTCAAGGAATCCGTGTCCGCTGAGGTTGAACAGGATAACCCTTTTCTCGCCTTTTTGCTTTGCCTCCAGGGCGGAGTCCATAACCGCGGCAATGGCATGGGCGCTTTCAGGTGCGGGAAGTATTCCCTCTACCCTTGTAAACTCTTTACCGGCTGCAAGTATCTTGTTCTGCTTGAAAGATATGGGGTTGACCAGGCCAAGCTTAACCAGATGGCTCACCAGTGGTGCCATTCCGTGGTACCTGAGACCGCCGGCATGTATAGGTGGAGGAACGAATCCCGCGCCCAGCGAGTACATCATGTACTTTGGGGTAAGCCCCGATGCATCGCCGAAGTCATACTTGAGTTTTCCCTCGGTAAGTGTCGGGCAGACTGTGGGTTCAACGGCGGTGAAA
>QNDR01000093.1 GCA_003646025.1 Candidatus Fermentibacterota bacterium
CGATCTGTTCGATGAGGGGCTTGAGTTCATGTACGACGCCATCACAGGCCCTCTGTTTGATCAGCAGGAGATGGTCAACGAGCGGTCTGTGATAATGAACGAGTACCAGAGAAACACCAGCGGTCCATACTGGAACTTGTGGAGGATGCGTGAACAGGTTCTTTCCATCGAACCGTGGCGAAGCAGCTCCATTGGTGACCCTGATGTAATTCAGTCTGCCAGCCCTGAGGTTATGCACATGTTCCAGCACAAATACTACACACCTGATAACGCGGCACTGATCATTACCGGTGACGTGGACATGGAAACTGTAATGCCGGCGGTTGAGGAGATGTTCGGAAACTGGGAGTACGGCGGAAACAGCGACTACTTTGATCTTGGGCTGAATATTTCAATTCCAAAAGACACAACAGTTTATGCAGGAGGTCCTGAGGGTATGGGATCGGTGAGCATTGTCTATGTAGGCCCATCCATGGCTGGCCAGCAGAAATGGACCTATGCGGCAGACGCTTGGGGGCAGTTCACAAGCAGGATGAGTGGGGAATACTTCAATGATCTCGTTACCAATGGACCTTTCCTTAATGTGTACGCAAGCTACTATTCCCAGAGGTTTGAACCCACCATAACATTCGGCGGAACAATTGATCCGGAGCTTGCCGATGAGGGTCTTGAAATGATGCGGCAGGAGATTCAGAGCATGTTCCGTGAGGGCTACTTCACCGAAGAAGGAATCGCACTGGCAGTGGAACAGCTGAGAAGGGAACGGCTTTTCAACGAAGAATCAAGCAGAGATATGGCAACGGGAACGCTGCCGTTCTGGTGGGTTGAGGGCGGTGGTCTTGACTACTACAACAGCTACCCCGACAGCCTTGCCGCTGTGACTGTTGACGATGTGGAAGCCTTTTTGAACAGATGGGTAAAAGACAGGCCTTCGGCTGTGTTTATTCTTACTCCGGAAGGAGAGTGGGTGGAATGATCTCCATTATTTTAGCACTGAGCATTCTGGCCGCTGTGCCGGAGAATGTTACCGAATTCGATCTGAGCAACGGCATTCATGTTATCTCCAGGACCGTTACAGGCGGAGAGGTTGAAGGAGTTAGTTTTTTTCTTGTAGGCGGCTCCCGTGTGCTTGATGAGTCAAATCAGGGAATTGAGGCTTTTGCTCTGGAAGCGGCTATGACAGGCAGCGACACCTATCC
This sequence comes from Candidatus Fermentibacterota bacterium, assembly GCA_003646025.1. Lineage (GTDB taxonomy): Bacteria > Fermentibacterota > Fermentibacteria > Fermentibacterales > JCC-6 > Sabulitectum. The sequence continues at coordinate 1,200 of QNDR01000093.1, forward strand.
CGATGAAAGATGGCGGGAGATCATGGACTACACCCGTGCCAGCTGGAATGCTTCGTACAACTACGGTTACTCCAGATACCACCTGAAGTGTCTTTCCGAAGACCTTCCTGTATTGCTTGACGGGTTTGCCGACTGCCTGCTGGAGCCCCAGCTTGATTCAGAAGTTGTGGAGAGGGTCCGTAATTCACAGCTTGTTTCCCTTCAGGCAGAGCTTGAAGACCCTGACAACCGGATCTGGTTTGTTGCCAACAGGGGATTTATGGGTGCCGGTCATCCCTTCATGCTTCGCCCTGATGGAATTCCATCCACAATAGAATCGTTTACCGGTGAAGACGCGCGGCGGTGGCTTTCAGACAGGGTAAAGAGCGGAAACATCGTTATAACACACGCCGGACCTACACCTCCCGGGGAGCTTGCCGCAATACTGGAAACCACCTTTGGCAGAATTCCTGAAGGCGGAGATGTTCTTCCACCTGTACCGGAGTTTTTCATTGATGGAGATACCCTGGTGTACGAGAACGATGAAACTCTGTCTGCTTACTGTGTGGTTAAGTTCAAGGCTCCTCCTGCGGGAGACGAAGATCTTCCCGCATACACAACCGCCATGGGTGTTGTTGATGAGCTGCTGTGGCAGGTGCTCCGCACGGACAATGCGCTTACATACGCTGTAAGCGGAGGAAGCACAAACAGTTACAGGCAGAACTGGGGGTTCATGTACATCAGTACAACACAGCCGGTGAAGTCGGCGGAACTCATGGTTGGTGTGTTCAGGGATGTGGCAGACGGTAATGTGGACCAGTCGCTTGTAACAGGTATTGCCAACAACAACCGGACAGTTCAGGGTATCAGCGCCCAGTCAATGGATTCCCAGTGCTGGATGCTGGGCAACGGCTATATATCCGCCGGAGACTGGCGTACCTCCTACATGCTGCAGGATTCCTATGAAGACCTCACAGTTGATGAAATCAGCAGAGCTCTGTCGGACTGGGCACAGGATGCCGGCTGGGGTATCATTGCTGACAGTACCATTGTCGATTTTTCCGAGTTCAAGCCATGGTCGCTGAAGGGAGAGTAGAATGAAGTCAATGCTGATACAGATGGCAGGAATGTTCCTGCTGGTTGCTTTTACCGGTTGCGGTACAACTGACACACAGCAGCTGCAGTCGGAGGCCGATACTGTAAACATCACCGGAATAGTGGAGGTACTCGCAGCGGGAACCAGGTCTGAAAGCGTTATTATCACAGATGAGGAATCCGGTGAGGTTTTTGCCCTGGTGGGAGAGAAGGCATACGACATGGTGCCCGAGTACGGTCAGCTTACTGCGGTAAGAGGTCGGCTTACTGAAGAGGGGTACTGTGTCCGGATGGATCTTCAGAAGGTTTACGTGATAGACTATTCCATCATCAGTGTTGAAGATATGGACGATTACTGACAGGCCGCTGCTGTCAGTTTGAAGAAAATCCAGTGACTGGAGGTTGAGATGGCTGCTGAGGATGTGCGCTGGAGGCAGAGATTCGGAAACTACCTGAAAGCTTTGAATCAGATGGCCCGGTTTATAGAAAAGGGGAACCTGTCCGAGCTTGAAGAGCAGGGTCTTATCAAATCGTTTGAATACACATTTGAACTTGCGTGGAAAACGCTGAAAGACTTCCTGGAATACAGCGGTCAGAGTGATATCTATGGGTCCCGTGATGTCATTCGAAAGGCATTTCAGCTGGAATTGATCCAAGATGGTGATGGATGGATGGATATGCTGAAGAGCAGGAACAAAACCTCTCATACCTACAACGAAAAAACTGCCAGAGAGATTTGTACTGCTGTGACTTCTCAATACTATCAGTTGTTTTGTCGGCTGGAAAAAAAATTGAGCAGTCTCTGACATGAGTCAGTATGGTCTGTCTGATGATGTAATTGCTGAAATAGTGAAGGTGTTTCGCAACTTTCCCGTTGTTGAAGAGGTTGTGCTGTATGGTTCAAGAGCTATGGGTAACTTCAGAAATGGTTCAGACATTGACATTACACTCAAGGGAACCGGGCTGGACTTGCATATGCTTAATCGCATTTCTCTCGGTCTGGACCATCTGATGCTGCCGTATACTTTTGATATTTCTATTTATGATCATATCGACAATGAAGAATTGAGAAGTCACATAAAGAGAAGAGGCGTGGTTTTTTACTCAGCCGGGGATTAACCGTTCTTCCGGTTCGGCCTTACACCTGATGAAGCAACTCACTGAGCCATGGTTACTTGATGAGATCACCGGTGCCGGTGGTGTCGTCTGTGAACGCCAGGTATTCCACCCGGTTTCGACCGGAGGACTTTGCGCGGTACAGAGCGTTATCAGCACGCTGTATGGTGTCTGTCAACGGTTCTCCTCTGTGGTACTCGGAAATTCCGACAGAGAGGGTTACGCAGATTGGCGTGGCGCCATACCAGGTCTCCAGCTCTTCAACTGAAGACCGTATTTTTTCACCAAGGGCGTTGGCTCCGTCCACGCCGGTATCGGGAAGCAGAATGATGACTTCCTCGCCACCCCAGCGTGCCAGTATGTCCTGGTTTCGAACTCTACGCAGCAGTATCGATGATATCTCCTGCAGCACGCGGTCACCCATGGCGTGGCCAAATTTATCGTTAACGCGCTTGAAATGATCCAGATCGATCATGATGACGGAGAAGGATCTGGCGGAACGTTCAGCCATGGAGACAACCAGCCGGCTCAGTTCAAGGAAACCGCGGCGGTTGAGCAATCCGGTTAGAGGATCCGTGCGTGCAGCGGATTCTTCCCTTGCCAGATGACAGTTAATAGCATGGGTGGCCAGAAGAAAGAAAACAATGAAACCCAGCACCGGGAGAAAATAGGGGACATTTACCAACCCCAGTTCATTTACTGTGTCAGATACGAGACAGATCAGCAGTACCGCCAATCCCCACAACACCACTCTGGCATCGGCGTCTCCTTTGCGGGCAGACTTAACAGCCTTGAACAGTGTTGCAAGAAGCAATAACGCCACGATGATCATCACGGCATTATGTGTTATTCTAAATACCGTGAGTGGAAGCAATAAAAATTCCAGGCCTCGTATCAGTCGGGGTGGAGTGGTTTCCGCAAGGCTGAATACCAGTTCCAGAAGGCTTACCACGACCCCCGCCACACCTATGTAATTGAGTATGCCAACAATGGGATGCCCGCTGATACCAGTTGTTCTGGAAAGCACACCTGTGAAATTGACTATCAGCGCGGACAAAGCTGCCGCAGCCAGCCACAGGTTGGCGAGTCGTTCTGGCCGATGTCGCCAGAGATCCAGACGGGCACCCAGAAAAATGAGAAAGACTCCCGCACCTACGCCATCTATGTACGCTTTCCACATGGAGTTGAGCATGTATTGCCTCTATCCCTTCTCACTTTCTGATTTTCTACGAACTCATACGAGGAACCCTGAAACTTTACAAGACAACAAATCTTCAGGGGGAGCAGTACGCGCATCCTCCTGTGCAAAACTCCACCTGGAAGTGACTGATCAACAGGATAGTGGGTTTTACGCAATCTCATTACCCGCTCACCAAATAGATTCTCAGTTAAAAACTAACCATACTGCGCGAGACAAGCCTGGTCAAACATCCACAGAGGTTCCGGGGAGGTATGGTTTTCCCGGAAATCGTTGTGTTTTCACTTCTCAAATTAACACTCTCTGAAAGTCTGCTCTATATTTGTGGTTCAAAATTCATTCCGGGGGTGCTGTTTGGCTGGAGCAAAAGGCAGAGGTCCAAAGCTTGACAGGTCGAGTTTAAAGAATCTTTATTCTCGGATATTCAAACACAAAAAAGCTTTGCTCGGTGGTGTTGTCGCACTGATAGGTGTGGATGGTCTGCAGCTGCTTGTTCCTCAGATATTTAGAAAGCTCATAGACGCTCTTGCCCGGGGAACAGCGGATTCCACATTGGTGTGGCGCATGGGTTTTTCCATTGTAGCCATAGCTCTGGGAATGGCTTTTTTCAGGTTTTTCTGGAGGATCTTTATTGTTGGAGCCAGCCGCAGGCTTGAAAGAGACCTGAGGGCCGAATTCTACAGCCATCTTCAGAAACTACCCGCCCAGTACTATGACAAAACAAAGGTGGGCGACCTGATGGCCCACGCCACCAACGATATAAACGCTGTGAGAATGGCTGCGGGTATGGCAACCATCGCCTCCTTTGATGCTCTTTTCATGAGCGTGGCCAGTGTTATCATGCTTCTTCTTATAGACTGGCGGCTTACTCTGATAACCATGATTCCACTGCCCTTTATAACGCTTCTTGTTACCAGATTCGGCAGAATGCTTCATGACCGGTTTGAATCTGTTCAGAAGGCATTCAGCGGGCTCACTGAAAAAACACAGGAGTCATTTTCAGGCATAAGGGTTATCAAGGCGTACGGTGATGAGCAGTCTGAGAGAAAACTCCTTTCCGAGAAAGCCGGAAAGTGCGTTCATGAGAACATCAGGCTTACCCGTATATGGGGCTTCATGCAGCCTCTTGTTATGGGTCTTGCCATGATGAGCAGCTCTATTCTGCTCATGGTCGGCGGGCGGGCTGTTATTGGAGGGTCAATTTCTCTGGGGCAGTTTGTGGCTTTTTCAAGCTACCTTGCCATGCTCACATGGCCTATGATGGCAATTGGCTGGGTGGTTAACCTTCTTCAGCGCGGTGCCGCAAGCATGGGCAGGCTTGAGAAGATAATGAACATAAAGCCGGCCATTGCAGACGGCCCTGTTTCGGATCAGCCAGAACCTGCCATTGAGGTAAAAGGACTTTCGTACACATATCCCGGAACCGACGCGGAAGTGCTGAGTGATATTTCATTCAGTATTCCCGCCTCGTCAACGGTGGGAATAGTAGGCAGAACAGGCAGCGGGAAAACCACACTTGTGGAACTTCTTATGCGTCTCTACGATCCCCCTGCCGGAACAGTTTTTTTAGACGGTGTTGATGTAAGGCAGCGTGAGCTGAGCAAGGTTCGCGGCCTGTTCGGTTACGTACCGCAGGAGACTTTCCTGTTTGCCCTTTCCATTGCTGACAACATTTCGTTCGGAGTCGACAGCCTTCCACTGGAGACGGTAAAACATCTGGCGGAACTTGCAGAAATTCATTCTGAGATCGAAGGTTTTTCACAGGGGTATGAAACCATGGTAGGCGAGAGGGGCATCACGCTGTCCGGCGGTCAGAAACAGAGAATTGCCATAGCCAGAGCACTTGCTGTCTCCCCGTCCATACTTGTGCTTGATGACTCGCTGAGTGCCATCGATACGGAAACGGAATCCGCGATTCTTGAGAAGCTGAAGAAAGAAATTTCCGGTCTCACAAACATTCTTATTGCACACAGAATAAGCACAGTTCAGCACGCCGACCTTATTCTTGTGCTTGACCACGGAAAACTTGTTGAGAAAGGAACTCACACGGAGCTTCTGGGGAAAGACGGTTACTATTCCGAGCTTTACAGAATGCAGCAGCTTGAGGAAGAAGTTGAAAAAAGAACTGAAGGAGGTGACCGCTGATGCCTCCCCACGGAAACAGTTCATTCGCCGATGATACCATTGAAGGAAAGGGATACGACTCAAAGCTTGTAAAGCGGCTGCTTCACTATGTGAGACCACACCGCAGGCTGATATTCCTTGCAATGTTCTTTATGCTGATATCCTCCAGCGTGGAGCTGCTTCTTCCATACGTGACAAAACAGGGAATAGACAAGTACCTGGCCAGGCTGTACCAGGTGTACACCGATACACCTGCCGCCTGTGACAGCCTTTTCAATCTTGAGCCTGCAGAGGGTGATTTTGTTTTTCTTTCCCCTGATTCACTTCTCATCAGGAAAGCTTCAATGGACGGGATGGATCCTGCTGTTTCTTACCTTATCTCATCAGGCGGACACCTTGCGCAGGAGACTTACTATCTGTTCCCGGCAGACAGATACGAAGCGGAAACAGGTCGCATTCAGGGTGATTACTGGCTTGTTCCAGAGAAGGATCTGGGCAAAGTACCACCGGACAAACTGATGAGTATACGCGGTAAGGATGTTGCGGGAATTACCAGGCTTGCTCTTGTTTTCATGGGTCTTCTTCTGGTAAGTATTTTAGCAGGGTACGGCCATGTAATGACTCTTGTTGTAGCCGGGCAGCGTTCAATGTACGATGTGCGAACGGAACTTTTTAACCATATTCAGACCCTGAGCCTTAACTTTTTCAGCAAAAACCCTGTGGGCAGGCTGGTTACCAGGGTTTCCAACGATGTTGAGGCGTTGAACGAGATGTTCAGCGCAGTTCTTGTTAACCTGGTGAAGGATTTTCTCCTTGTAGCCGGGACCATTACTATTCTGCTGCTCATGGACTGGAAGCTGGCCCTTATCTCCCTTTCCGTTCTTCCTGTGTTTACCTTTATCTCCATTCTGTTCAGAAGAAAAACAAGGACCATATACCGCAAAGTCAGAAAGCATCTGGCAGAGTTGAATTCAACCATAGCTGAAGACATTTCAGGCGTGAAGGTAATACAGATATTCAGGCAGGAGAAGGCCAGAAAACAACAGTACCTGGAGGTGAACGACAACTACTACAAGATCAGCATGAAACAGCTTTACGTGTTCGGCGTTTTCCGTCCGCTGATAGAGGTAGTTGCTCAGGTTGGTACCGCAATCGTTCTGATATACGGTGGTCTCAGTGCCATTTCAGGCGCGCTCACAATAGGTGCCCTTGTTGCATTCATCAGTTATGTGCGGCAGATGTTCAGACCGATCTCCGACATGAGTGAAAAGTACAACATCATGCAGAGTGCAATGGCTTCCAGCGAAAGGATCTTCAACATTCTCGACACCGAACCGGAGGTAACCCAGTCTCCCGATGCTCTGCCGCCGCTTAAGCTTAAAGGTGAAGTTGCTTTTGAAAAGGTCGACTTCAGGTACGAAGAGGATACACCTGTTCTGAGGGATATAAGTTTTTCAATCGCTCCGGGGAAGAGCATTGCCCTTGTGGGTCCTACCGGAGCCGGTAAGTCTTCCATTATCAGCCTCATGACAAGATTCTGGGATGTTGATTCCGGAAGAATACTGCTGGACGGTACAGACATCAGAGATCATTCAGTTGACACTCTGAAGAACAATACCTCCATTGTGCTTCAGGATGCCTTTATCTTCAGCAGATCTGTGGCGGACAACATAAGACTGAGCAGTAACCTTTCCATGGAAGAGGTACGCAGGGCGGCTGACATGGTTCAGGCAACCGAGTTCATAGACAAGCTCCCCCACGGTTTTGATACTGTTATGGCAGAAAGAGGAGCCACACTCTCCACCGGTCAGAAACAGCTGATCTGTTTCGCCAGAGCCCTGGCCCACGATCCAAGAATACTGATTCTTGACGAGGCCACAAGCAACGTTGACCCCACAACAGAGCAGCTTATCCAGAGGGCCATTGATACCCTGATGGAGGGTAGAACCAGTATTATCGTTGCCCACAGGCTTTCAACAATTCAGAAGTGTGATGAAATTCTGGTTATTGATGCAGGAAGGATCCTTGAGCGGGGAACCCATCAGGAACTTCTTGCGAAGCGGGGGATCTACTACAACCTGTATCTGCTTCAGTGGGGAAACGGTAAGTAGCCGGCAGGTTCTGTTAATGGCTGCCGTTATTTTTTATTCCCGCCCATGTCGTCTGTGAGAGCGCCCATGGCTCCGGGGTTTCAACTGTTACATTGTCGAAGAAGCAGCTCATGTACACATCTGTGAACTGCTTTGATGTTCCGGCACAGAACAGCGCCGCTGAACCGCTGCGCGTAAGGGTATCCGTTGCGGATACAAACCAGTTCTCCGGCTCTGCCTCTCCCTGCGGCCATGCTTTTCCGGTAAAACTGTTTCCACTGCACTGAAATCTTGCCGTGTATGCAGTACCGGTTTGAACAGAAAAAGAGTACGAATCAAGAAGCTCTATTGAAGACCAGTGCCACCTGTAAAGCCTGAGAGCCTGATGGGGAACACTTAGAACCAGCATCATGTTGTAGAGGCCGTCTTCAGAGTAACGCACCATCATCCCGCCGAAAATTCCCACATCAACAATCACATCGGTGAGCATGGAGTAGTCCGCAGTGCTCATCTGTTCGCCTGCGTCACCTCTGTAGGATGTGGCATCGTTTACAGCACCACCTCCGCTGAAATTATACCACCCGTTCTGAACCTGGTAGTTTGATGGTCCTACGGTGTACCATCCGTCGGCGTTTCCGTCGTTGAAGTCGTCCTGAAAGAAGACAGCAGCGGTCAGTAACAGCAGTGTTACAGAAATTGTATTCACGGTACCCCCTTCCGCATGACAAATATAGTCTTCATCTGTCTAACATCCCATGTCCAGTGATGGAACACTCCTGCGCCTGGAGAGGTATGATACATGTGAAAGGAGACCTTTATGAAAAACAGAGTTTTAATGATTTTGTCAACTGTGCTGATTCTTGCAGTCGGTGCGTGTACTGTGAATGTATACGACTATTCCACTCACTCTGAGGGGAGCGCGGGCAGTTCGCAACCACCTGATACAGTGTACGTGCATTCAGACCCTGATCACATAACGGCACCATCAACTGAACCAGACACTGTTACTACCAGAAGGGCACTGGTCGGTGGAGGCTCCGTGCTTATTGAAGAGTGTGACAACTGGACCCGTTACACCCTGTTTGGCTGCAAAACCGAGACAGACGGTGTTGCGTTTGAAATAAGGCCGGTAATGACCAGTATTACAGGTTCTGACGGTTCTGTAACTGAGGATTTTCAGCTTGAATTCGACTGCAGAATGCAGTCTTACATTCTTGATTCAGACGAAGGAGAATCAGCTCTGGTGGGAGGTTCCCGTTCTTCCTCCGCAGGCAGAAGCGTGATGCCGGTGGTTACAGGAACAAACCTTGTAACTATAGTTGCAAACCGAACTTCATTCCCGTTCATAGCGGAGCAGGCCAGAAGCTATGACGGAGACTGGCTTCCCGATGGAACCCTGAGTTACAGTGCTGCGTTTGCCAGCTCTGAATGGATGGTCAGAGATATCTGCACCGCGGAACAACTTGTTGTTATGTCAGAATCGCCTGAGTACAGAATGATTTTTGGCGACGACGAAAGAAGACTCCTCCAGCAGTTCTTTGATATATTCGTACTGCATGGTGGGGAAGCTCCTGCCCTTCCAGTTGGCGGAGGCGGGGCAGCGGATATGGATTCCGGGAGGATTTAAAACAGGTAGTTTTTGAATGGAGCTGGTGCGGATGAGTTACAGGTCGCTTTTGGCTTTTGCTGTGGTGGGTTTGCTGGTTGTTGTTTCGTGCGGAACTTCTCCCATTGATTCACCGGGCAATCCGTCTCCCAGTGTTCTTACCGCCCAGCTCCA